>CAYODW010000065.1:9649-14432 GCA_964402865.1 uncultured Desulfonema sp. | reverse complement strand
GGCGCCATCTACCTCGATATCCAGATTATTGTTATTTACCCCTGAAATTGAAAGGTCAACAGCTCCGGAAGCTGTTGCCTTCTCTATATTATCTGCGGATATCCCGACCTCAAGCAATACTTTCGGGCATATGGTCTTGCCGGTTGTAATTTGAAGAGTATTCCCCTTCAATCTTGTAATTATATGGGGAAGGATGTTGCTGTCACCGCTCAATTCAAGATTTTGCTTTTTGCCGCACTCTATATAAACATTAAAGGCTCCGTCAACTTCAACAGAACTGAAAATGCCGACTTTTCTGTTCTCTTTCTTTGCGATACCATTCCCCTCAACGCCTCCACCGCAACCACTGCCGCCCGAGCGTGCCGTTCCTCCATCAATCGATATATCTCCGACACTCCCGCTGCCTATGTTTATCGTAATTCCTCCGGCAACACTTTGCGTGCCGCCCACAATTATCACAAATATAACTAACTGAAAAAATAACCACATATATTTTATTGGATTCATAAAGCCCCCCATTTGAAGCTCCCCACCGCAGAACGGTCGGGGAATGCGCTCGCTGTTTCGGTTCAAAAATATTTATCATCGGTTGGAGCCGATGCCTTAAAAAACCGAAGATCCTGCAACTAATCTATGGCAATAAAGGGTTTCTTCAATTCATTTTTGATAAGCTTTCCTTCAACAGGAGCTCCATATATCCTGCTGTACACTGTTTTTGTCTCTCCTGTAATGGTATCAACAACGAAAGCTCCGACTCCTCCTGAGTTGTTTCCAAAAGAAGTTGCCCATGATGATATTTGGAACCTCCCGTAGTTTGGAGGAGGAGGACTAAGAGTATCTGCACCGGCTAAAAACAAGATACCTGTTACAACAGCTATTCCTAACAGAAAAAATTTAATTCTTTCAGTCCAAAGCTGCTTATCTTTCATTGAAAAATCTCCTTTCCGGCAAATGATAAGTTAAAAAAAATCCCCTTCTCTGCACCTCTGTATATTGAGGGAAATGAAGGGGATAAATATTAAGATAAAAGATACAGATTGACAGAAAATATAACGCTGAAGCCGGGTTAAGGTTTTTTGGTTGTAGCCTTGGCTTTCTTGAAATCATCCTGAATTGCACCAAGACCTTCTACCTCTATAACTTCACCGGCGCCGATAACAGCTTCACCGAGCATTGCCGCTACTTCGTCTACCTTTAAAATCATCTTTACATATGCATCACCGGAATTATCCCATCCAAAATCGACTATTTCAGAAAGAGCAAGAGATGCCTGCACTTTTGTCTGTATAAGATCCGACTTAAGCATATAGTTTTCAACAGAAGTCTGGCTTTCAAGGGTAAAACCGGCAATTTGCTGGGCCAGTTGCTTGTATGCGTCTATCTGTGCTGCCCTCAGGGCCTTCAAGGGACCGGCATTCGCGGAAGAGCTTGTTCCAAAGCCGACATGTTTGAACACCTTGCCGTTCAAAGCCACATTTGCGCCCTCTATGTTAACTATTTCATTGGCTGTCATAGTAGCTGTGGCTCTGGCAATATCTTTCTGAGAATCATAAATTACATCCGTAATCTTAATTCCCGACAAAGTAGCTGATGTCTTTGAATCAGTCTTTCCGACATAGCTGTCCGCTGTCATGTTCTTAACTTCTTCTGAAGAGCGGACTTTCAGTCCATATACCTGCTCGGTAAGTCCCCTCATAGCATCATTTTTTGCCGCCATGATAGCCATCATTTTCTTGTTGCCGGCCCATACATTCGGCACAAATAAAGTCACACAAATAATTAAAACAAGTAAAGCCTTAATGCGTCTTGATATCATATTACTGCCTCCTCCTTCTTTGGAGTATTTCTTAGCTGTTTGCCAATTCTTGCTTCCATTATTGGCAGAATCATTTTAAGTTTTTTATAAAAATACTATCTAGATTTAGATTCGGTTGGTTTCTTCGTTTTTTCAGTAGCATCAGGCATTAAGGTTTCCTTGCTTTCAGTTTCCTGCCGCCCCCCGCCGAAGTTCAAACTTTCTTCCTTCACAGATGTTTTTACATGATAAATATCAAAAATTATTCTACCATCCTCATTTGTAACTCTCGCTTTCGCATCAACTTTCCCATTTTTTGGCAGGCTTGGAATTTGACCGACCATCTGCTTGTTCAGGTCATCCATCTCCTGAGTTCTCTCTTCCACCATTTCCCTGTTTCCCGCTGTTGATGGTAAAACAGGGAAAATCAGAAGCAGGCAGATTATTATAATTAACCTTGGGTAACTCTTTCGTTTATTCTTCATGAATCATTATCTTACCATTCGTCATCCGTAAGTATTCTGCCTATAGAACTCTTTTTCTTCACACTGCTCACAGCGGATGCCTTTGGAGCAGGAGCTGCCTGCTGCTGTTTTGCCGCAGCAGCTGGAGGAGCAGAAGCTGCCTGCTGTTTTGCTGCAGCAGGAGCTGCCTGAGCCTGGGCTTGTACCTGTGGTGCTTCCTGGGCTTGTACTTGCGGCGCTGACTGAGGCTGAGGCGCAGCACTTGTCTGCGCCGCTTCAGGTTCCTGCCCCATAAGCCTTGTAAGATACTGCCTTCTCCCCAAAGTGCTTTCTTTAATAGGAATCGAGACATATATTTTAAGAAACAGGTTTTCATCAATTTGACTTCCGGGTTTATAGCTGCCGTCAAGCTTCTGTATTGCAGCCATCGTTGCCTGATCCATAACCCCATTCAGCTGAAGTTCATGCCCGTGAAGATATAACCATTCCTGAGCTTTAAATATTCTTTCAGGATCGGACAATCTGTAATAAAATTTTTTTATGGCGCTTTCTACATCCCTGTCAGGTTCAGCATCTTCTCCAAGCAATCTCCAGTAGGGAAGGCCGTTATATTTTCCGACAACCTGGATCATGCTTAACTCAACAAGAAGCCTGACAGCCGCATGCCTTCCCTGGACTTTTTTAATCGAGCCCTTTCTACCAAAAGTCTGCCCGAAAAGACTTATTCCAAGTTCTTTGTCACCCATTGCTTTTGATACCTTCATGCTGTTGACGGTATTCATCCTTGGAATACCTGCCATAGTTCTGAAATTAAGAAGGTTAAAATCAAGAGTGATGCTTGCCAGTCCGCTTTTTGTTGTATCGCCATATCTTAGCTTAACCTCTTTTGATGGAAGGTAGCCAGGCAGACCCGTAAATTCGGCGCCTGCACTTACATCTGTACCGTCTCCCCTTGTTTCCAATCCTCTGTCAAATTCAGTAATGCCACCACTAATTACAACATCGGGAATGAGCTTTTCATCAAAGCTCGAATAGCCGGTCACCATCTGGTTTTGAATAAATGAGGGGTCATACGGAATGAAAAGCACTCTACCACCTATTGAATTAAGAGAGCTTTTTATCATTTCTGTAATGTCTCGTGGAATTTCTCCGCCTGTTGATCCCGATGTTCCGGTATTATCCCCAATGGGATTGCTCTGAATTTTTACTTCGTCAACATTGTATATTTCCGTCATTAATCCGAGATCTGCCAGCGCCTGCGTAAAGCTTGTGACCTGTGCAACCGGTGGGGCTGTTTTAAGCTCAACATCAACATTTGCCGGATCCATTGATGCGCAGGAAACCAGAAGCAAGGAAAATGACATGATTATCAATACAACTCGCATCTTCTGCCAGGTCCGCATATTACAAAATATATGTTTCATTTTCCCCCTCAATAAATAACATTTTTAGACATTACACATTTCTGTTGATTCATCGTGTATATTAATTCAACACGTGTTATTTCATAACCTGAATATTATATATATTTCCAGTCTGAGAGCCAGCACCGACTACAACACTGTTCTCATTCTTATCTCCCGTTATGTCACCGCCACTCTTTTGTTTTGAAGCCTCGTCACCTTTTTTAGCTTTCATTTTGGCTGCGGCCATTGCTTCCAGAACAATAAAGTTAATATTATTATCCTTCTTGCCTAACTCATCATCAGCTTGAATTCCATCATCGGTAGATGTTGAAATACCGTCTTCAAGATCGCTTTCCCCCCAGCTATAACCAGCAATCATAGCCGGAATAACAACAACACATACTATTATAAACCATTTCTTATACATATGCCCCCCTCACACCAAACGGTGAAAATTGATATAATGCCGTGACACCTTAAATGTTGACTCTCATATGCCTAATTATAGAAAATATCATGCCCCATGTCAAAACACTATTAATAAACACAGAGAAAAAATTTCGGGAGGGCGCTTAAAAACTTTATATGGAAATACAGTCATCGCTTCTTTTAGACAATCAGCTTCATTTTTTTGATCAGGGCTGCGGCAAACAACCGCAACCCTGATCATCTAAATTATTTAACTATAAAATACTACTATTTGATAACTACTGAACCTGTATTGGCTGTTGCGCCTTTGCCCATTGCCACGTTGGCTGCGTTCTCCACATTTGACTGATTGATAACGGCACCCTTGATAGTTGAGCCCTTCATGTCCACTGTGCCCATGTTGGCTGTTGCGCCCTGACCCATTGCCACGTTGGCTGCATTCTTTACATTGGATTTGTTGATAACAGCGCCCTGTACTTTGGAATCCTTCATGGCTATTGTACCCATCTGGGCTGTAGCGCCTTTGCCCATTGCTACGTTAGCCGCATTCTCTACCTTGGACTGATTGATAACGGCACCCTTAACCTGGGAGTTCTTCATGTCAACTGTGCCCATGTTGGCTGTTGCGCCCTGGCCCATTGCCACATTGGCTGCATTTTTAACATCAGACTTGTTGATAACAGCGCCCT
>CAYODW010000065.1:7678-9549 GCA_964402865.1 uncultured Desulfonema sp. | reverse complement strand
CCCATTGCCACATTGGCTGCATTTTTAACATCAGACTTGTTGATAACAGCGCCCTTTATTTCTGATCCCGCATAAGCCAATGAAACACAAATTAAAAGAACACCCATAACCAAAAATACTTTCTTCATTTTGTTGCCTCCTTTGTAGCTTTTTTGTTAAATTAATAAAATCAACCAACCTAAACATAGCTTTTTTATAACACACCGTAAAGACTTTTTTCAGTGAATAATCTCACATATATCATGTGAATAATTCACTCACTTGCAAGGCCATCTTTTTCTATTGGTATGCACTCCTTTCTATGCGCAAGTCCCGCATAAAGCATAAAATTGTTCTTATAAATCAATAAATCGCTCCCTTTAATGTACACCCAGTTTCAGGTTTAAAAATACAGCCTAAACCAGAAAAAACCCTACTAATTATTTATATACAACCGAATTTTTATTTGATTTCCCACCGATCGCCACATTTGTATTTGTCCCGCTGATCGCTCCTAAAGGTACCCTTACATCATTTACAACGACCCCTAACCCCGAATTAGTTCCTACACCACCCGAACCTCTGTTTTTTATAATAACAGAACCCGAATTAGCTTCGGCTCCGGATCCGACCGCGACATTGGTTACAGCTCCACCGCTTACCCTATTTGAAATATTACCTTTAACGGTGCTGTTTTCAAGAACAACTGAGCCCAGGTTAGCTTTTGCGTTACTTCCCACTGCTACATTTGTCATAACACCGCCTGCAGCTCTGTTGTTTATATTGCCCTGCATGGTGCTGTTTTTCATATCAACAGAACCGAGATTTGCCTTCGTATTACTCCCCACCGCAACGTTTGTTACAACTCCACCTACCGTTGTATTTGAAATATTACCTTTCATGTTGCTGTTTTCCATGTTAACCGATGATAAATTTGCCTTGGAGTTACTGCCTATCGCAACGTTTGTCACGGCCCCGCCGGCGGCAGTGTTGACAATATTACCTTTCATGGTGCTGTTTTTCATATCAACAGAAGACAAATTTGCCTTGGAGTTACTGCCTATTGCAACGTTTGTCACAGCTCCGCCGGCGGCAGTATTGACAATATTGCCTTTCATGCTGCTGTTTTCCATGTTCACAGCGGCCAGATTGGCCTTATTACCTTTTCCTATAGCAACGTTCGTTACAGCTCCGCCCGCCGCCGTGTTAACAATATTTCCCTTTACATCACTTCCCTTCATGTCAACTGCGGCCAGGTTAGCTTTATTATCCTTTCCAATGGCAACGTTCGTCACAGCCCCGCCTGCAGCAGTATTTACAATCGCACCCTTCATGCTGCTACCCTTCATTTCCGCAGCAGCAAGATTGGCCTTATTGCCTGCTCCAATAGCAACGTTCGTTACAGCTCCTCCAGCAGCAGTATTCACAATCGCACCCTTCATGCTGCTGCCTTTCATTTCCGCAGCAGCAAGGTTTGCCTTGTTGTCTTTACCAATCGCAACGTTTGTTACAGCAGCCCCGGCTGCCGTATTAACAATGGCGCCCTTAACTTCACTTCCTTTCATTTCAACAGAAGCAAGACTTGCTTTATTGTCTTTGCCGAGAGCCACATTCGTGACCGCCTGTCCGACTGCGGTGTTAACTATGGCACCCTTGACACTGCTTCCCTGCATATCCACAGCACCAAGGCTTGCTTTATTCCCGGCTCCAAGAGCAACGTTCGTCACTGCCTGACCGGCTGCCGTATTCACTATGGCACCCTTGACATCACTCCCCTTCATGTCAACCGCACCAAGTTTTGCAGTATTATCCTTACCAAGAGCCACGTTCGTGACCGCCTGTCCGGCTGCTGTGTTAACTATAGCCCCTTTTACACTGCTTCCCTGCATATC
>CAYODW010000065.1:0-7578 GCA_964402865.1 uncultured Desulfonema sp. | reverse complement strand
CCTGTCCGGCTGCTGTGTTAACTATAGCCCCTTTTACACTGCTTCCCTGCATATCTACAGCACCAAGGCTTGCTTTATTCCCGGCTCCAAGAGCAACGTTCGTCACTGCCTGACCGGCTGCCGTATTCACTATGGCACCCTTGACATCACTCCCCTTCATGTCAACCGCACCAAGTTTTGCAGTATTATCCTTGCCGAGAGCCACGTTCGTGACCGCCTGACCGGCTGCCGTATTCACTATGGCACCCTTGACACTGCTTCCCTGCATATCTACAGCACCAAGGCTTGCTTTATTCCCGGCTCCAAGAGCAACGTTCGTCACTGCCTGACCGGCTGCCGTATTCACTATGGCACCCTTGACATCACTCCCCTTCATGTCAACCGCACCAAGTTTTGCAGTATTATCCTTGCCGAGAGCCACGTTCGTGACCGCCTGACCGGCTGCTGTATTGATTACAGCTCCTTTTACATTAGTATCTTTCATATCGGTTGCACCGAGTTTTGCCGTGTTGTCTTTCCCCAAAGCCACATTTGTCAATGCTTTGCCCGCAGCAGTGTTGATCACAGCGCCCTTAATATCACCCCCTTTCATATCGGTTGCACCGAGGCTTGCCTTGTTTCCACTTCCCACGGCCACATTTGTCAGTGCGGTTCCGCCCGTCGTATTAATAACAGCACCCTTGATATTACTCCCTTTAATGTTAGTAGAACCGAGGTTTGCTGTATTTGAGCTTCCGACAGCAACATTGGTACTGGCCTGTCCGGCTGAAGTATTTAATATGGCTCCCTTCACATTGCTACCTTCCATGTTAACAGAACTGAGATTAGCTTTATTATTAGATCCAACGGCTACATTAACAGAAGTTTTCCCTGCAGGTGTATTTACAACGGCACCAGTTACTTTGCTGTCTTTTATATTAACTGAATCAAGGTTTGCCTTGCTTTCTGTTCCCAGGGCAACATTAGCCTTATTTTTTGTGTTGGATGTATTTATTACAGCTCCCTTTATATCCGAACCAGCAAAAGCCAAAGTTGAACATAGTATAAGGCCGACTACCGTTATGGCTATTGTTTTTTGTATATTATTCATTGTTTGCCCTCCCATTATATCATTTTCCAATTATCACATATTTCAAATATAGGTAATACTTAAATATTATGGAGTTATTGTCTGTGAATTACCTCATATAATCGATGTGAAATATTTACAAAGTAAAGGCCGAATAATCGGTTCCTGAAGTGAATGGATTGTATTGTATCTTTGCATTTAGTTGCAACCTTCAATAATGTTAAGTTAATAATAATCTTCCTGAAATTAAAAATCAACAGATTTATTGTTTGAAGCTACCCGCCACAAGCAGAGAAAAACACCCATTGTTTCGGTCAGATTTTTAGTAAATCTCATATTTTACAAGCCGCCCATCAAGCCCGCCGCTTATAAGTGGTTTTTTCCATGAAGGTTTAAGCCCTGTTTTTTTTATTAACTCCCTGTTTCCATAATAGATAAACGCTACAGAGCCTTTGCAGCGCTGCTTAAGAAAATCTCCCAGAAATTTATAAAAGCTTTCTATTCCGTCTTTGCTTTCCATCCGTATTCCATAAGGAGGATTGGAGACAATCATGCAACTGTTCAGCTCCGGTATTTTTTTAAAATCAGTTACTTTCAAGGATATTTTGTCCCCGTACGGAAGAGCTTTTATATTTTCCCTTGCAGTATATAGGGCATCTTTTGAAATGTCGCTTCCTGAAATCAATCCTGCAGGAATGGAGCGAATACTCTTGGAAGCTTCATCCTTAACTGATTTCCATATTCCGGCATCAAAATCAGGAAGCATCTGGAATCCAAACTTCTTCCTCAGAATTCCCGATGGAATATGGCAATAATGCATAAGAGCTTCACAGAGAAGAGTTCCGGAACCGCACATCGGATCGAAAAACGGCTGATCCCCGCCCCATCCGGTAAGTCTTATGATTGCAGCCGCAACTGTTTCCTGTACCGGAGCCTTTACCGTTTCTCCGCGGTATCCTCTTCTGTGAAGGGAGCCTCCGGAAGTATCAATTCCTATTGTTGCCCTGTCTTTTTCAATATGAAGATTTATCCAGACATCAGGGTTATCCGGATCAACATCCGGCCTTTTCCCGTAATTGTCTCTGAAAAAATCCGCAATCGAGTCTTTTAATCGAAGACCTGCATACTGGGAATGGGTTATTTTGCTGTTTGAAACTGTTGCAAATACTGCAAAGGTGTTTCTTTCCGAGAAGATGGCCGGCCAGTCTATGTTTTTTGCAGTTTTATACAGAATTTCTGCTGCTTCACACTTAAAAGCAAGAAGTGGCGCAATCACGCGCGTAATCAAACGGGATGAATAATTTATACGGTATAATGTTCTTTTATCGGCTTCAAAGTAAATACCCCTGTATGCTGGATGTATCTCATTAGCGCCAAGCTCCTCAAGTTCCACGGCACCCATATCCTCTAGTCCGTCAGAAATCTGGGCAAAATACCTGTTTGTTTCCTGATATTTAAACATTATGGATTATCGTTTCTGGTTTATGAGCCAATTACAAAAGTCGTCATTCCCGTGCAAACGGGAATCCATAAATTTTTACAACATATTTAAATGACTGGATTACCACTTTCGTAGAAATGACAAATTCTTCTATTTTTAGGACTTTTGCAATTGGCTCTTATGGTTTATAATTTGGTGATGCGTGATCTTCTTTCAATGGCAATTGCCATTCTTTCAAGGGCCTTTTCGAGCAATGACCGCGGGCAGCCAAAATTGAGCCTTACAAAGCCCGGTGTACCGAACTCTTTTCCATCAAAAAGCCCGACACCCGCATCTTCGAAAAACTTTACGGGATCTTCAATCCCGCTCTGCCTTGTATCGATCCATGAAAGATAAGTGGCTTCAATCTGCCGTGACGAAAGTCCCGGAATCTTGTTGACGGAACTTATGACAAGATCACGATTTTCCCGCAGATAATCAAGAAGAGCGGCATGCCAGTCATGGCTGTCACGATATGCTGCAATTGCAGCTATATAACCCATAGTATTTACACGTGGAACAATTCCATTCATTGCCGCATTAAAGCTTTTCCGCAATTCCGGATTTGATATTATTGCAAAAGAACAGCCGAGACCAGGCAAATTAAAAGTTTTGCTTGGAGCCATAAGGGTTATAGCGCGGTCGGCTATTTCGGTAGAAAGGGAAGCGACGGGAATATGGCGCGTCCCCGGCTCCAGCAGCAAACCGCAATGAATTTCATCGGAACTTATAATAATATCGTGTTTTGAGCAGATTGAAGCAAGAGAGATAAGCTCATCAATGTTATAAACACGCCCGACAGGATTATGAGGGTTACAGAGCAGAAAAAGGCGTGTATGTTTCGTTATCGATTTTTCAATGCTTTCAAAATCAAACTCCCATTGACCGTTTGTCTCAATAAGATGCGTTTTTATGAGGTTCCTGTGAAAGTTTCCCGGAGCTGTGAGAAAAGGAGGATAAACCGGAATTGCGGTCATAACATCATCTCCGTCTTTACCCACCGCTCTGCATACAACGTTAAGCCCTGTCACAAGTCCGGGAAGCCATACAATCCACTCTTTTTCGGTTTTCCATCCGTATTCTTCTTCGAGCATTCGGCCGACAACTGCCGAAAGCTCATCAGGGGGCAAAGTATAACCGAATATACCATGCTTAACCCTTTCACTTAAAGCATCAATAACGGCAGGAGGGGAAAGAAAATCCATGTCAGCAACCCAAAGAGGGATAATATCTTTTTCTTTGTATTTATCCCACTTCATGCTGTATGTACCGCTCCTGTCAACAGGAGTATCAAAATTAAAATAGTCCGTCATATTCAAATTATACCTTTGGAACGCGGCAATGGTTATAAAAAATCTGGTTTACAGAAATCAGCTTGATCTTTATTATTTTAACTTGCCGGACACAGCTTCAACTGTCTGTTTGTTTAATTTTCTTGCACAGGAAGTCCAATCCATACTGGAACCGACGCCGTGCTCATCTGAAACCAGAAGATTTCCCCCAGGAGCAAAAAACTCATAGCGCGTATCAAGAGAGACGGCACCTGCTCCAAATCCGACAACGATCCGTGCCGCTTTGCTTCCGGGATTGTATTTTACTATGGATATTTTAAGGAGATAAGTTCCTTTTATATACTGATTACGATTTTCTATAAGGTTTGCTTCATAACCTGCCTTGTTTAGCATCCTTACAAGATCCTTGCCCATAAAGTCGTTCAACTGCTCCCTCTGATCTATCTGAGCTTGTGTCAGATCATCACCACCCATGTCCATCAATACATTTATCATGGGTTTTTTGCCGGCAGAAACGGTTTCGGATAAAGTATCGGTCTCAGCTTTTTTAGTCTCTCTTTTGACTTCCTTTGCTGCTTTTGGAGCATCTGTTCTCGAATGACAACCGAACGCAACTGTTACACATAATAAAGCAATCAACCATATGAATTTTCTCATAAAGCGTTCCCCTTTTTCTGATTGGATATATATTTTTTGTTTCTTGTTCACAGATTCCTGTTTCTGATCCCAGCCACTATTTACTCACTTCTCAACTTGAGCCCCTCACAGATGCTATGGACACATTCGAATTAGTCATGTAAACACCCCATGATACCAAAATTGTCCCGGCAAGCAAGGAAAGCGTAACCGGCTCTTTCAGTATGAAAAAAGCAAGAAACACCGCACTTACCGGTACAAAGTTAATAAAGAGACTTGCCCTTGAAGGTCCTATTTTTTTTATACCTTCATAATACCATACAAATCCGAGGACTGTTCCGAAAAATCCGAGATAAACAATTCCCAGCCAGTCTGAAATAGAATATGTCAGCATTTTAAAAGCAATTCCTTCATACCACGCAGGAATAAAAAGAAAAGCGGTTCCGGCTATTGAAGAATATGTTATAGCGACAACAGGAGAAAGATCCGACATTACTGACTTGCCTATTAATGAAAAAGTAACCCAGCTCAAAACACAGCAGAAGATATACAATTCACCCCATCCAAGGCTTCCGCTTAAAATCTCAAGAGGATTACCCCTCGATATAACAACAATGGCACCTGTAACGGAAATTGCTACTCCGGCAAGCTTGAATATATTCAGTCTCTCCTTGAAAAAATATGACGCAAGAAGAGTTATAAAAACGGGGTTATTCGCAATGATCAGAGCCGCGCGTCCGGCGCCGATTATTTTAAGTCCTTTGAAGAAAAAAACATTGTATGAAAATATGCCGGTCATTCCGAGAAGAATTACAGGTATAATCTGATTTCTTTTAAGTGCCGGAAATTTACCCTCCATTTTCCATGTAAAGAAAACAAGACAGGCTGAAGCAACCGCAAATCTTAAAAATGAGGCCGAATATGGTTCAACATCTTGTGCGACAATTTTTCCGGCAATAAACGTTCCTCCCCAGAAAAAAGCCGTCAGAAGCAGTTTTATATATACAAGCAAAGCACCATCCTTAATCTTGTCCAGCTGCACCCGGCTCATGCAGTCCCCTCACGCCTTCCGCCTCACGCCTCGCGCCTCCTAATTCTTTCCGCAGCACTTTTTGAACTTTTTACCGCTGCCGCACGGACATGGATCGTTTCTCCCGACCTTATTTTCTTCCCTTTTCACAGGTTTCCTGGCAACCCCTTCGTCCCCGCCTGAAAATAAAAGTTTCTGCTCCTTAGGCTTTCTTATTTCTTCTATTTTTTGTGGTTCGGATATCTGAATCCTGAACATGATATTTATAATTTCTTCCTTGACTCTTGAAATCATATCCTGGAACATCTCAAAACCTTCTTTCTTGTAAACCACAAGAGGATTCTGCTGGGCATAACCCCTGAGACCTATCCCCTCCTTAAGGTGATCCATCGAAAGAAGATGATCCTTCCATAGGTTATCTACTGTCTGGAGCATAATAACGCGTTCAAGATGCCTGAAATCTTCAGAACCTACCAGTTTCTCTTTTTCATTATAGACTTTCAGAGCCTCATCATAAATAAGTTGTTCAAGGCCTTCTTTTGTCAATCCTTCCAGATTCCCGCCGCTTAAATTATTCATGCGGAAATTAAACTGCTTGAAAACCGATTCTGATACTCCGTTCAGATCCCATTCTTCAGGGAGCATTTTTTCGTCGGCAAAAGTAATTGCAATATCTTCAGCTTTTTCCTGGATCATACTTTCAATAGCAGGCTTGAGACTTTTCCCTTTTAGCGCCTCACGCCTCTGCCTGTATATTACTTCGCGCTGCTGGTTCATCACGTCATCGTATTCAATGAGTTGTTTTCTTATATCAAAGTTGTGCCCTTCAACCTTTGCCTGCGCATTTTCAATTGCTCTGCTGATAAGATTGTGTTCAATGGGTTCACCCTCCTGCATTCCAAGCTTTTCCATAATGCCTGTAATTCGCTCGCCTCCAAAAATCCTGAGAAGGTCATCCTCAAGGGCAAGATAAAATCTTGAAGAACCCGGATCTCCCTGCCTGCCTGACCGCCCCCTGAGCTGGTTGTCTATGCGCCTGCTTTCGTGCCTTTCGGTTCCCAAAACATGCAGCCCGCCAAGCGCGGTAACTCCTTCCCCCAGCACGATATCGGTTCCCCGTCCAGCCATATTTGTTGAAATAGTAACAGATCCTTTCTGGCCGGCCATGGCAATAATTTCGGCCTCTTTTTCATGATTTTTGGCATTCAATACAGTATGTTTAATGCCTCTTTTTTTCAATTTAGCGCTTAAGCTTTCTGAAACATCGATTGAAACAGTCCCAACAAGTACCGGTTGCCCCTTTTTATTCAGTTCGGATATTTCATTAATTGCTGCCTCATATTTTTCTCTTTTAGTTTTGTAAATGGAATCCGGATAATCTTCCCTTATCATTGTCATATTTGTTGGAATGACAACCACATCAAGATTGTAAATTTTCTTAAATTCGGCAGCCTCTGTGTCGGCTGTGCCGGTCATTCCTGAAAGTTTTTTATACATACGGAAGTAGTTCTGAAATGTTATCGTTGCAAGGGTCTGATTTTCATTCTCTATTTTAACATTCTCTTTGGCCTCAAGCGCCTGGTGCAAACCGTCACTATAGCGACGACCAGGCATCAATCGACCTGTAAATTCGTCAACAATAATAACTTCCCCGTCTTTAACTATATAGTCAACATCCAGCTTAAACAGTGTGTGTGCCTTTAAAGCCTGATTAATATGGTGCAGCAGTTCTATGTGTTTTGGATCATAGAGGTTTGATACCTTCAACAATCCTTCGGCTTTTGCGACTCCTTCTTCGGTCAGCACTACCGCCCTTGCTTTTTCATCGATTGAATAATCCTTTCCCTCCTTAAGAAGCGGCACTATTCCATTGACCTGGTAATACAAATCGGTTGATTTTTCAGCGGGACCTGAAATTATAAGAGGGGTTCTTGCTTCATCTATCAATATACTATCCACTTCATCAACAATCGCAAAATTGAGCTCCGGCTGAACCAGGTGTTCCCTGTCAAACTTCATGTTGTCTCTCAGGTAGTCAAAGCCGAATTCATTGTTCGTTCCGTAGGTGATA
>CAYODW010000064.1:0-15022 GCA_964402865.1 uncultured Desulfonema sp. | reverse complement strand
TGTCTCCGCCTGTACAATATTTATTGTCTATTTGGGGGCGTCCTCGAAGACTTAAAAAAAGTTTTTCTGCGGTCAGCATACGCACCCATAACCAAACAACTTGAACGGTATCCAATCGGAACATTATTCTGACAATCGCTATAACGACGTAAAAAGCATGGATAAAAACCGAACCGGAGGAAGGAGATTAAAAAAAAGAGTTTTTGAAATTCTGTCCGGGAATGATTTTAATAAAATGCTTTCAGAAATAAATGAATTCCCCGGAAGGCAGGTCGTAAATCATCTTTTCTCCTGTCTCTATAATACCGATGAACTGATTAAATGGCACGCAGTCACTGCGATGGGAGAAGTTGTTTCAGGGATGGCAGCAGCCGACATGGAATCTTCACGAGTTGTCATGCGCCGCCTCATGTGGAATTTAAACGATGAATCCGGAGGAATCGGCTGGGGCTCACCCGAGGCCATGGGTGAAATAATCGCACGAAATAAAAAACTTGGAGATGAATATGCGCGTATTTTAATCTCCTACATCAGTGAAAATGGAAACTATCTTGAAAATGAAGTTCTCCAGCAGGGAGTTATATGGGGTATAGGTCGGATTGCCCGCGTGAGACCAGAGCTCGTTGAGGATTCCATGCCGTTTCTTATCCCCTATATCAGTTCACAGGATACAATGTTGCGCGGTCTTGCAGCATGGGCCATATGTGCAATGGATCCTTTTGAAGCAGAAAGCATGCTTTCATCATTAAAAAATGACGACTCTAAGTTAAAGATTTTTGCCGAAGGCAAATTAACCGAATTTTCGATAAATGATATCATAACAGGAACTGGTCTATATGGATACCGCATCTCTTATCCCTGCCCCTGACATAATACCCGTTCACTGGGCATGGTTTAAGGTTATGCTCATTACAACCTTTACCGTCCATATTCTTCTGATGAATATAATGCTGGGGTCTGTAATAATAGCGTTCATCAGCAGTATCAGGCGCCAATCAGACGGAAGTTTGATTTATCTCCAGAAAGAAATTTCTCAAAAAAATACTTTTATAATAGCCTTTACCATTAACTTCGGTGTTGCGCCTCTGCTATTTTTGCAGGTTCTTTATGGAAACTTCTTTTATACAAGCTCCATTCTTATGGCTGTTTACTGGTTGTCGGTTATTTTTCTCCTTATAACAGCCTATTATGCAGCATATATATATAAATTCAATTTTGAAAGCCTCGCCCAGACCCGAAAGTATGCTGCAGGTTTATCGGCCTTGCTTCTTCTGATTACAGCTTTTTTCTATACAAACAATATGACGCTGATGCTTATCCCAGGCTCATGGACCCGATATTTTGCCAATCCGTCAGGAACGATTCTCAATCTTTCAGAACCAACTCTTTTCCCGCGGTTTTTTCACTTTGTAATTGCATCCATTGCAGTAAGCGGCCTTTTTATTGCAATTACATGGCAACGAAAAAAGAAAAACGGCGTCAGTCATTCAGACATAAATATTACCAGAGGCATGAAGTACTTTATATACGCCACCTTAGTCCAGTTTTGTGTCGGTATCTGGTTTTTAATCAGTTTGCCAAAAGATATAATGCTTCTTTTCCTTGGCGGAGATATTGTTATTTCTGCTGTCTTCCTTGCTGGTTTATTTGCCGGAATTGCAGCTCTTGTTTTCGGCTTTATAAAAAAGGTGTGGCCTGCGGCCTGGGCGACAATAATCAGCATAATTTTTATGGTAGTCGTAAGAGATATGGTTAGAACAGCCTATCTTAAGCCTTATTTTGCCGTCGATAAGCTTAACACAATTTATCAGTATTCTCCCATGATAATGTTTTTGGCAGCCCTGATCATCGGCACAGTTATTATCATTTATATTATCAGGTGTGCGATGCAGGTAAAGCCATTTTAATTAACTGTTGATGTAATCGTAAAAAGTTAAGATTATGCCGTATAATTATATAATCAACTATCCTGTCTGGGAGCTTGATTTCCTTGGAGGCGGTTTCCTTATCGCTTTCATTGCAGTTATTCATGTTTATGTTGCTCATTTCGCTGTCGGCGGAGGGCTGTTCCTTGTCCTGACAGAAATGAAAGGCTACAGGGAAAACTCTTTCGGCATTCTCGAATATACCAGAAAGCATACCAGGTTTTTTCTTCTTGTCTCCATGGTTTTCGGAGCAATTACAGGCGTAGGCATATGGTTTACTATTTCTCTGTTAAACCCCGCCGCCACATCTCTCCTCATACATAATTTTGTTTTCGGCTTTGCTACTGAATGGGTGTTTTTCCTCGGAGAGATCGTTGCACTTTTCGTATATTACTACACCTTCGGGAAGATGGACAGAAGACAACACGTTATCATCGGCTGGCTTTATTTTGTGTTCGGATGGCTTTCGCTTTTTGTAATAAACGGCATTGTCACATTCATGCTGACTCCGGGGGAGTGGCTTTCAACTAAAAGCTTCTGGGACGGCTTTTTCAACCCTTCTTTCTGGCCGTCTCTTTTTTTCAGGACATTCATGGCTTTCATGCTTGCCGGACTTTTCGGCTTTATTACTTCTTCCATCATTAAAGAAAATGATTTAAGGAATCAATTGCAGGGCTATTGCGCCAGATGGCTTATTATTCCTTTTATTTTTCTACTGGTTTCGGCATCGTGGTATATAAATTCCCTTCCCGAATCGCAAAAGCTGATGATTCTGCAAGGTTCACCTGAAATCCCGCCATTTATAAAAGCCTTTTTATTGCTTTCACCGCTTATATTTACAGGCGGTGTTATTATGGCTATACGTATTTCGGCGCCGTTAAAAACTATTGTAACCTGCTGTCTTTTAATAATGGGTCTTTTATATATAGGCTCATTTGAATGGATCAGGGAAGCCGGAAGAAGACCTTATGTAATATACGGAGATATTTATTCCAACTCTATTCCGGCAAAAGAGAATGATTTCATACGTAATAACGGGATATTAAAAAATTCGCGATGGGCCATGAATAAAGATATCGATGACAAGAATCAACTCATGGCGGGAAAGGAAGTCTTCAGGTTTATGTGCATCTCCTGCCACTCAGTCGGAGGCCCTGTAAATGACATACGTAAGGCGACAAAAAAATATTCCACTTACGGCATGGAGTCAATGTTGACCGGCATGGGAAAGATAAATGAATATATGCCTCCTTTTCCGGGAAGCGGCAAAGAGATAAAGGCCCTTGCGGCTTACATTGTTAAGGAGCTAAACGGCAGAAAAGATGAAATTCCTTCCGGGTATTCAATTTCCTCACTTGAAACAAAAACATTTCCTTTTGATCCCTCCAAAGACGAATATGTTTTACTCGGCTGGACAGGGCAGGGTATGCACTATATTTCTGATAACAATCGCTTTTTTGGTTTATCCAATCCAGGAACAACAATATACGCCCAGCTCATAAAAAGGGGGAAACCACCTGAAATTGTTTCAGGCAACATTGAATTGACATACAGAATCGAGGATGGGTTTGACATGCCTTCTTCCCGGATCGATTTCTGGAAACATTCAAAGGCCCTTTTCGGTCGCGAGATAAAGGAAAATGAGGGATTATCGGGAAATAAAACAGACGGCAAAATGGATTATAACGAAAATATTATGGCATATTCCGCAGCCGATATCCCCGTTGTTCCATACAGAAAAGACGGGGCATATATTCCTTTTCCAATGATATACATTGAGGCAAGAGATGCTCAAAATGGACGGGTATTATGCTCAACCGGAATTTCTGTTCCGGCATCAACGGAAATGGGGTGCCGCAACTGCCATGGTGGAAACTGGGCAAAAAAAAGTATGACCGGACTTTCGGATGAAACAGCACTTGATATAATAAGGGCGCATGACCGGTCCAACCGGACTGAGCTTGAAGCGCTTGTAAAAAGAGGCAATCCTCAAATGTGCTCAAAATGCCATTCCAAAGTCCAGGCAGACACTGACATCGGTACAAAACATCTGAACCTTTCAGCATCCATACATGGATTCCATGCCAATTACATATCTAAAAATGACCCGGATCCCTGCAGCAACTGTCATACTTCATCCGGATTCTCAAAAAGTTACAGAGGCATTCACAGCAGTATCGGCCTTGAGTGTTCAAACTGCCATGGGAAAATGGAAGATCATGCCTTAAGTCTTTTGATACATGAAAAAAAGGATGGTAAAAAAAGCGCTGAAAAGTTAATGAAGAATCTTTATCCAAGACTCGCGGATTCTGTTACACAGATTGAACCGAGAAAACCATGGGTAAATCAGCCCGACTGTTTAAACTGCCATACCGGCTTTAATCCTCCGGATACGGATCAGTCACCTCAAAACATGTGGACCAGGGATGCTAAATCTCTATACAAAATGCGTTCAGACGAAGTAGGAATCATGTGTCCGGCTTGTCATGGAATAACACATGCCGAGTATCCGGCTGCAAACATATTTGGTGATGAAAGAGAAAATTTTCAGCCTCTCATGTATCAGAAGAACCGTTACCCCATAGGAGCAAACAAAAACTGCAGCCTTTGCCACACTGTTGATATGAAAGAGGAGATTCATCATCCTAATATGCTTACAACATTTAGAAATCTCTATTAGTTACATATAAGGGGCGGCTGTATGAAATCCTTTTTTATCAAAACCTCTCTTTTTTATTTAATCTTTGTATTGTTATTCTATTCCTTCTTTGTCTTTGCTTCTGAAGCTGAAGAAGAAAAAAGTTGTTTATCCCTTTCTGATGCCGTTAAAAAAGCTCTTGAAAATAACCCGAAAACAAAAGCCGCTTTATTTAAGGCAAAAGCTTCCAAATCCAGGATAACACAGGCCCGTTCCGGACTTCTTCCTCAGATACATCTAAATGAAACTTACAACAGGACAACCAACCCGATGTGGGCTTTTGGTACAAAGCTGAACCAGGAAAATATTGCCCGGTCTGATTTTGACCCGGACAGACTGAACGACCCTGATGACATAAACAATTTTATTACAAGCGTTACTCTTGACTGGACTCTGTTTGATGGTGGGCAGGCATGGATAGGCTTAAAGCAGGCAAAACTGGAAAATGAAGCCGCATTCCTAATGATGGAACGAACACGTGAAGAAGTAATCGGCGAAGCTGCAACAGCTTATTTCGGCCTTCTTCTTGCTTATGAACATCTTGATCTGATACGTCAGATTCTGGATGCCGCAAGAGCCCATTCCAATATGGCAAAGTCGAGATTTGAAAACGGATTAACAGTAAAGAGTGATTTCTTCAGGGCGCAGGTCCGGGTTTCTGAACTGGAACAGGAGCTCTTTTCCGCCGAAAGCAATCTCCTGATTGCGAAAGCGGTGCTTTGTTCGGTTATGGGCATTTCTCAGTGCAATTCATTTGAAACCACAACAGGGCTTGATTCACCCTCCTGGACAGAAGAACAGGTTGATAAACTGGTGGAGACTGCTCTATCAAACAGAAAGGATCTCAGGCAACTTCTTTTTCAGGAATCTATGGCGGAAGAAGAAGTCAGAAAATCTCTGGCAGGTCATTTGCCGAGCTTGCATTTAATAGGGAATTACGAGGTTAATTCAGAATCTTTCACCGACACGGCCGACAATTTCATGCTTGGTGCGATTATGCGCTTTAACCTGTACAGCGGGCAACGCATATCGGGGAAAACAACTGAGGCAAGGGCATTACTGGAAAAGGTTCGCGCGATAAAACAGGAACTTGAACTCGGAATAAATATACAGGTTCGCCGGGCATATTACCAGACTCAAAGCTCGTGGAAAAGAATTAAGGTTGCGCAGGAATCCGTTATTCAGGCTGAAGAGAATATGCGTATAATCCGAAAGCGTTATGAAAACGGTTTGTTGACTATTGTCAATCTAATGGATGCGGAATCGGCTCTCAAGCAGGCCCGCACAAACCATTTAAAAGCATTGCATGACTGCAATATTTCAACAACACAGCTTAAACTGGCAACAGGAATTATTAACGACAGCATGAAGTAACATATATATTTTGGTAATCGTCGGAATACTTTACCGGTTTAAAGACCGAATCTCGAATTTCGAAGTACGAACGACGGGAAAAGGGAGTCTGACATGCTTCAAAGAAAATTTATTCACGTCATAATATTAATATCAGCTTTAGTCTTCTTAAGCTGCAAAGGCAAAATTGAACCGGGTACTGTTAAAAAAGATGGTGCTGCTGCCGTCAAAGCCACTGTTGCTGAGGCCCAATATATCAATATGCCTCTTTTATATGAAGCAATGGGAACAGTCCACGCCAAAAAGGCAGGCACCCTGTCCGGCAAGCTTATGGGCACTGTTAATACCGTCAATGTCAGGGAGGGCGATGTTGTAAAAAAGGATGATGTTCTGATCCTTATAGATGACAGCCAGGTAAATGCTAAGTTGTCACAGGCGGAAGAGGCAAAAGCCGGAGCTCAAAAGGAATATGCCGCTTCTTTATCGGCAGTTGATTCCGCAAGGGCTGCATCAAAACTTGCCCGTGCCACTTATGATCGCTATCTTAATCTTATAAGGGAGGAATCGGCAAGCAAACAGGAATTTGAAGAAGTAGAAGCACGGAACCGCCAGGCTGAGGCCGCCCTTTCACAGACTGAGTCAATGGTTCTGGCTGCAGGCCACAGAATCAAGCAGGCCGAAGCCGCCCTCGTTTCCGCGAAGTCATTTAAAAAGGATTCGGTAATCACTGCGCCATATGACGCTCTGGTTACGGCTAAAATGGTCGAAGCCGGAGATCTTGCTTCCCCGGGAAGCCCTTTGCTCGGCATTGAAGGAAGAGAAGGATATTACATTGAGCTTGTTGTTCCGGAAAGGCACGTGCAAAATGCGGGTACCGGTAAAAAAGTTAATATCATCATCCCGTCTTTAAATGATCTTTCTATTGAAGGAGAGATCAGCGCTTTAGTCAAGGCGGCAGACAGCAAAACCCGTTCCTTTTTGGTTAAGATTAATTTTAAGGCACAAGATAATGTTCACAGCGGGATGTATGCCCGGATTCAGATTCCTTCAGAAGAAGTAAGAATGCTTTTAATTCCTTCTTCAGCTTTGGTACATCAGGGCCAGTTAACAGGAATTTTTGTCATTGACGATGCCAAAAAAGCCCATTACAGAATTATCCGCACCGGTAAATCATTCGACAAATCTGTGGAAATTCTTTCCGGCTTAAAGCCCGGAGACCACTACTTACCGAATCCACCGCCGAATATGGCTGACGGAATGAGCGTGGAGGCCTCCTCATGAACCTGAAGACCGGCGCAGCAGGAAAAATTGCCGATTTTTTCATTGAATCGAAGCTGACTCCCCTTATAATTATTGCGTCTATCCTTCTGGGAATCGCCTCTGTTATTGCGCTCCCGAGAGAAGAAGAGCCTCAGATCATTGTTCCCATGATTGATATCTTCGTTGCCATGCCGGGAGCAAGCGCAAAAGAGGTGGAAGAGCGCGTAACTTCGCCCATGGAAAAGCTTTTATGGGAAATTCCCGGCGTAGAATATATATATTCAACATCAAGTCCCGGCATGTCGATGGCAATCGTCCGTTTTTTTGTCGGGCAGGATGAAGAAGGGGCTATTGTCCGGCTTCAGTCAAAGCTCATGGCAAACATGGACAGGATCCCGTGCTCTGTCTCTCCTCCGCTTGTTAAACCCCGTTACATAGATGATGTCCCTATTCTTGCATTAACCTTCTGGGGAAAAGATGCGGATCATTATACGTTAAGACGCGTTGCCGCTGAAGTTGAAAACATTGCAAAACGCGAAGATAATGTGTCCATAACGACCATGATCGGGGGAGAACGACGTCAGGTTGAAGTGAGTATAGATCCCGTAAGGCTTTCGGCCTTCGGGCTTGATCCTTATCGCCTCTTTTCCATGGTATGCGCCGCCAACATGGAATCTGATCCGGGATCTTTCCCTTCACAGGAAGGCCAGGTTGTTGTTCATACCGGAGGATTCCTTAAAAACGCTGAAGATGTAAAACGGATCGTGGTTTCTGTTAATGACGGAAGGCCTGTATTTCTCCAGGATGTAGCCTCTGTTTCAGACGGTCCGGTTGAGCCCGGCCAGTATGTCTTTTTTGGAACGGGCCCGGCAGCAGAAGAAAAAAAGATTTCAGATGACGCTCTGCCTGAAGGCATAAAGCCGGCCGTCACTCTTACCCTGGCAAAAAGAAAAGGTACAAATGCCATAACAGTCGCAAACAGGGTCCTTGCAAGGATTGAAAACGCGAAGGGAACAATCATCCCTGACAACATAAACATGACCATAACAAGGCACTACGGCGAAACGGCAAAAGAAAAATCGGATGAACTTCTTCTGCACATGCTTATTGCTATCGTTTCCGTGTCAATCCTCATCTGGTTTACACTCGGCCACCGGGAATCGGGAATAGTCGCTCTTGCAATACCAGTCACTCTTGCACTGACCCTGTCCGTATTTTTTCTTTATGGCTATACCTTAAATAGGATAACTCTTTTTGCGCTTATATTTTCAATAGGAATTCTTGTTGACGACGCCATAGTTATTGTTGAAAACATTGTTCGCCATTACAGGCTTCCTGAAAACGGGGATCGTCCCAAGCATAAAGTCGCAATAGAAGCTGTTGATGAAGTTGGGAATCCAACCATACTCGCAACTTTTACCGTTATAGCAGCCATACTTCCGATGGCTTTTGTGGGCGGACTCATGGGACCTTATATGCGTCCGATCCCGGTAGGCGCTTCTGCCGCAATGGTTTTTTCACTTCTTGTGGCGTTTATTGTTACCCCTTGGGCCTCGGTCAGGCTCATAAGCCATAAGGATAATAAAGAGCAAAGCCATGAAAAAGAAGGATGGAGCACGCAGCTTTACCGCCGGGTGATGACTCCTCTCATTGAAAAACCATTCTGGCGTACGGCCTTTCTTATTCTCGTTGCTTTTCTTCTTTTAGCCTCCTGCGCCCTTGTATTGATGGAAAAAGTTCATGTCAAGATGCTTCCGTTCGACAACAAGAGTGAATTTCAGATAATAATAGACATGCCCGAATCTTCAACTCTTGAAGAGACGGTATCGGCCGCCATTGAAATGGGTGATTACATTAAAACAGTAAATGAAGTTGTCGATTACGAAATCTATGCGGGTACATCCGGTCCCTTCAACTTTAACGGTCTTGTGCGCCACTATTTTTTGCGCAGGGGAGCAAATGTGGCCGACATCCAAGTGAATATCGCGGGAAAGGGGCAAAGGAAAGATCAGAGCCATGAAATAGCAAAGCGCATACGCCCTCCTTTACAGAAGATTGCCGAAAAGTATAATGCTCGGATAAAAGTCGCAGAAGTCCCCCCAGGTCCGCCTGTTCTTTCAACCCTTGTTGCGGAAATATACGGCCCTGATTACAGCCGCCAGCGACAACTTGCTGTAAATATAAAAAAAATATTCGAAGAGACTCCCGGTGTGGTTGATGTTGACTGGTATATGGAAGAAAATCAGACGAGATATAATTTAACTGTTGATAAGGAAAAGGCGGCCATTCACGGTATAAACCTTACGCAGGTAACAAGTACTCTGGAGCTCGCACTTTCCGGGAGACAGGCTGGGCTGCTTCATCAGCCACTCGAAAAAGAAGATGTCCCTATCTTATTGAAAATGCCTCTTTCAGAACGAGCCGGAATTGAAAGGCTTGAATCAATCAAAATTTCCCGGAAAGACGGCAGCCTCATCCCTCTTTCCAGCCTGGTAAAAGCAGTTAAATCCGATTTGGACTGGAGCATATACCATAAAAATCTTATGCCGGTTGTCTATGTCACCGGCGATGTTGCAGGTGAAAAGGAAAGCCCTGTTTATGCCATACTTGAGATGAGAAAAAAGATTGACGCAATATCCCTATCCGAAGGCTATAAGATAGTTCAGCATACTTCGGGCCTTCCCGACAGCGATCGCCGGTTTTCAATGAAATGGGACGGTGAATGGCATATAACTTATGAGGTTTTCAGGGATCTTGGAATAGCTTTCGGTATAGTTCTCATCCTGATATTCGTGCTGGTCGTGGGCTGGTTTCATTCTTTTTCAACCCCGATCGTGATAATGATGGCGATCCCCTTTTCCCTTATAGGAATACTGCCGGCTCACTGGCTTATGGGCGCTTTTTTTACAGCGACCTCCATGATAGGTTTTATTGCAGGCGCTGGAATTGTTGTGAGAAACTCTATTATTCTGGTTGATTTCATTGAACTTCGGGTTTCGCAGGGCATGCCGCTTGATCTTGCAGTAATAGACGCCGGTGCTGTGCGCTTCAGGCCCATGATGCTCACTGCGGCGGCCGTTGTGGTAGGAGCTTCGGTCATACTCTTTGATCCTATTTTCCAGGGACTCGCGATATCTCTTATGGCCGGAGAAGTGGCCTCTCTGCTCTTCTCCCGCATGACCGTCCCTGTTCTCTATTATCTCGATAAACGCTGGGAATCAGGGCATATCTCTAAAAATACGGCAGATGAAAATAAAAATGAAAATAATGATATTATGGATAATTATTAATTCAGGATCAACTTGTACAAAACTGATTACTTCGAGCAGAGGTGGTTCGCTAACCCGCCGCAAGCAAGCGGTATTAGCGAACGCTTTTAAGTCACTCGAACCCTTGCATCCTTGGTTCCTTAAACCCTATTTTATGCTACAGCTGCCATTTCTCTTCGAGCAGCCATATCGACCAGCACCCGCTCTTTCCCTTTATCAAGGCCGAGTGCATTTCTCTTCTTGTCGATATGGGCAATCATCATTTTTGCCATTTCATAAGGATCAGGAGTAAATCCCCATTTCCCGAATCCCTGCTGCTCAAGCCCTTCAAAAAGAAGCTTGTGAAACTTTGTATCTTCTATTATCGGGAAGGTTACTCCAAAGACCGTATAAACACCTGAAGCAACAAAGTACTGCCCGATACAAATAGCTTTTTCACTCATCCATTCAGGCGCGGCGCCTGCTACAGGAAGATCGGCTATGCTGTTTCCAAGGCCCCCTTCCCTGACCATCTGGGATGCAGCTACAAGAATCCGGCTGTTGTCAACGCATGATCCCATTCCAAGAACAGGCGGCATGCCGACCGTTTCGCAGACTTCCCTTAAGCCGGGTCCTGCAAGACAGGCCGCTTCCGGAGTATAGAGTCCGGCTTTTGCAAGTGAGATCTGGGAGCATCCGGTCTGAAGTACAAGCACATCATTTTTAATCAGTTCCTTAACTAGTTCAACATGAACCCAGTCCTGCCGTACCCTTGGATTGGTGCAGCCGACAACTCCCGCTACTCCGCGTATTCTTCCGTTTATAATGTTGTCATTTAACGGAGTATAGCTTCCCCTGAAAGTCCCGCCCAGCATGTAATTTATATATTCGTGTGAAAAACCATGTATTCCGATATTCTTTATCTTGGGAATATCTATCGGCGCCTTGCGGTTTTTAAACCTTGTAATAGCCTTTATAACGATTTCATCCGTGCAGGCTCTCGGATCATGTTCATTAAATTCAATATGAGGCGCCCCTTCGATATGGCACCTTGGATTGGTGGTAAACAGGTATGTATTGTAACATTCGGCAACTTTGACAAGGCCCTGCTTAATGCACTGTATGTCAACAGCCATTGCGTCAACAGCGCCTGTTACGAGGATCGCTTCCGTTGACATGAAGTTTCCTGCATGTGGAATCCCGTGGCGGGAAAGCATTTCAGCGCCCGAACAGCACATACCTACCAGATTTATACCTTTGGCGCCTGCTTCCTTTGCTGCATTTAAAAGTGTAGGCTCATTGACAGATACAAGCATTGATTCAAAAAGGTTCGGCTCATGACCATGAACGATAATATTGACTTCGTTCTCCTTAAGGACACCCATGTTTACTTCGGCGCTCACCGGTGTCGGCGTGCCGAACAGGATATCGCATATTTCGGTTGCAACCATTGATCCGCCCCAGCCGTCTGCAAGAGCAGTTCTGCTGCACTGCTTGGTTAGATTCTCGTAATGCTGGTCAACACCCATGTGTGTCCTGTTCATAAGCTCCATGATTTCACGCATGGCGCCTCTTGGGACTATTCCGTGCTTGCGCCAGTTCTCAAGTGTTTTTTCGGGAACTCTTTTTGCGAACGGTATTTCGCCTTCAACCTGTGTATATGTTCTTTCCAGTTCTTTATACAGATCCAAGGCTATATCTTTAATGCTTCTTCCTTCAACTTCAATTCCGACAGAGCGGGCGACATCTTCCAGCTTATGCACGTCTTTTATTTTATAATCCTGATTGTTTCCGTTTGCGACTTCTCTGAAAAGATCAAGCATGGCCATTCCGTGATCATTATGGCATGCGGCTCCAGCCGCAACCATCCTGCCAAAATTTCTGGCCATTATTGTATCTATAGTTGCTCCGCATACCCCTACTTTGCCATAAGGGTCTTTGGAATTTAACCTGCAGGGCCCCATTGCGCAATGTTTGCAGCATGCTGAGTCGGCCCCGATGGGGCATGCTTTCATGCTTAAAGCCCTGTCGAAAGCCGTTTCAACGCCGTCTTTTTTAGCCTTTTCAAGCATCCGGGCCGTGGCTTCACAAATTGTAACATCTTTAGGGTTTATTGTTTTTTTAGAACTTGATTCTTCCTTTTCCATTAGTTCCTCCCTTCGTGGAAAGATTTATGTTTGACGGCTTGGCTTTTCCGTCCGAATTTGACTTTTTATGTCAATCCCGCGAAAGCGGGAATCCAGTCTATTAAACTAGCTCTGGACTCCCGTTTTCGCGGGATTGACGGGATTCCAGACTTTTTACGAGTCCATCATATTTTTCCCGTTGAAAAATTGGACAATTCCTAAATAGGAATTATTATCAGTTAAAATAAGAGCAGCATTATTATTGTCAAGCCCGAAACTATGAAAATGAATAGTGTCTGGAGGATATTGCTATGAATAAGATTCCCAACCATCTGATTAATGAAAAGAGTCCATATCTTATGCAGCATGCGTATAATCCGGTTGACTGGTACCCGTGGGGCGAAGAGGCCTTTGCCAGAGCGGAAAAAGAAAATAAGCCTGTGCTATTATCAATAGGTTATTCAACTTGTCACTGGTGCCACGTAATGGAAAAGGAATCCTTCACTGATCCTGAAATCGCATTAATTATGAATAAAGACTTCATATGTATTAAAGTTGACAGGGAAGAAAGGCCTGATATTGACCGGATTTATATAGGCGCCGTAACAGCGCTGACAGGTTCAGCCGGATGGCCTCTGAATGTTTTTTTAACACCGAAACTGAAACCATTTTTCGGCGGTACCTATTTTCCGGATAAATCAAGATTCGGAATTTATTCATGGTCCGATCTTCTAAATAAAATAGCAACTGTATGGAAAGATCCCGTAACTTACGGGCAAATAATAGGTTCTGCCGAAGCACTTACAGATGCATTGAGAAGAAACCTCTCTTCCGGACAGAAAGTTCCTTCTTCAAAGCAAAACAGGCGGACTCATCTCGACAAAGCCTTCGAATATTATCTTGCCGTTTTTGACGAAAAGTCTGGCGGATTCGGGAAAGCTCCTAAGTTTCCATCCCCATCCATCTTAAATTTTCTCCTGGCTTATTCTTCTTTAGGAGAAAAAATAGGAAAAGCGGCTTCTGCCAAAAAGGCTCTTCACATGGCGGACTTTACGCTGAAAGCAATGGCGAGAGGAGGCATTTATGATCAAATCGGCGGAGGATTCCACAGATATTCAACCGATGGGAAATGGCATATTCCGCATTTTGAAAAAATGTTGTATGACAATGCCCAGCTCCTCACGGTGTATCTTGAAGCTTATCAAATAACATCCGATAATTATTTCGCAAAGATTGCCGAAGAGACTGCCGGTTATGTTCTTCGTGACATGACAAGCCCTCAGGGAGGCTTTTATTCGGCTGAAGATGCCGATAGTATTCCGGATAAACCGTGCAAGGGAAGCTCTGAAGAAGCAGATGAAAAGATTGAAGGGGCTTTTTATGTCTGGAGCCGAAAAGAGCTGAATGACATTCTGGAAGATGATTCCGCAGAAATATTTTCGTTCCATGTTGGTGTATTGCCTGAGGGAAACGCTGATAATGATCCTCACGGATATTTTGAAGGGAAAAACATTCTTCATGTGAAACATACAGTTGAAGAGACGGCAGCAAAATTTAACCTTTCAAAAGAAAAAGCTGCCCTGACCATAGACGAATCAAAGAACAGACTCTACCTGGCACGAAATAAAAGAATAAAGCCGCATCTTGATGATAAGATACTCACTTCCTGGAACGGTCTTATGATATCGGCTCTTTGCAAGGCATATCAGGTTCTTGGCGATAAGAAATATCTCGAAGCGGCAACAAACGCGGCAGAATTCATATTATCTTATCTATACGACAAAAAAACCGGAAGGCTCTTCAGAAGATGGCGGGACGGGGAAAAAAATATTCCGGGAATGGGAAGCGATTATGCATTCCTGATTTTCGGACTTATAGATCTTTACGCTTCCGATTCCGGACCAAAATGGCTTGAAACTGCTGTTCTGCTCTGCGAAGAACACTTAAAATCCTTTTATGATACAGAACACGGCGGTTTTTACATGACATCCCCAGAACATGATAAAAACCTTATATTGAGGATAAAAGATGATTCGGACAGCATAATCCCATCTCCTGGCTCTGTTGCAATCCGGAACCTGTTGCACCTGTCCGAAATAACGGGCAGGATCGATTTTGCCCAAGCCGCGGAAAAAAACATTGAAGCGGTTTTATCGGGAAATACTTTTCATCCTGCTTCTTTTCCTAATATGCTTGCTCTGCTTTGTGATGTGGAGTCATGAGGCGAGAGGCAAGAGGCGAGAGATTTTGAGGGTATAAATTATGGTTGAATATATGTAATTAATATAATACTTATTGGTTTTTAAGCCGTCAAATTTTATGAAATCGTAAAAAAGTCGAAATTTAGACGGCAAAGTAAAAAGCTCATTATGCAAGGCGCACGAATCTTGAGGAATGAAGCTTACTTGCTGG
>CAYODW010000063.1:1781-15264 GCA_964402865.1 uncultured Desulfonema sp. | reverse complement strand
TCATGAAGCCTGAATGTTATTATTCCAAGACCGACAACCATGGTTTATTCAAATTCCGGTTTTATCTCTTCCATGTAATAAAATTCAATTATGTCGCCGACTTTTATATCATTAAAATTTTCTATACCGATTCCGCATTCAAAACCGCTTGAGATTTCCTTAACATCATCTTTAAATCGTCTTAAAGATGAGTTTCTCCCTTCAAAACATACTATCCCATCTCTGATGAGACGAACCTGCCGCCCCCGTTCTATTTTTCCGTCTGTTACATAGCTTCCTGCTATGGTTCCAATCTTGGGAACATGGAAAACCTCCCGGACCTGTGCTCTTCCAAGAACACGCTCAACGTATGTCGAAGACATCAAGCCGACAATAGAATCTTTTATGTCTTTGATAACATTGTAAATTATATTATAGTAGCGGATATCGACATTTTCATCATTCGCTATTGTCTGTACCTTTGAGCTTGGGCGAACATTGAAACCAATGATAATGGCGTTGGAAACTGCGGCAAGCGAAACATCCGATTCGGTAATGGCACCTGTTCCGGAATGGATTATGTCTATTTTAACCTCTTTATTCGATAGCTTATTGAGAGAGTCTCTTATAGCTTCGATTGAGCCATTAACATCCGCCTTGAGTATCAGGGTAAGATTTTTAACCTGTCCTTCCTGAATGCGGTCAAACAGATTTTCAAGGCTAAGCCTGCTTGTTTTGGCAAGCTCCTTGGCACGTTGTCTCTGTATTCGATATGTACTGACCTGTCTTGCATCTTTTTCATCTGCAATAGAAATCAGCTCGTCTCCAGCCATTGGCACGCCTGAAAGACCTATTACCTCGACAGGAATTGATGGACCGGCCTCATTTACTTTCATTCCTCTGTCATTCAGAAGGGCCCGCACTTTCCCGTAGTGAATGCCGCATACAACCGATTCTCCTGTATGGAGAGTGCCTTCGCTTATAAGAACGGTTGCAACCGGACCCCTTCCGGAATCTAGCTTTGCTTCAACTACGTGACCTAATGCCAGCTTGTTGGGATTTGCTTTTAGTTCAAGAACCTCGGCCTGAAGAATGATCATTTCAAGCAGGTCATTTATTCCTGTTCTTTGTTTTGCCGATACCTTTATAAAGGGAGTGTCACCACCCCATTCTTCTGGAACAAGCCCGAGATCGGCCAATTCACGTTTAACCCGTTCAATATCAGCTTCGGGTTTATCTATTTTGTTAACAGCAACAATTATAGAAACTCCGGCGGCTTTTGAATGATTAACTGCTTCCACAGTTTGAGGCTTTACGCCGTCATCGGCCGCAACAACAAGAACTACGATATCAGTAACTTTAGCTCCTCTTGCGCGCATAGCTGTGAAAGCTTCATGTCCCGGGGTATCTAAAAATACTATCTGTCCATTGTCTGTTGAGACGTGGTAGGCCCCTATATGCTGAGTTATTCCACCGGCTTCAATTTCAGTAATTTTAGTTTTGCGGATTACATCCAGAAGGGAGGTTTTTCCATGATCGACATGTCCCATTATTGTTACTACGGGGGGCCTGCTTGTAAGAGATTCCGGATCATCCTTTTCAGTTTTTAGAAAAGTGCTTTCCTCAAAAGATGCCCGCTCAACTTCGTAATTGAACTCAGTTGCAACCAGTACCGCCGTGTCAAAATCTATTGTTTGATTAACAGTTGCCAGCACACCCATTCCCATAAGAGTTTTTATCATTTCGCTTGATTTAATACCCATTCTTTTTGCAAGTTCAGATAATATGATGGCATCATCAACCTTTATCCTGCGCTTAATAGCTTTCGGAACAGTTATAAGAGGTTTTTGGGCTTGTATAACCTTTATTTTAGCGCCTTTTTTATCTTTACGTATCCTTGGTTGAGGCGCATAAAGATCTTCAGCCTCAACTATCTCCTTTTTCTTAAAAATTTTCTTTTTAAATAATTTCTTATCTCTTAATTCTAATTCATCTTCGACCTTATCTTTATCCTTCTTTTTCTTTTTTTCTGGAAGAACAACCTCTTTTTTCTGGACGATCTTTTCATGAACTTTTTCATGAGCGGGTTTACGCAAAAGTTCAGGAGTTATTTCAACGGTAGTTTTTATTCCATGAATATGAGGTCTTCCAGTTTCAGGCGTCCTGGCATGCGATGCAGGAGCGGTCTTATCGGGAGGAGCCGAAGGCTGGGCCGGTTTTTCTTCTGCCGCCGGTTCCACTACCTTTGGTATATCAGGTAGCCTCAGAATTTTTGCAGGAGTATCTTTTTTAGCTTTTTTCAAAGCCTTAACAGGTTTTAACGTTTTTATAGCCTGCTGTTTTTGCTCCTCTGCAGGGAGCTGTTTGACTTCTTCAGCCAATTCAGGCTCCAGCGGTTTTACTTCGGCAGGAGATGTTTCAACAGTCGCTTTTTTATCAATCTCAGCCAAAGCAGCTTCTTTTTCGGGAATCTCCTCTGACGGCAATTTCGGATCTTGAAAAGCAGCTTCAGATTCGGGAGGCATTTTTGAAGGCGGTTCAGGTTCGGGCTCTGCCTCTGCCTGAACAACAACTTTGCGCCTCCTTATAATTGTAGGCTTTACTCGAGTTTCCTCTACATCTTCTGGAATTGCAACCGGACCATGAATTCCTGCTTTTATTTTTGCTACTGTGTCATCATCCAAAGAACTAATGTGGCTCTTAACGTCGATATCCATACTTCTAATCTTGTCAAGAAGAACCTGATTAGTCATATTAAGATCTCTGGCAAGTTCATATACTCTGATCTTTGCCATTCAGTCCCCCCAATAATATTGTTAACGGGTATTTCACAGAATTAATCTGCCTCTTAACATCCTAAGTTATATATAAATTAAGATTCCGGTATGTTGCCGCTATCGGAAATCTCTTTCGCCTCTTTGTCAACTTCGCTGTTTTCGTCACTTCTTTTTGATACGGCTTCTATTGCCGAACGTATAAGTTTTTCAGCCTTTTCAGTCGCAATGCCCTTTATCTGAGTTAAATCACTGACTGCAGCATTGCTTATCTCCCTTGCCGAGGCAAATCCTTTTTCAATTAATGAATTGGCAAGGCTTATTCCGACTCCCGGCAAAGACACAAGAGAATCATAACCATTTTTTAGAGCTTCATTATAATGAGATTCGTTTTGGACATCGAGACTCCACCCGGTGAGCTTTGAAGCGAGTCTCACATTCTGTCCTCGTTTCCCGATAGCTATGGAGAGAGACTCATCAGGTACTATCACTTCCATGGATCGGTTGTCTTCATCAATAATTACTCTCTTTATTTCAGCTGGAGACAGGGCATTGCATACAAATTTTGCGGCATCAACATGCCAGGTTATAATATCAATTTTTTCACCTTTCAATTCCTGTACAACATTCTGAACCCGGCTTCCTTTCATTCCAACACAAGCTCCAACGGGATCTATATCAGAATCGTTTGAGGAAACAGCGATTTTAGCCCGTACACCAGGCTCACGGGCAGCACCCATTATGCTTACGATTCCCTCGCTAATTTCGGGGACCTCTGTTTTAAAAAGGTTAACCAGAAAGTTCGGATTGGTTCTGGAAAGAATGATTTGAGGGCCACGGGAGTCCTGAAGGACTTCTGAAAGAAGAGCTCTTATCCGGTCACCCCGCCTGTAAGTTTCTTTTGGAACCTGCTCGCGAACCGGCAATATGCCTTCAGTCTGGCCAAGGTTTACTATGATGTCTCCTGAGTGCTCGACACGTTGTACAATACCATTTATTATTTCACCTTTACGGTCAATAAAACTTGAATAAACGGCGTTTCTTTCGGCATCTTTCATTTTCTGAATAATCACCTGCTTTGCTGACTGGGCTGCTATCCTGCCGAAAGTAGTGGTATCCATTTTGGTTCCAAGGCTATCTCCTATTTCACATTCAGCATCAAGTTTGCGTCCGTTTTCAAAGCTTATTTCAACTGAGTTGTCATTAACCACCTCGACTACTTCTTTAAATTGGAAAACCTCTATTTCTCCTGTTTGATCGTTGTACTGGATTTCGATTTCTATTTTGTTCCCAAATTTTTTTCTTGCAGCCGATTTAAGGGCCTCTTCAATTGCCTTGATGAGAACGTTTTTATCAATTCCCTTGTCCCGGCTTACCTGATCAACGACACGTTTTATTTCTGATATGAGCATCGGTTTTCTCCGTTATAGTCGAATAGTCGAGCCTTGGTGATTAACTTATAGGGAATGGCGATCTCTTTGTCATTCTCATTAAGTTTTACAAATCCATCAAAAAATCCAAGAATAACACCTTTAAAATTTTTTTGCCCTTCAATAGGCGATAAGGTTCTGATTCTTGCAACATTACCTTTAAACCGGTCAAAATCCTCAGGCTTTCCTAAAGGTCTGTCGAATCCCGGTGATGAAACCTCAAGATTGTAAGACCAGCTTGTATTAAGATTTATATCAAGGATATCGATTAATTGCCGACTTATTTGGGTGCAGTCACTCAATGTGACTCCATCCGGTTTATCAACATAGAGACGAATAACTCTTCCGCTTGACTCCCTATTGCACTCAATAAATACAAGTTCCAGCCCTTCTGAAGCACACAGCGGTTCTGCAAATTCTTTAACTTTTTTAATAAGTTCTTCAGTGGTGACTTGTAAAACGTTTGCGGTTAAGGATTCATCTGTCTTTTTAACTGTTCTTTTTTCTTTCATCTGCATTATGTGCCGGTTGTTCGTTTAAAACAAAAAACGGGCTGTCGCCCGTTTCCCTTAACGTAATAAAATTGTAACGATGGATCGAGAAAATCACATGTTTCTAAAAAATAAGATACTCAAATAAATTCTCCAAAACATATATTCATCGACCCTGCCAAAACAGCCTTTTTACGGAAAAGGCGGACTTTATTTGGAGCGGGCAACGAGATTCGAACTCGCGACTCCAAGCTTGGGAAGCTTGCACTCTACCAGCTGAGTTATGCCCGCTTACCGAATGTTGTTATGTATGACAATTTATAATTAATGTCAACAGATTTTGAAATATCTTTGTAAGTGCAGTTTAAAATGCATATTGACCATCCTTAAATTGTCAATGCTCCTATTAAGAAGGGTTCGGAGATTCCCGCCACACCCATTAGGCTGGCTTAAGGCAGGGTTCCAGGATTCAAGTTAGATAAATAAGATTCCGGGATTAAAATGACGTGAAGTTAAGTCAGCATCTTTTTTATACTAATGAGTTCCTGGCGCAGCTCTTCCATTATAGCTGAAGAAAATCTGCTTTCAACTGCGTAGGAGCCAAGGTGTTTTTTTGCTCCGCGGATAGTAAATTTCTTATCATAAAGAAGATGTTTTATTTGGAGGATAATCTCAACGTCGCTTTTTCTGTATAGGCGCTGCCCTGAGGAGGAACGCTTGGGATTAATTTTAGAAAATTCGGTTTCCCAGAACCTTATGACAGACGTGGGCAGCCCTGCTATTTCACCAACCTGTCCGATCTTGAAATAAAGTTTATCGGGTATTTTTATGTCAGTTTGTGAGTCGTTTTGCATCTTTATAGCTCGGGCTTCAGAAAAGGTTGTCAGGCCGGCAGTGATGCAGCAAATTCCCCTAAAAGCCTGTTTGTAATATTTGTGTGAATACCGTTTACCTCATTATCCTCTAAAGTTTTTTCCGAAGATCTGTATATTATCCTGACAGACACACTCTTTTTCCCGGGCGGAACAGGATCACCTTCGAAAATATCGAACAGTTGTGTATTTTCAATAAGCTTTTCACCATAGCTATTGAGCTTTTCCAGTATAGACATGGCTTCAATATCTTTACTGATTATAACGGTAATATCTCTTGTTGTAAAAGGAAATTTTGGCAATGGCTTAGATGTCTTTACTTTGTTTATAAGATCAAGAATAGTGTTGCAGTTCAATTCAAAAATAAAGGCTCTCTGCTTCAAGTTAAAATTACGAAGAACGTCAGGATGAACTTCTCCAACAAGGCCTATGGGCCTGCCTTCTATTGAAGCCTGAGCTGTATATCCCTGTTTTGTGTAACAGCACAATTCCAAAGGCATCTTTGTAAAACGGATATTGTTTATATTAAGTCCGGATATGAGCCCCTCAACGATCCCTTTTATATCGTAAAAATCACAACCGGTCTCCTTTGCGTACCAGGCAGAATTATAACGATCGCCTGTCCATAGTCCAGCCACCATTTCCAATTCTTCAGGAAGAGCATCCTGCCCCCTGCTCAAGAAAATATTTCCGATTTCAAACAGCTTAAGATTCCTAACTTGCTGTGATAAGTTCCGGCGCATGTTTTCAAGGAGACCGGGAACAAGAGACGTTCTCATTACGCTCTGCTCTTCATTTATAGGATTCATAACATGCAGGAGCTTCCTTTTTTTGTCATTTGAAAGAAGCATTAGCTGATCGCAGGATGATTCATTTATAAAACTGTAATTAATAGCCTCCATGAACGAGAGGCCGGTCATAATGTTTTTAATCCTATCTCTTAGAGTCAGGGCTTTTAACGGCTGAGTGGTTTCAGCATGAATAAGAGGCAATATTGTAGGTATATTGTTGTATCCATAAAGGCGTGCGGCCTCCTCCATAAGATCAACAGACCTTGTTATATCGACCCTGAAAGAGGGGGGCGTGACCTTTAGATTGTCGGAATCAGCATCTTCTACATTAAATTCTATTGATTCCAGGCAGGATTTAATATTTTCCCTGTTCAGTTTTATGCCAAGAAGTCGTTCGGTTTCGCTTATCTTGAGCTCGATTGGAACTACATCATGGATCAGGGGGTTTTCATCGATAACACCGTCTATCAGTTTTCCATTTCCTATTTTGGTCATAAGAAAGGCGGCTCTTACCAGCGCATTAACTGTTCCAAGGGGATCTAAACCACGTTCGAAACGATAAGATGCTTCGGTGCTCAGCCCAAGCTTTTTGGAGGTTTTTCTTATGCTTAAAGGATTGAAATAGGCGCTTTCAATCAGGACGCTTTTGGTGGAATTTCCTATTTCAGAATTAAGCCCCCCCATGACTCCTGCTATTGCAACAGGCTTTTTCCCGTCGCAGATCATGAGCATTTCAGGATCAAGGATACGTTCTTTCTGATCAAGAGTTACAAAGGTTTCTCCCTTTTCTGCGGTACGAACTACAATTCTATTTTCGGCCAACCTGTCAAAATCAAATGCATGAAGAGGCTGACCGCATTCCATCATGACGAAATTAGTAATATCAACTATGTTGTTGATAGGCCTTTGCCCTATTGATAATAAGCGTTTTCTCAGCCAGAAGGGAGATTCAGATACGATTATATCCGTAATAAGGGCGGCAGCATATCTTGGGCAATGTTCCGGGGCTTCAATTTTGACAGAAGTATATTTCAGTATATCCCTGCTTTTATCCGGTTGATTTTTAACCGGGTATTCAATCCTTGTTTTTTGAATGGCGGCAATTTCCCTCGCAATTCCAATTACGCTCAGACAATCAGATCTGTTTGGGGTAAGTCCGATTTCAAGAACAAAGTCGGAAAGAGAAAGAACTTCTGAAATTTTTGTTCCTGCATCATGTGTGCCGGAAAGAATCATAACACCGCTTTTGTCGTCGCCAAGCTCAAGCTCCTTTTCGCTGCATAGCATCCCTTCTGATGTTTGTCCGCGTATGTCGCATGCCTGAAGAACGGATCCGTCAGGAAATACTGTTCCGGGAAGCGCAAGCGGAGCAAAGATGTTTTCGACTATATTGGGTGCGCCACAGACAACCTGCACGATACTGTTACCTGTATCAACACGGCAGATTTTCAGTTTTTCGGCATTAGGATGAGGACTGATTTCAACTATTCGACCAACTACCACATTTTCGAGATAGTCTAATGAATTAGTGATGGACTCAACTTCAAGGCCTGTCATAGTTAAAGCAGATGCCAGATCTTGGATATCCATCTCGATATTTACATAATCCTTTAGCCAGCTTAAACTAACTTTCATATCAGAACTGCCTTAAAAATCTGAAGTCATTTTCGAAAAATTTACGGATGTCGTCAATTCCGTATTTGAGCATTGTAATGCGTTCAACTCCCATACCAAAAGCAAAACCGGTGATTTTCGCGGTGTCATACCCCACATTTTCAAAAACGGCGGGATGAACCATGCCTGCGCCAAGCACTTCAAGCCAACCGGTCTGGGAGCAAATCCTGCAACCATTTCCCCTGCACATGACGCAAAGTATGTCAACTTCAGCGCTTGGCTCGGTAAAAGGGAAAAAGCTGGGGCGAAATCTTAAGCTCGTTTTTTCATCAAACATCAGATGAACAAAATTGGTAAGAATGCCCTTTAAATTTCCGAAAGATATGTTTTCGCCAACCATCAGACCTTCAACCTGGTGAAACATCGGCGTATGAGTGATATCGGAATCGCTCCGGTACACTTTCCCGGGCGCAATAATCTTAACGGGCGGCTTGCGCTTTTCCATAACCCGAACCTGAATAGGCGACGTGTGGGTTCTTAAAACAATATTGTCTGAAACATAAAAAGTGTCCTGCATATCTCTTGCCGGATGATACTTTGGAATGTTAAGGGCTTCAAAATTATAATAGTCACTTTCAATTTCCGGCCCTTCTGCAATATCAAAACCCATCCGGGTAAATATGTCGCAAATCTGCCTGGTAATCTGGGTAACAGGGTGAAGCGAACCGGGAAAAGCAGATCTTCCAGGTAAAGAGACATCAATATAGTCATTCGCTTGAGGTGACTGAGAATTAAGGCTGCTTGCAGTATCTTCAAATGCCTTTTCAAGAATTTTCTTTATCTCGTTGGCTTTTTCTCCTGCTTTTGGTCTTTCTTCGGCGGGAAGCTTTGAAATATTTCTTAAAAATTGTGTAACGATACCTTTTCGGCCAAGATATTTTACTGAAATTGCATTTAAGCCGTCTTTGCTTTTCGCAGTTTCAATTTCTCTAAGAGCTTCTGTGCAAATCTGATCTATTATGTTTTCCAATTTTATCTATTTGTCTTTACTTTTGCTTAAGATGTTCGGAACAAAACATATAACAAGCGTATCAAAAGAAATGTAATCTTTTGATACGCCATAATCTTAAATGGCAATTGTAAACTTAGATCTGCTTTGTTGCAATGCCGGCTAATTGTGTGAATCCGGAAGGATCTGATATTGCAAGATCTGCAAGAACTTTACGGTCAAGGGCGATGTCTGCCGATTTAAGACCGTGGATTAGTTTGCTGTATGACATATTATTCATTCGCGCAGCAGCATTTATCCTTATTATCCATAGTCTTCTGAAATCGCGCTTACAGACCCTGCGGTCACGGTATGCATAAGTAAGAGCCCTGTCGACGGTATCTGCTGCGGTTCGAAATAGTTTGCTGTGACCCCCACGGAACCCCTTGGCAAGTTTTAATACTTTTTTCCGTCTATGATTTGCTTTAAATCCTCTTTTAATGCGCATAGTTTTTCTCCTTAAATATATAAATCAGGCTGCTTTGAAATACGAAATATCTTTTTTCAAGAGTATTATCAATTGGGAAGGAGCAGTCTGATAGCTTTTTCATTTGTTTTATCAATAATATGTCCTTTTCGCAAAGATCTTTTGCGTTTGGTTGTTTTTTTTGTAAGTATGTGGCTGGCATTTGATTTTGCGTATGTAAATTTGCCGGAACCCGTTTTTTTGAAGCGCTTTGCAGCGGCACGATTTGTTTTTATCTTTGGCATAACTTTCTCCTTGATACTTAACGACTTTGCAAAAAAAATACATGATCAGCGGCTTTTTACTAAGTCGTCATTATTTCAGTTTATTATTCAATATCAAAAAATGAACATAAAATATATAAAAATAATTGGCGTGAGCAATTATGGCAGACTCACGCCAGAATGTTTTTATTAAACATATTCGAACAATATTCGGATTTATTAAAAAGATAAGCCGACTTTATAAAAGGCTTAAATAAATCATTTTGGAGCTAAAATCATTATCATAGTGCGACCCTCAAACTTCGGGAGCTGTTCAACTATTGCAGTCTCAGTGGTTTCATTCACAATTTTTTCAAGTAATTCTCTTCCAAGCTGCATTAGCGTTATTTCCCGGCCCCGAAAAACAACAGTTACTTTTACCTTATCCTTTTTTTCAATGAACTTTTTAATGTGACCTATTTTTACAAAAAGATCATGCTCACCGGTTTTGGGTCGTATCTTGATTTCTTTAACCTGAAATGTGCTCTGTTTCTTTTTTGCCTCCTGCTTTTTTTTGGTCATCTCATACCGGTATCTCCCGTAATCCATTATTTTGCATACCGGAGGATTCGCATTAGGAGAAATTTCGACCAAATCAAGCCCAAAATCGGATGCTGTAGCAAGAGCTCTGTAAGTAGGAAGAATACCAAGCTGATTTCCTTCGGGATCTATGACCCTTACCTCTTTTGCCCTTATATCCTGGTTAATATTTGTTTTATCAGTTTTATTCGGTTTTGCGGGTTGTTTGGATATAGCTATACCTACACCTCCTGAGGTCATCTCTGTTCATATCAATGCACCCATTTATCAGTAATAAAATAACATTTGAAGGCGGATGCGAACAATTGTTTATTATCCAAGTTGGAAAAAATATATTACAACTTCAGGAAATGCAAGAAAAAAATACATCATTCGATATGGGGTTGCGACTTTGTAACAAAATAAGATCCTGTTTCAACAAACAGAACAGCAAAAACAATTATCATGGCTCCAGTGTACTGCCTCAATGTGAGAAGTTCAGCACCTATGAAATAACTGAAAAAAGCGGAGGATACAGGTTCCATGGTGTATATTATAGCAGCTTTTGTAGGAGTGGTGTATTTCTGAAGCCCTGTTTGTATTAGAAAAGCTACAACCGTGGCAAGTATGCCGGTTAAAAAAACAGCTAATAATAGCTGGTCACTATAACTATAAGAAAAACTGTCCTTTTCAAACAAAACAGATGATAAAATCGAATAAATCAAAACTACAAGTATTTGTATTGCTGTAAGAAGATAGACATCATTTCTCCGGGAATAAAAATCTATGAAAATTATATGAAAAGATGCAAACACAGCATTTACAAGAACCAGAACCTCCCCTCTTGACAATACGATTCTGCCATTCAATGTTACAAGAACAAGGCCTGCAAAAGCTAATAAAACACCTATTAAGGCATAAGGGCGAGGTCTTTTTTTAAGAATTAACAGAGAAAAAATCGGAACTATTATAACATAAAGGCCTGTAATAAAGGCAGCAACTGTGGCCTGGGTATATTTGAGCCCTACGGTCTGAAATGCATAAGTCAAAAAGAGGACAGAACCAAGTACAGTACCATCTTGAATAGTTTGGAAAGTTATATGTTTGATTCTTGGTAAGCAGATGATCACCAATAAGACCGAAGCAGCAGCAAAGCGCAAAGATAAAAAGGAAAAAACAGGCACACTTTCAAGTGCCTGTTTAGTGATAATAAAAGTGCTCCCCCAGATTATTGATATAAAAAGAAGTGATGCATCGGCTCCGTATTCTCTGAATTTCAAATTTATAAGAGTCATAATAGTATAATAATCTAATGAATCAGCAAAAAATCTTACGAATACGTAAACAAATTAAACGGTCTATCCGTCTATGGTAGTTAAAATTATAAAATTCAGAGGTGCTATACTCCAGGGAAAAGACAATAACAATCGGTTTATTGAGTTTTTACAAGTCTATCAATATTGATGAACTCGTAAAAAGTCAAAATTCGGACGGCAAAGTAAAAAGTTCAAGTTCAAGGCGTCGCGAATCTTGAGGAATGAGGCGTACATAAAAGTACGCCGCAATGACGAAAGATGAAGCGCAACGAAGAAATCGGACTTTTTACGAAGCCGTCAATATTGTATTGAAAAAAGAGCGCCGTTATGAATAAATAAACATATGTCAAATATAATAAAACCTTATGAAAGACCGGAAAATGCACCTGTTGAAATGAAACAGCGAGCGCATTCCCAGCTCCTTGTGGCGGGGTTAGCGAGCAAATTAAAAACAGATTATATTCCTTACGGTCGAAGATTCCCCGTCCGCTCTGCGACGGGGATCTTCAAATATTTAAAAATAGCTGAAACAGGAAGGATTTTTCTATTAATATCCTGGGTGGTTGTGAACTTTATACTATCAGCTTGCGTAACAGTAGGACCTGATTATGTTTTACCGGAAACCAAAATTCCTGCTGAATGGCACAATGAATTAAAGGGAGGGATAACCGCAGAAGCTCAGGATCCACAAATGCTTGCCAAATGGTGGACAACGTTAAATGATCCTGTACTGTCGGGCCTCATAGATCGGGCAGTTGCGAATAATCCGGACATCAGGAAAGTCCGTGCGAAGATTCGCGAGCAGCGTGCACGCCGGAATATGAGCAATGCCGGTTTGTTTCCAACAATTGATTCTTCAGGATCCTTTAACAGGAGGAAAGGCAGCGAAGAGACGGGGAGCGGAAAAGAAACGGATTTCTACTCGGCAGGTTTCGATGCCGGTTGGGAACTGGATCTGTTCGGAGGTACCCGCCGTTCGATTGAGGCCTCAACCGCAGATCTTGAGGCAAGCAGAGAAGATTTGCGGGATGTTCTGGTTTCCCTTCTTGCAGAAGTTGCATTGAATTATGCTGATGTTCGCTCCTTTCAGTCCCGGATTGAAGTGGCGGAGAGAAACCTTAAAATCCAGGATGAAACATACCAACTGTCACAGTTGCGTTACGAAGCAGGTCAGGCAAATGAGTTTGCTGTTTATCAGGCAAAATACAACCTTGAAAACACCCGTTCCAATATACCAAATCTCCGAACCGCTCTTGAGGAGGCCCTGAACCGTCTTGCCGTACTGATGGGTGATAATCCAGGGGCGATACATGCTGAATTGAAGGAACAGAAGCCTGTTCCGGTAAGCCGGCCGGATCTTGCTGTTGGAATACCCGCTGACATAATGCGGCAAAGGCCCGACATCCGCCGTGCAGAACGCCAGCTTGCCGCACAAACCGCTAGAGTAGGTGTTGCGACTGCTGAAATGTATCCTAAAATTAACCTCACAGGTTCGATTGGCTTTGAATCCCTGACTCTTGATAATTTGATTTCAGCCCGCAGCAGGGAATATTCCTTTGGTCCTCGCATCACATGGCCGATTTTCAAAGCCGGCTCTATCCTTAGCAACATTGAAGTGCAATCAGCGCTGCAGGAGCAATATCTGATCCAGTACGAAGCCTCTGTTCTCAAAGCCCTGGAGGAAGTGGAAAATGCGCTCGTGGCATACATGGAAGAGCATAATCGCCGTCAGTCATTGAGCGATGCAAAACGGTCAGCTATACAGGCAGAAGATTTGGCACAAGACATGTATAAGGCCGGATTAACTGATTTTACAAGTGTGCTGGATGCGCAAAGATCGCTTCTGTCATTTGAAGATCAGTTGATTCAGAGCGAAGGGGAAATAATATCCGGCCTGATTCGCCTTTATAAAGCGCTTGG
>CAYODW010000063.1:0-1681 GCA_964402865.1 uncultured Desulfonema sp. | reverse complement strand
TTTAAATGTTAATTCAAAATCAGAGCGCAGCAAACACCTGATACGATGGATTGTCTGGTTGCTGATTGCGGTCGTGGTAATATTCGCGGTGATAAAACTGGTAACGGGTGACAGCGCCGACAAAGTGGAATACAAGACTGAAGCTGTGCAGCGCGGGGATCTCATTGTCAGCGTAGCAACAACCGGCACGCTCCAGCCAACCAATCAGGTCGAGGTCGGCTCCGAGCTTTCGGGAATAATAAGGACGGTTGAAGCGGATTACAACGACGTTGTGAAAGTCGGCCAGGTACTCGCAAGACTCGATACTTCAAGGCTTGAGGCCCAGGTCCAGCAGAGTAAAGCTTCAGTGGAAGCGGCAATAGCCAAAGTGAGGCAGGTGCAGGCGACAGTTAAGGAGGCAGGCAGTTCACTTGCCCGGCTGAAGCAGGTCGGAGAATTAAGCGGTAAAAAACTGTCATCTCAGCATGATATCGAGGCTGCGGAAGCGGCTCTCGAACGTTCTCTGGCCGATGAAACATCTGCCAGAGCTTCTGTATCGCAGGCCGAAGCAAACCTCAGAATTGTCCAGACCGATCTCTCGAAAGCAGTAATCTATTCGCCGATTAAGGGCATAGTCCTGAAGCGTTCTGTTGAGCCTGGACAGACCGTTGCGGCATCTTTGCAGGCTCCCGTTCTGTTCACCCTGGCCGAAGATCTAACCAAGATGGAGCTCCGGGTTGATGTAGATGAGGCTGATGTGGACAAGTTGAAGAAGGGTCAAAATGCCACATTTACGGTTGATGGTTATCCTGACCGCATTTTCACGGCAAAGATCACACAGGTCAGATTCGGATCAAAAATTGTGAGCGGAGTTGTAACTTATGAAACAATAATGAATGTTGACAATTCAGACTTGTTACTGAGACCGGGTATGACCGCCACAGCAAACATTGTGATAAATAAGATTGAAAATTCGGTTCTTATTCCGAATGCCGCCTTTCGTTTTACTCTGCCGGAAAAACATGACGAAAAATTATCGGGAAACAGCAGTATAATCGGCAAGCTTTTTCCTCGACCCAGGAGACCTCAGACAAAACAGAAAAAGGAGACGAAGGCCGACAGGAGAAAATCAAAGGTCTGGGTTCTTAAAGACGGGCAGCTTTCTGAAATTTCTGTAACGACCGGTGAGAGCGACGGGGTAATGACCGAAGTAACCGGCGGAAATATTGAGCCGGGCATGAAGGTTGTTATAGACACTATAAAGGCGGTGCAATGATAATGAACACCTCCGTAACCGGCAATATGCATCCGGTAATAGAGCTCAATGATGTGACCAGGGTGTACGGAACCGGCGCGGCTGCCGTCAGCGCCCTGCAGGGTATAGATCTGCGGATTGATCATGGAGATTTTGTTGCGGTAATGGGTCCTAGCGGGTCCGGCAAGTCAACATGCATGAATATTTTAGGATGCCTGGACACTCCTTCTTCCGGCACTTACAGATTTAAGGGAGTTGAAGTTGGAAAGCTGTCCCGTGATCAGCGAGCTCTTTTGCGCCGTCATTATCTGGGATTTGTCTTTCAGGGATTTAATCTTTTAAACCGTACATCCGCCCTGGAAAACGTCGAACTTCCCCTTATCTATCGAGGAACGCCTGCGGCAGAGCGCCGGAAGATGGCGCGCGAAGCCCTTGCAGCTGTTGGGC
>CAYODW010000062.1:0-15277 GCA_964402865.1 uncultured Desulfonema sp. | reverse complement strand
TCCCATGAAAAAACCGTGTTCTATGGAATCACATCCGGCTTCAAGCGCAACGGCAACCGATTTTTTACCGTTTGCATGAACCATTACCCTGCGTCCGCGTTTTGCAGCAATTCTTACAACATCCGACAGTTCACCGGCGCCGAATTGCGGGAGAGTCTCCTTCCCGAATTCTTTCAGGCTGTTTAAACCGGAATTTATTATCTTTATATGGTCCTTCTCTTCAGGATCGTTATTTATCGCTTCCGCAAAGGGATGGTTCCCCTGTAAAGGTCTTCCTATCAGGCCGCCATATCTCCCGGCCCTGTGCCATGCTCTTCCGGCAACCCTTATACAAATCGGGGCCTTTTTAATATCGGGGTACTCATTTCTGTAGCGCAAAGTATGCGCATGCTTATCCCCTCCGTCACGGACCGCAAGTACGCCATGTGATAAATGTCGCTTGATATGTTCTGAAATAATGACCTTCATTTCATGAAAACCTGCGCAAAGCTGCTTTTCCCGGACAATAGGGTCGTCCGTTCCGGACATGCAAAGATGAACATGGCTGTCTATGATGCCCGGAAGAATTGTATCCGAACCAAAATTAACGGCTTCTATTTGCCGGAAATCAAATGATCCAGAATCAGATACCGAGCGGATATTCCCTTCTTCAATTCGGAGTACGACATTTTTCCGGACCGGACCACCTGTCCCGTCAATAAGCCATCCCGCATTTACAATTTTGATGTCGCTCATATAAAACCTAATTCCGAAATTAGAATATCGAATATCGTACTTCGTTGATCGTCGTTCGTTGTTCGTTGTTCGATCCTCGATCTGCGATTAACGCCTCTTGCCTTATGCCTTATGCCTTACGCCTCTACCCCTGATGCCGATCCAGAAAAGTCTTAATCGCTCCGGCATATCCCGGAGTATTGCTTGAATCACTATGGTCTGCATCTTTAGCCACAAAAAGCTCCGCCATCCCCGGCTCAAAACTCTCTTTAAGCTTTTCTGCAAATTTCAGCGGGAAGCGCGCGTCTTTTTCTCCGTGAATAAGCATTACAGGGATTTTTATTCCGGGCGCAAGGAGCGCCGGACTGACGCTGTCAATATTGTTCTTATATAAGATGTCCATAGAAAAAAGGATGGCATGTGCAAAAAACATCCCGAAGAAAACATTGAACCATCTGTAAAGGCTGTAAAGAGCCTCTTTAGTATAAGCATAGGAGGCTTCAAGAAAAAGGATCTTAACCCTTCCGTGATTTCTACTAGCGGCAATTATCGCTCCCGCAGATCCTGCTGAATGGCCGTAAAGCAAAACCGGCTCGCCTATCCACTTCATGACAGATTCAATGTCTTCCGCAAATTTTACGGCATTCATGAATTTACATCGGCTCGACCTTCCGTGATCCCTTGCGCTGTGTATGACAGCGGTAAAACCCCATTGCCCGAATATCCTGGCTCTGCCCACCATGCGGCCCCGGTTTCTACCCCACCCATGGGCAAAAAGGACAATGCCTTTCGACCTGCCTTCCGGCTCAATTCTCCAAACTTCAAGAGACCCTCCGTTTTGGGCGGGGATCGTTTCATCCCTCACTGTGCCCCAGTCAGGAGTGTCGCTTACCGGTCTTCTTGGAAACTGGTGAACAACATAAACGGATATAAACACTAAAATAATATATAAAGCCGCCATCAAGCCCAAAACGGCAAAGAATATCTCCATCATATGCTCCATTTTACTTGAGAAGTTCTTTTCTTAATAGATCAAGCGCCGTAACTGCAAAAACTTTCTTGTTCATCAAACGATCTCCGAACGGAAAAGCAAAACGGAATCCTTTGACATCGCAAGATGTTGCAAGTCCGATGCATACGGTTCCCACCGGCTTTCCCTCAATTCCGCCTGTCGGGCCGGCTATACCGCTCGTGGAAAGCCCGTATGTTGCGCTTGTAATTCTTTTTGCGCAGACGGCCATCTCTTTTGCCGTCTCCTCATGAACAGCTCCGTGCTTCTCAATTACCGCCCGCTGAACTCCAAGCAGTTTTATTTTTGATTCATTTGAGTATGTAACACTCGAAAAGAGTAAATAGTCCGAACTTCCGGGAACATTTGTAAGCATATTTGAAACAAGACCTCCGGTGCAGCTCTCGGCAACCGCAAGCGTCTCTTTTTTGCTTCTAAGAAGGTTCCCGACTACAAGTTCCATCGGCTCACCTTTTATTGAAAGGACCCTGTGGCCGAGTTTTTCAATAACACTCCCTGTTGCCATTTCAAGAATTCCGGAAACTTTCTTTTCATCCATTCCCTTTGCATACAGTTTTACGTGTATTTCGGGAAAAGTTGCCCGGAGCCCCAGCTTGATGCCGGGATAGTCGTTTATGATGCTCAAAAGATTCTCGTTTACCGCAGCCTCGGTCAGACCGAATGTCGATATGTTCCTTATGAGACTAAATTCCCTGATACCTCCCTGAAGGGCGGATATTTCAGGTATTACTTTTTCCGAAAGCATCTTTTTCATTTCCGAAGGAACTCCTGGAAGAAAGAAAAAGAGGCAGTTTCCTATTCTGATTGCAAAGCCGGGAGCTGATCCGACAGGATTCTCAAGGCATTTGGAGCCTTCCGGAAGCATAGCCTGTTTTTTGTTCAACGGATTCATAAGCCGTTGCCGCTTACTGAAAAAATTCTCGATCAGCAAAAGGGCATGATTATTCTCACACAGATTCACACCCGCTGCCATTGCGGCGGCTTCCGCGGTAAGGTCATCGGTAGTAGGGCCTAGTCCGCCCGTCACAACAGCCACATCGGCACGGGCGCCGATCTCTTTTATTATTGAAGAGATGGCGGTAAGATCGTCACCCACTGTGCTGTGTCTTGTAACCTCGAGACCGGCCTCTTCAAGAACTTCGGCAATATGGGCCGAGTTGCTGTCCACCAGCGCTCCTGAACGGACTTCATCGCCCGTTGAAAGAATCTCCGCTATCATTTTATTGGTTTCTCCTTTAATGTAATACAGTCGCATAAAACCTTTAATTTCATTACTCTCTATGAAATATTCACTTTTCCGTCAACCATTTCTGCGCGCTTTCAGTACGCCTGCTTAAACTTGACATACAGACTTATTAATGGGATATATCAACATATAAAGATACGAAAAGCAAATTCTTATCATTGATTATTGCCAACCAGCCGCGGGAACACTTGTTTCCGGCTTCTTTAAAATTATATAAATAACAAGTTCATATCAAAGGCGGGGGGTGCAGATTGAATATAAGGCAATCCATTTGGGAACGACTTCGCGTCCCATTCGCTCCGAAAAATGGGCGGGTTGGATCTGCATCGACATTTCAGGAGGATCTTAACGACCAGTGCGGCAGGATCATCTTCTTCGTTGCACTGATCACAACCCTATCTTTTCTTACCTATATTCTCATCGACCGCCGGCTTCACCCGGGCGATCCTATCATCGCCGCACTCCGGATCGGCATGTCACTCGTAGGACTCACTGTCCTTATTCTACAGTTCTTCAAACGCTTCCATCGTAACAATCTCCTCTTTCTCCTTATCATTACTGCCTATCTCGAGATTGCAACTGGACTGATTACCGGGCTGACAAAGGCCGATCCCTTCTATCTTGGTCGTTATCTCTTTATGCTCACTCTGTTGCCTCTTTTGCCGATCAACCGTCTGCAGTCCTGGTCGATCCTTGCCGTTTCGCTCCTGGTCTTTTGCACTGTGGGCTTTGCGAGCGGGATGCCTTTCGACTATATTGGTTCGCGCTATGGCATGAACAATCTTGGGGTCACAGCCTTGGTTGTGGCGTTCTTAATTTACCTGCTCGACAGGCTTCGTTTTAACAGCTGGGAGAAATCGAGAAAGATCGAACAGCAGAACGAGGCGCTCAAGTCGGACAAGGCAAAGATAGATGAATTGCTCCACGACATCCGGCTCTCGGAGGCGAAATACCGGCAAATCTTCGATTACTCGCCCATAGGCATTTTCCTCACGACTGCGGAAGGAAAAGTGATTACTGCGAACAGGGCGATACTCAAGTTGTTAAAATTCGATTCCGTCGAAGCGATTAACTTAACGGGCCTCCCGAATCTTTACGTCAATATTAAGGACCGGGCTGCCCTCTGGGAAAAGTTGAAAAGCGGTCCCGTGTCGGGATACGAGACCGATTTCCGGAGAGCCGACGGTGAATTGATTTACGTCTCAATAGGCGGCCACATTGTGTACGATGAAAAGGGAAACGCCTCCTTGATGGAGGGAACGATTGAGGATATTACCGAGCGTAAGCTGATGGAGGCAGCGCTTCGTGACAGTGAAAACAAATACAGATTTTTAATCGAAAACAGCATTGACGTTGTTTGGACTCTTGATTTAAAAACAATGGCCTTTTCTTTTGTCTCTAACTCGATTGAACCAATTCTTGGATATTCCAGCGAAGAATCTGTTGGGATTACTATTGATATTATTTTCTCTCCTGAAACAATAAAATCATTAAGCACCGCTTTCGGAAAAATAATTGAAGGCGCTTCTACAGACGACCGTGTTTTTTTTGAAGCTGAACATATCGCAAAGGACGGACATAAAATCTGGATGGAAATCAACGCCGTCGTTCAAAAAGATAAAACTGGAAAACCGGCATTTCTGAACGGCATTTCCCGTGACATCACCAAACGTAAAAGAACAGAAGCTGAGAGGGAGGAAGCCGTTGAGGCGCTTCGCCTGAGCGGCGAGCAGTATAGGCTGATCGTGGATAATGCGTCGGATTGCATCTCGCGGGTCAACAGCATGGGCATTTTCACGTTTGTTAACCCGGCATTTGAAAAGCTAATGGGATATGCCATTAGAGATATCGAGGGTCACGGTTTCTGGGAATTTGTAGAACCCTCCTACAAAAAAACTGCGATAGATTTTTTCCAGGATATGGCCCTCCGCCAGATCAAGGAGACGTACTTCGAATTCCCGGGTATTACCAAGAGCGGCGAAACTGTATGGATAGGCCAGGTCAGCAGAAGGCAGGAGCTTGCCGGGGGGGAAATAGATTATCTATGCATAAGCCGTGATATTACCGATCGCAAGCGGGCGGAGGACGCGTTACGCCGGAGCGAGGAAAAGTACCGATTGCTTGCCGAGAACAGCAACGACGTGATCTGGACTACTGATACTGAGCTGCGCTTCACCTACTACAGCCCCGCTATCCGAAAATTACGTGGACTTGAGCCGGAAGAAGCGATGCAGAAAACGTTAGCAGAAACAGTAACTCCGGCATCACTAAATGCCCTCATCAACGAGTACACGCGTCACCTCCCTGACATCGAAAAGGGACTTAATCCGACCGCTGTCATGGATGTTGAGGAATACTGCAAGGACGGTTCCACGGTTTGGGTTGAGATTTCCATGACAACCATGCGGGATGATAAAGGAAATTTAACTGGTTACGTCGGGGTGACCCGGGACATCACCGAGCGGAAACGTTCCGAACAGGCCATCCGTGAATCTGAACGCCGCCTTGCGGATGTTATTGACTTCCTGCCTCTCGCTACGATGGTGATCGATCGCGAGGGCAGAGTCAGCGCATGGAACCGGGCGATGGAGGTAATCACAGGGGTTAATCGAGCAGACATTCTCGGAAAAGGCGACTATGAATATTCAATTCCTTTCTATGAAGAAAGACGACCTATCTTGATTGATCTGGTGTTTGCCTCTGAAGAGGAACTCGCAACCAAGTATAGCCACATTCACCGCGAGCGGGGAATTCTCACGGCGGAAGCTTTCATCCCTAAACTGGGGATCATCCTTGTTGGGTACGCCAGCGAACTGCATGATTCCGAGGGCAAAGTAGTAGGAGCCATCGAATCCGTGCATAACATAACAGACATCCGTCGGGTGGAAGCGGAACTGAAAGAAGCGAAAAAGGCGGCCGACGCGGCCAACCGCTCCAAGAGCGCATTTCTGGCGAACATGTCACATGAGATACGGACGCCAATGAACGCCATCCTCGGGTTCGCCCAGCTCATGGAGCGGGATCCGCTGCTCTCAGCGGAGTCACGGGATCACCTGGAGATCATCAACCGCAGCGGCGAGCACCTGCTTGAGCTTATCAACGAAATTCTCGAGATGTCCAAGATCGAAGCCGGACGGGCAACTTTCGTCCCGAACACCTTCGACCTGTACTCTCTGCTCCATGATATCGAACGGATGTTCCGCATCCGGACCGAGGCCAGGGGCTTTCGGTTCCTGGTGGAGAAGGTCGGACATCTTCCCCGCTGGGTGGCCACGGATGAAGGAAAACTCCGCCAGGTACTCATCAATCTACTGGGGAATGCCGTGAAATTCACAGAGGAGGGCGGCATAGCTCTTCGCCTCCGTGCGAAAGACGGAAAGGCGGACACAGTAAATCTTCAATTCGAGGTCGAAGATACCGGTCCAGGCATGTCCGAAGATGAAATCGGCCGCCTGTTTCAGGCATTCGAGCAGACCAGTGCAGGTATCAGGAGCGGAGGGACGGGACTCGGCCTCTCATTGAGTCGCGGGTTTGTCCAAATTATGGGGGGAACCATCTCGGTGGCCAGTACAATTGGAAAAGGAACTGCATTCCGATTCGAGATACCTGTCAAGGAAGGCAAGGAAAAGGAGGCATCGCTGGAAGAGTCAAATAGACGTGTCCTGCGCTTGAGTCCCGGTCAGAGCGAGATCCGGGTTTTAATCGCTGACGACAGAGAAACGAACCGTCAGCTTTTATCACGGTTGCTTGCAGCGGCTGGATTTCTTACAAGAGAAGTCATCAACGGCGAAGAAGCGGTTCGTTTGGTCCGGGAATGGAAGCCCCAGGTGGTTCTCATGGATATGGCTATGCCCGTCATGGACGGTTACGAAGCCACACGCATGATCAAGTCATCCCAAGACACCAGGAATACCGCGATCATTGCCGTTACGGCCAGCGCCTTCGAGGAGGACAGGCAGCGGATATTGGGAGCCGGAGCCGACTGCTTCCTGGCAAAACCATTCAAGGAGAAGGAGCTTTTTGAAAACATTGCCCGGCTGACAGGGGTAGAGTATCTGTATCAAGAAGACGGAGCAACGGAAAAACCATCCCGCGCAGCGGAAGATGCGGCAGCGATGATCAAGACCGCCGCCGCCCTCCCCCCCTATCTTGTCGGTCAACTGCTCGCTGCCGTCGAGAGAGCCGATCTCGACCGGTTGAAAGACCTTGTGAAGCCACTGGCCACGGATTATCCAACCTTTGCACAGCGGATACATGAAATGGCCGCGCTGTATCAATACGAAGAATTGATCGATCTTTTTTCTCAGGGAGCCTGAACCATGACGAACGTAAACAATATTAATACAATACGCAGCAATATCCTCGTGGTGGACGACGTGCCCGCCAACCTGACCCTTCTTACCGGCATGCTAAAGGAAAAAGGGCACCGGGTGCGGCCCGTCCCCAGCGGTAAACTGGCGCTAAAGGCCGTGGAGCACGAACCGCCTGACCTTATTCTTCTCGATATAACCATGCCGGAAATGGACGGCTTTGAGGTATGCCGCAGGCTCAAGCAGGATACAAGATTCAAGGGCATCCCCGTCATTTTCATAAGCGCCCTGACTGAGACGCTGGATAAGGTGAAAGCTTTCGGCAGCGGCGGAGTCGACTACGTGACCAAGCCTTTCCAGTTTGAAGAAGTGGAGGCCCGAGTGGAAACTCACCTGAAGCTTCGCCGATATCAGGCTCACCTGGAAGATCTCGTGAAAGAACAGGTCAAAGAAATTTCAGATTCGCAGATATCGACGATCTTCGCCTTGTCCAAGCTGTCGGAGTCCCGGGATAAAGAAACCGGCAAGCATCTCGAACGGGTACAGATCTTCTGCAAGATGCTCGCGGATAAACTAAGTCGTGAAGAGCCTTACAACAGCGTAATTGATGCCGAATTCATTCACAATATCTTCAATGCAAGCCCCCTGCATGACATCGGCAAGGTCGCCAGCCCCGATCATGTCCTCTTGAAACCCTGCGAACTAAGTTCCGAGGAGTTTGACATCATGAGAAAACACACGATAGCAGGCGCAAACACTATAGAGGCCGTCCACGATATATATAAAAATAATGCCTTTATCAACATGGGTATCTCCATTGCGAGGAGCCACCATGAACGCTGGGATGGAACGGGTTATCCCGACAGACTGAAGGGAGAGGAGGTCCCCCTGGCTGCCCGCATCATGGCGATCGCTGACGTGTATGATGCCCTTCGTTCCAATCGTTGCTACAAAAAATCTTTTTCGCGCCACCAAAGCCGCGAGATTATCGAAAGCGGAAGCGGCGCCCAGTTCGATCCCGTTTTAGTAAAGGCTTTTCTGGAGCTTGAAGAGGAGTTTGACAGGGTCGGACAAGAGATGGGGTATGTATAGACAGACCTTTCCATTTTAACAAGCCCCCTGGAACACCGCAAATACCGATTAGAGTCAGTCAAAAGATTTTTAGCAATCTCTCTTCTCGAAGAACAACATGAAATCGTTCTTCGTCTCGAAAAGTTTTTCGCTCTTGCCAATTTCATCGAATTCAAATACAAAAAAGCAATGCCGAAAATGGAAAAGCCGGAGCAGGCTGTTAAAGGCTGACGCTTGACGTTTATATTTTTTTGAAGGAACGAATTTATGGCATCAAAATTTAATGACAGCGCAAAGCGTGTACAGGATTTCCTTTCAGCAAAGGGATTCTCCTTTGAAGTTAAGGAACTGCCCGGTTCAGCCCGGACTGCTCAAGAGGCTGCTGACAGCATCGGGTGTGCAGTAGCTCAGATAGCTAAATCTCTGGTTTTTAGAGATAAAGAAACTAATCTTCCGATTCTTGTTATTGCATCCGGCTCAAATCGGGTAGATTTAGCGAAAATCGAAAAAGAGACGGGACTGAAACTTGGCAAAGCGGACGGAAATTACGTAAAAGAAAGAGTCGGATATGCAATTGGGGGAGTACCGCCGGCAGGCCATAATGAACCGCTTAAAACCATATTAGACGAAGACCTGAAAAAATTTGAAGTTATTTGGGCTGCTGCCGGCACTCCTTTTGCGGTTTTTCAACTGAAGCCTGCTGATCTTGAGCCGCTGACAAACGGAAAGTGGATCGATTTATCGGAATAAATATAATTGATGCTCTCGTAAATAGTCAAAATTCGGACGGCAAATTAAAGAGTTCAAGTTCAAGGCGTCGCGAATCTTAAGGAATGAGGCGTACATAAAAGTACGCCGCAATGACGAAAGATGAAGCGCAACGAAGAAATCGGACTTTTTACGAAGCCGTCAATTTTAAGGAGTGGACCAGAAATCCCAGTCTATGCCGTCATCTCCGCTCCCGTCGCTTACTTTGCCTGAATAACTGAATGACATGAAAGCGGTTTTGGAAGGGAGCACAAATGAACGGCTGAAAGACAACCTGACCATGTTAATCGAAGCTCTCGATGACGAAATGTATAGTATTTCGTGACCCAGCACAATGCCTTCTCTGTCAAGAAATTGAACCATAATGGAAAGGGAATCGAGTGTGGTGAAATGTGTCAGCTTGTCCATCAGGATTGCTTCACCATTAAGTTGTATTCTGTTCCCTCTAATCAGATAGTCATAGTTTAAGGAGAGATCGCCTGTTTTCCAAACCCCGCTGATTTTACCGGAAATCTCTTCAAGGGGTATCCGGTTCTCTTCCCTGACATTATGCCCCTTCCAGCCGGCCATACCGCTCACACATCCGTTTAACAAAAATATGCTAAAAACTATCTTGACGATAAACCTGATTTTCAAAATATCAGACATGAAGATATTTCCCCCTCAGCTCCTCTGAAAGCAGTTTTATTGTCTCAAAAGCCTTCTCAACCGTCTTCTCCCTGTCCGGATTCACAAGGCAGCAGGTCGCGGGAGAGAGGAGGCTTCTTTCAAGCAGAAATCCTGTGTCAATGCCTTTTTTCGAAAGCGTACTCCACACTTCTTCAAGGCGCAGAATAAGAGAAGGTATATTCTCCTTTTCAAATGTTTCAAATCCTGTCGGAACAATGCCCCAGACAATGACTCCTCCACGGTCAAGGAAACTCCTTATAGACTGGGCATATGATGAAAATATTCCGGCATTTGTATATATGTCAAGAGAGAGTATGTCCAGATCAAGTCCCAGAAGAAAATCCCAGTCCGGATTGCCGCAAAGATGAATTCCCCGCGGACGTTCAATTTGAGCGAAAAAGGAATTTAGATCTTCCCTGGCTTTCATATCTCCATATCCCGACATTGCTGAAAAGAGAAACTGAAGCCCTGGCTCGTCAATAAACATAAAAGCGTTTTTATTAAGCTTTTTTAATTTATTAAGCTGAACGTTTATGCGTTTTGCCATGAATTCGAGCATAAATGGCCGGACGGTGTCGTCAAACAAAATAGGGCGGTCGTTGCCGTCAATGATGTTGAAGCCGAAACTTATCGGCCCTTCAAGCTGTCCTCTTATTGCCGGTCTGTCCGACAGATCGAGGGAAAGAAACCTGTGATAAACTTCCGAATAGGTCCTGCTAATATCGAAATAGTCAGGTTCATCATAATGACTCATGGTCTCTTCGAGCTCTGCTATGAATTTATCAAGTGAAAAACGAAGCGTTCTTTTCTCAAGATCAAGTAAAATGCCGGGAAAATGCTCGGCAGCCTGGACGTACATGTCTTCGTAATAGCTGTAATTAGGAAGCTGCGGCCAAAACGGAATATCGAGAGACAGGGCTTTGTTAAGAGCCTGACCTACATTTTTGTGAGGCATAACAGCCATTGCCGTAGTCAGAAGATTTCCGGGAATCGGCATCGTCAAATCCATTTAAAAGAAGAAAATATGTTCAGTTAAAATTAGCGGTAATCAGAGTTTACATGAATTGCCCTGTTTAATGCAGTTTTTCAGGCTGTGATGATCGCGGCCAAGATGAAAATTCAGCGGCGATTCGCCGAATTCAGGTAAAAATTTTCACCAGCGTCCCTTGATATCTGCAAACCTGTCAAGCAGCCGGGCGGCCTTGTCACGACCTGAAATACACGCAGCATGTCAACTCCCGCAGATGATAACAATGCCCTGTGCTGAGGTTCTGCATATTAATGCAGAACCTCTGACCTTCAGTCATCCAATATTTCCATAAGCTTTCCGCAGCAGGGCGGTATTCTGTCTCCTTTTTTAAGGACAACATATTTGTTGCATGTCTGGCAATAGCAGCGGCAATCATTCTCCACTTGAATTTCAGGATACTGCTCGGGGCCGCCTGTATTGAGACCTTCGATTGCAAAGCGTGCGAACTTGTTCTTTTTAGGAATATATTCTCCCACAGGAACCATTTTTTTATTAAAGCGGACACAATCTACCATGATTCTCCAAAGAGTTTCAAGCTTTGCAGTCTCGTCTGGATTCTCAGGTGTAAATTCAACCAAATTTTTTTCAATGTTTATCTGCATGTCATAATTCTCCTTTTTAAAGTTAAGTTACAGCCGCTTTGTTAATCGACTTTTTTAAATGCTCTTGATTTTGCCTTGCATACAGGGCATGAATCGGGAGGCTCGTTTTCACATGTGTATCCGCATACCGAACAGACATAATAATCAGCCTGCTCCTGTTTCCCGAGATTATCGAGGGCATTTTTGTAAAGAGCGGCATGCACCTTCTCAACTTCATTCGCATATGTAAAGGTCCGGACGGCAGCGCTGTTGCCTTCAGCTTCCGCTGTATTTATCATTTCCGGATACATCGATTTAAACTCGTGCGTTTCACCGGCTATAGCCTCTTTAAGATTCTCTGCCGTGCTCTTTATTCCTCCGAGTGTCTTCAAATGAGCGTGGGCATGGACAGTTTCTGCTTCCGCCGCGGCTCTGAAAAGCCTTGCGGCACGTAAATATCCTTCCTTTTCCGCCTGTTTCGCAAAAGCGAGATACTTCCTGTTGGCCTGCGATTCACCTGCAAATGCTTCCATCAAATTCTTTTCTGTCTTACTCATTTTGTAGTTGCCTCCTTTTTTGTTTTATAGATTTTTAAAAAATCATTCTCACAAAAAGAACACTGATACACAAAGACAAAACATAATCCTTTTAACATATAACTCTTTGTGGCTTTGTGCCTTGGTGCGAAAAATTCTTTGTTTCACTTGAACCCTGCCAAAGCCCAGCCTTCTTTGTGGCGGGAATCCTCGAACCCTTGAACCCTTTTACTCTCATTCCGGAATTTTCTGACACTCCGGACATACCCCGAAGAAATCAAGCCTGTGTGAAACGATCTTATAACCCGTCTCTTCGGAAAGCTCCTTCGACATTTCATTTAGCGATGAAAGATCCGGATCTGTAATGGATTTACATTTAACACACATTATGTGCGGATGAGGGTTTGGATTTTTTCCGTCATACCTGTTGCTCCCGCCACCGAACCCCATTTCCATCACCTCGCCCAGTTCTTTGAGCAATGTGATGGTTTTGTAAACAGTGGCAAGACTCGTTGTGGGAAACTTCTTTGTTACTTCGCGATAAATTTGATCAACTCCCGGATGAGCCCAACTCTTTGCGAGTATCTCCACAATGGCAACCCTCTGGGGTGTGATGCGAAACCCTTTTTCTTTCAGCCTTTCAAGCATATGATCGAGCCTGGATGTGAATGCAGTCATTATTTATCTCCCATTCGTTCCCGGAACAATCAGTTCATTAACTCGTTCTGAAGCCAGTCTTTTACTTTGCCTTCAACTGCATATACTCCCTTGTTAAATCCGGCCGATCTGCGGAAATCCTCCCTTACGCTATCGGGGAGTTCAAAGCTCGCGAGTTCAACAGCCTCTTGAGAATTTCTTCGTATCAGGTAAACGACAGGACTCTCTCCCCAGTTGTTAACCACGAAGTAATGGCTGACATCATTTTTTGAACGTACGGGACTTACTCCATGGGCCCAGTTGTTTCCCCATTCAAGGTATAAAACAACCGCCTCTTCCGGAGTCATATGCCAGTCAATTGAATTAACGAGATTCATATCCTCACGGATTTCATTTAGTTTCATCATTTCATACTCCTCTATACTTTAATCATTTTGCTTGAGCCCTTCAATCCTTGAACCCTTGAATCCTCGACCCCTCGAACCCTTTTTTAATATTATAAGCAGCCAAATATATTTGTCAAATGATTATTTAATAATATTTAATCTTTGATAATAATGATTATCGAAAAAAAATATTGACTCGAAATAATTACTGGATTATGTCCGACGCATAGTTATATTTGGTTATTTACAGTTTATTCTCGGAGGGATGTTATTTATGAAAGAACTAATATCAACAAAAGATGTGGCGGAACTACTTGGGGTTAATGAGAAGATGGTCTATGCCCTTATAACAGAAAAGGGCTTGCCTGCCACAAAAATTACAGGGAAATGGTTGTTTCCCAGATATCTTGTAGAACAATGGATTGAGAATAATACACAAAACTATCCTGAATCAAGAGAAACACTCCCTCCATATCACGGATTACTCATAATAACCGGCAGCAATGATCTTCTGCTTGACAAGACCATCTCTCTCTTTAACAGCCTATACCCGGACCATGTCGCTGTTTTCGGAAATTTGGGAAGTATGGGCGGTTTGAAAGCGCTCCGACGGAATCTGTGCCATATAGCATCGAGCCACCTTCTTCAGGAGAATGAAAACGATTACAATTTCCAATTTGCATCAACAGAGCTTGAAAATATGCCTGCCATACACAATTTCTGCAGGCGCGAGCAGGGACTTGTTGTTCAAAAAGGAAATCCGAAAAATATAACCGGTATTGCAGACCTTTCACAGCAAGGAATACTTGTCGTCAACCGGCCTCTTGGAACAGGAACAAGGCTGCTCTTTGACCGGGAATTAAAAAAAGCGGGTATAGACAGTGAAAAGCTTGATGGTTACAGCAACGAGATTGCTAAGCATCTCGATGTAGGAATTGAAATATTGACAGGACAGGCTGATGCGGCTCCCTGCATCCGGCCGGTTGCATCTCTGCTGGGGCTTGATTTTATACCGTTGCGCTGGGAACGTTATGATCTTCTGATACAAAAAGATCGCTTTTTTGACAAGGGAGTCCAGTTATTCCTGGGACTGCTTCATGAAAAATCCTTCCATGACACTGCAAAACAGTTCGAAGGCTATGATACGAGTATCAGCGGTAAAATGATCTTTCCGCATGAAAATTAGAAAGATAGAAATACATGATATTCCTGCCTGAAATATCGAAATGTTTAAAATAAATGTAACTATTCAGCCACAGATTCACACAGATGAACGCAGATAGATTTAAATACAAAGAAATAACAGGCAATATATTAACGCAAGGAAAAGGAGACTAAAATGAAACGGAATATTTTTATTGCTTTGCTAACATTGATCGCAGCTTTTTTGATTTTATCCGGCAGCCCTGCACTTGGTGCAGATGTGAAGCTGCTTAGAATGGCGACAACAACCAGCACCGATGATACAGGCCTACTCGATTATCTTAAACCTTACTTCATTAGAGAGACAGGGATTGATATCCAATGGGTCGCAACCGGCACCGGGAAAGCCCTCAAGCTGGGGGAAAACTGCGATGCCGATGTGCTTCTGGTTCACGCGCCCGATGCGGAAAAAAAATTCGTGGAGGCCGGGTTCGGCTTGAATCGTAATGTGGTCATGTACAATGATTTCGTTTTAATAGGTCCGGCATCCGATCCAGCAGGGGTCAAGGGTAAGAGCGTCAAGGAATGTCTCAGCGTCATTTCAGGCAAGAATATAAAGTTTGTCAGCAGGGGCGACAAATCGGGAACACACCAGGCCGAACAGATTTTATGGAAGGCAAGCGGACTTCCGGTTCCCGATAAAGAAGCGTGGTATGTTCAGGCAGGCCAGGGAATGCTTACGACAATCCAGATAGCGGCCGAACAAAACGGATACACACTCACCGACAGGGGAACTTACATAAAGTATGAAGATACTATGAAGGGAAATCCGCCCTTAAAAATACTGGTGGAAGGTGATGATCTTCTCAAAAACATTTACAGCGTCATAGTGGTAAACCCGGCAAAATGCCCTAATGTAAAATCGGATCTCGCGAAAGCATTTTCGGACTGGATGAGCATGCCTTCAACCCAAAAGCTTATTACCGGTTTCAAGCTTTCAGGAAAACAGCTTTTCTTCATTTCTTCAAAGTGATATGCAGTAATTTTCTAAAAGGTGCTGATTAAATGGATTTTATCATAGACGGCCTGCTTCAGGCGATTCAATTGCTTATACATGGAGACGCAGAGACCTATTC
>CAYODW010000061.1:0-16068 GCA_964402865.1 uncultured Desulfonema sp. | reverse complement strand
CGTATGTCTCCGCGCAATCCCTCGATTTCCTTGAGCTTGTCCAAAACTGCCTGTTTCCGAATTTGAAACTTGTATGTGCTCAAATACAGTTTCCGGGCGGACACTAAGTTTTTTTATAAAGCCTTCAGCAGCTTACTGTTATACGCTCAATCTTATCTCCCTGCCTTATCAAATCAACGACTTCGCTTCCTTTAATTACCTTGCCGAATACCGTATGTTTACCGTTCAAGTGTGGCTGGGGGGAATGTGTAATAAAAAACTGACTCCCGTTCGTGTCGGGTCCGGCATTGGCCATTGAGATCACTTTTTTATCGTGTATAAGCGGATTTCCTTTTAACTCGTCTTCGAACCTGTAACCCGGTCCACCCCTTCCTGTTCCGGTGGGATCTCCTCCCTGTATCATGAAATTGCTGATAACACGGTGAAAAGATATGTCATCGTAAAAACCCTCTCCGGCAAGAAATACAAAATTATTGACTGTTTTTGGCGCATGTTTCGGATAAAGCTCCAGTTCAATAGAGCCTTTGCCGGTCTCAATAACCGCTTTATAAACCTTATCGTGATCAATTTGCATTTTAGGCGGACAATCCCATTGCAGTTTGGTCATAAATTCTCCCTAATATAAATGATGTGTTATGTAACATCTAAAAAAAAGAACAATTACTAATCTGTCTGCCATTTAAGCTGAAATTCAATTTCTTCTTTCCCATTGCCTCTCTCATGTTCAATGTTGATAATTGCTTCGGGAGGTACGGATAATCTCACGCCATCAATCTGTATGCGAAATTTTTTTCCTTGCTCAAGACAATCGGCCAGCCTGCGAAGTTTCTCAATAAATTGGTTCAAAGAGTACTCTTTTTCAATGTCCCTTTCAGTCTTTTTTTTATGAACAGTCATGTTTAATAATCTCAGGTTGTTATATTAAACTCTAATCTCAATTTAAAACCATTTGTTTTTTAGAAATATCAATACACTGGTTGCCGAAAGGGTTAATGAAATTCCCATGGTTATCATAAATGCGTGCGCTGAACGCTGAAAAGGCAACTCAACATTCATTCCGTATATGCTTGCTATCAATGTAGGAATCATCAGAATAATCGTAAATGACGTAAGCAGTTTCATTACAACGTTCAGATTATTTGAAATAACCGATGCAAACGCATCCATCATTCCGCTTAATATATTGCTGTAAATATTAGCCATTTCGATGGCCTGCTTGTTGTCTATAAGAACATCTTCCAGCAGGTCTTTATCGTCAGAGTCCATTTTCAGAATTTCGATTTTTTGCAATCGCTCCATCATAAGTTCATTTGATTTGAGGGAAGTTGTAAAAAAGACAAGACTTTTTTCAATATTTAGAAGTTTTATAAGCTCCTCATTTTTCAATGATTTGTGTAGATGAGCCTCAGTCTCACCGGTTTTTTTGTTGATTTCTTTCAGATATTTCAAAAAAGAAAGAGCGGTTCTGTTGAATATGTGTAAAATAAAACGCCTTGAGTTCTGAGTATAAAGGTTTTTTGTTCTTCCGTTATTCAATATCAGGATTTCATTGATGTCTTCAGAACATACTGTAATTATCAAATCATTAATAAGTATTATGCCGACAGGCAATGTTGTATAAGGAACTTCCGAATTATTAGGGTCATAATTGGGCACTCTTGCCACTATAAGAATAATATTGTCTTCCGTTTCAATTCGCGCTCTTTCATCAACATCAAGCGGATCTGTTAAAAAATCCAGCGGAATGCTAAGGTCCTTTGACAGTTTATCCAATTCATCAGGACTGGGTTTTGAAACATTTATCCAGCAATTGTTTCCGACTTTATCGGTTGAGATAAACTTATTTTCACAACATCTGTATATCCTTATCATATGCTTATTCCTCTTAAGACCTGCTATATCTTGTAGCCCATTAATTTGTTAAGGCCCACATATACAAGATGACAGACCGCTTTTAATCCTAACGATATAGATTGTCAACGAAGAGATTTATATATGGCATGCCGGAATATCCGGTTCATCCTTGCCGTTTTTGATGTTCCGGAGATTGCTCTTCCATCCACTGCCTGATTCGGTTCGCGTCGCCTATGCGGGTCAGCCTGCCCTGAGAATCAAGCAGCACAATCAGAAGGTGGCGCCGGGCAACCGAAGCCTGCATTACCAGGCATCGACCGGCTTCATTAGTAAAACCTGTTTTGGATAGGCCGATCTGCCATCGCGGGCTCTGAATCAGGCGATTGGTATTATGGAATTCCAGTGTGCGGCGTCCTGAAAAGATAGTAGCCTCTTCACGGGTAGTAAATTCCCTTACAAGAGGATAGTGATAAGCTGCGTCCACCATCCGAGCCAGGTCCATCGCAGAGGAGATGTTGCCACTGGAGAGCCCGGCAGTATCCTCGAAACGTGTCTTGAAAAGTCCCAATGATTTGGCCTTGGCATTCATCGCATTAACAAAAGCCCCGAGACCGCCCGGGTAAGTCCGCCCAAGAGCTTTGGCAGCGCGGTTTTCGGAAGCCATCAAAGCCAGAAGGAGAGCGTTTTCGCGTGAGAGGCGCGTACCAACTGGCAGGCGAGAGGGGCTGTAGAGAAGGGTATCCACGTCTGTGGGTTCAATTGTAATTGATTCCTTGAGGTCAATTCGGGAATCCAGAACTACCATGGCGGTCATGAGTTTGGTTATTGAGGCGATGGGCAACACTGCGTCTGTTTGCTTCTGAATCAGCAACTCACCTGTTTGCTGGTCCTTTACCAATACTGAAGCGGAGCGTAGAACGAGATTGCGTGAAGTTCGTAATGCTTTAACAGACGAATGTTTTTTATTGGCAGATATGGATTTCGGCGATTTTGAGAATCCTATGGCCCCTTGGACATCGAGCAACCATACACTCAAAAGGATACTCACGATCACTATGCCATATCTTCTTACCATGCTCCCTCCGTGACTTGAAACGAAACAGCCGCATTCCACAACCAATACCTAATCCCGATAATAGTATCGGCTTCCGTTTCGCATAATTTTCAGAATCTGTCAACAATTGCTTCCGGGAAATTTTCCAGGGAAAGCAATAATCCTGGTCATTAATTTGCGGGGAATAACTTCGATTAATCATTGAAGCTTCCCGCTGGTTGCGGCCGGGAGCTTCAATGAAGAATTGATAATTGTTTGAAGTTTTGCGGCATTGTTTGAAAAAATCCATTCTGTTCCCCTGTTCAATTCCCTGAAAAGAGAGTTTTCGGAATCAACAAAACCTGTTCCGATCTTCTGATTTTTATCCATATGCTTTCTAATAAGAGAATTTGTTACCAGCAGGTAATGACCGGCAACTCCGCCATAGTTGCTTTGCAGCGCTATTTGACTCATGCTTCTTAAGTTTAATCTTGCTATGGGGATGAAAGTGCTTTTGGGTACGAAATCAATTATGCTGAATGTTTCGGGTGACAGAGAAATAAAATGATAGTCTTTTCCCGGCATAAGATCTGAAAATAGGTTTTTCAGTATTCCGGCCTGTTTGATAGGTTCCGGATAAATCTCCTGTTTTATTTCGGCCATAAGATGCACTTTTTTGCCGTATCTTGAAATAACTTCTTCAAGAGAAGGTATTTCCGGAACAGATGTTTTTAAATCAGAATAGCAAGCTTCATTAACATCAATATCTTTGTTATATAATCTTGTTGTATTCCTGTCGTGAAGTACTACCGGTTTTAAGTCTCTTGTCCAGCGAATGTCGAATTCGATACCAAAAACACCCTTATTCGAAACCTTATCGAATGCTTTCAGCGTATTTTCGAAAATGTTCCTGTTATCATATTCTCCCCTGTGTGAAATTATTTTGCAATTTATGAGATTGGATTTTTCAGGAAACGGCTGCACATGTTTTGAATATATAAAATCAATGGCTCCGCATAATATTCTTTCAGCAGAATCCATCAGGTTATAATGGAAAAAAAGATTGCCGGATCTCTTTTCAGACAAAAATTTAAAAATATTCATATTCAGGAAGGCTCATCGCTTTCAGAAGATTTTTTGTGAGATCTGGTCTCTCTGTTTTTACAAGATTCTTCCGACATGCATACTTTACAGCGGCTTTCACTGCATAGCTGACACGAGAAGCAGTCATGGCACTTCTGTTTTTTCAGGGTTTGGGGCTTTATCTCAGGGACATAAATCTTACCCTTAATGCTTGAGATGGTTATAAAGGCCATATATACCTGATAATATTACATCGTTAGCTTGACGTTTAAAATCTTTCCTGCTATACGGGAGAAAATTTACAACCTGTTAGCCATCTTCTGTTCTCCGACAATATACCACCGGGGCGGTTATGAGTAAAGGTAAAGATAAAATTCAATTATCAAGATTTGTAAACATGTATGACCCTCATTCTGTATTTGATGAGATAAAAAAAATTGTTTGCATGGCATATCCAAATATCAGTTTAGAGCTTTTAACCCGTGTGTTCAGAGATATTACAGATCTTTTTCATGGCAAGTATAATGGATACCGACAATGCAATACTAAATATCATGACTTTCGACATACATCCGATGCATTCCTTGCAATGGCAAGACTTGTGCACGGCGCAATTTTAGAAAAAGAGAAAATCAGCGAGGAGAATGCAATCTTTTCCCTGATTACATCACTTATGCATGATGTCGGATATATTCAAACAAATGATGACTTAACCGGCACGGGTGCAAAATATACGGAAGTGCATGTTGATCGAAGCATAAAGTTTATGAAAAAATATTTTGAAGAAAATGCTTTTCCCAAAGAGCAATTTAAAAAATGTTCTGATATGCTTCTTTGCACCGGCCTGCATGCAAAAATAGACGATATAAAGTTTTCAACACGTGAAACCGAATTTCTTGGAAAAATGCTTGGAACAGCAGACCTTGTCGGTCAGATGTCAGACAGAACTTATCTCGAGAAGCTGCCTTTTCTTTTTCATGAATTCAGGGAAGCGAATTTAAGGACTTATAAAAATGAATTGGATCTTATTATCAAAACAGTAGAATTTTATCATACGATAGAAATCAGGCTGACAAAGGATTTCGGCAATGTAATAAGGTTTTTTCCTGCTCATTTTAAAGCCCGCTATGGTATTGCAGAAAACTTATATCAAGAGGCCATAAAATCGAATATGAAACATCTGAAAAAACATATCAGAACATCAACAAGTGTTGATTATAACAAAGCATTAAGACGAACAAGAGTTGTTTTTAATTAACAACCAATACCGAAGTATCCTTTGCGTACTGTAAAACTTTTTGCGAAACGCTCCCGAGTATAAATTCCATTATCCCGGAAAGCCCTCTTCTTCCTACCACAATGAGATCAAAACCGGATTGAGCCTCGTTAATTATATCCCTTGCTATGCCGCTTTTCTTTTTTTCTATCTTCATGAATATATTCTTTTCTATGAAACCGCTGCGAACAAACGTGGCTTTGGCTTTTTCCATTGCCTCGATTACTATCTCTCTCTTTTTCTCCTCAAGCGCACAAAAAGCGCTCTGCTGGGTTAGAAAGTACGGGGTTAATTCGGGGCTGTTCATGTCGCAAAGAGCTATACTATCCTGGAGAATGCTCAATAGAGTGATCGTACTGTCGTGAGTAAAGGATTTAGCAACAAACTCCGCAGCCCTCATAGCATTATCTGAATCGTCGAAAGCAACCAGAATATTTAGTCCCATTTTTATTCCTCCTCTGTTATAAGATAAAATATATGTAGCTGCATATTATTGACGGCTTCCTAAAAAGTCAATATTTGCCCTCTTAAGTCATTACCGCGAAAGTGGGAATCCAGTCTTTTCAACTAGTTCTGGACTCACGTTTTCACGGGAGTGACGGGATTCCGTACTTTTTACGAGTCCATCATTATTAGTATTAACAAAAATTTTCAAGAATATTTAAAAAGGGGGCGAGAGTCCGTAAATATATGCAGATACAAGCTTGATATTTTTAACAAACTACTTTAACTAGTTTCCATCCGGAAATAGCCCTTTGGGACGATCTCTATGTCAATCTGCGGAATTGCTTGTGCGACATACAATGCTTATGTCTTAAGCGCAATACCTTGATTTCCTTGAGCTTGCCCAAAATTGCCTATTTCCGAATTGGAAACTTACATGTGTCCAAATTTGGTTTCAGGATGGACACTATTTAACCTGCAAGGAGAGTTTTATCATGATTTTACTTAATCCGAAGACAGAAACGTTTGAGCCTCTTGACAAGCAATCAAGAGATATAATGTTAAAAACAATCGGTTTTTTTGAAAATAAAGGCAAGGTCAAACTTAAAGAAGATGATCGGAACCGGATCTGGTATGAAGATTTTCTGGATTTTATAAAGAATGAAAAAATATTTTCAGCGCTTCTCACTCCATCGGCATATGGTGATAAAGGCTGTCGATGGGATACTTCCAGAATATGTGTCTTTAATGAAATTTTAGGTTTCTATGGATTGCATTACTGGTACACGTGGCAGGTTTCTATACTCGGGCTTGGTCCCATATGGATGGGAAAAAATGAAGATGTAAAAAGAAAAACCTCTCAGCTTTTAAAAGAGGGTGGAATATTTGCTTTCGGCCTTTCAGAAAAAGCTCATGGCGCAGATTTATACTCAAGCGAAATGATGCTGACCCAAATGCCTGACGGGACGTACAGGGCAGACGGAGGGAAATATTATATCGGAAATGCCAACAAGGCGGCTCTTGTTTCAACTTTCGGGAAGGATTCTGATACCGGCGAATATGTTTTTTTTGCGGTTGATTCTCAGCACAAGAATTTTGAATGCATTAAAAATGTCGTAAACAGCCAGTCATATGTTGCTGAATATGCGCTTCATTCATACCCTGTTTCAGAGTCAGATATTCTTACAAAGGGACAGGATGCATGGGATTCTGCGCTGAATACCATTAATGTGGGCAAATTTAACCTTGGATGGGCATCCATAGGTATCTGCACCCATGCATTCTACGAGGCCATAAATCATGCTTCAAACCGGAACCTTTATAACAGATATGTTACTGACTTTCCTCATATAAAAATGCTTTTTACAGATGCCTATACACGTCTTGTTGCAATGAAGCTTTTTGCGAACAGAGCATCAGATTATATGAGATCAGCCTCACCTTAAGACAGACGCTACCTTTTATATAACCCCATGGTAAAGATGAAAGTGACGACCCAGGGAGAAGAGGTCATAAACCTTCTATGGGATGTTATTGCCGCAAAAGGTTTTGAGAGGGATATGTATTTTGAAATGGCGGCAAGAGATATCCGCGCCCTCCCTAAACTTGAAGGAACCGTCCATGTAAACATGGCTCTTATAATTAAATTTATGGCCAACTACTTCTTTAATCCCGGCCGGTTTGCGGAAATACCGAAAAGAAATGATCCGGCGAATGACGATTTTCTCTTTAACCAGGGGGCGACAAGAGGGCTTGGGAAAATCCGATTCCATGATTTCAATATTGCCTATAACAGCCTCGACCTTCCCAATATAAGAATTTTCAAGACCCAGATCGAAACCTTAAAGGAGTTCCTCGTTAAAGCCACTCCAAGTGAGGTTCAGGGTAAGGATATAGACTTTCTCCTGACACTTGGTGAATTATTCACTCTTGTCGCATATGGCCAGCTTATTATTGAAAACTCGCTTGTGCATAAGATTGATAATGATATTGTTGATCAGATATTTGACTTTATGGTTAGAGACTTCTCAAAATATGCGCTTCAGCTTTATTCAAAACCCGGCAGCACCAAAGCACAGATGGAGCTTTGTATGAAAATGATAGATAAGCCCGTGGCAGATGAGGAGCGTTTTAAAAAGGTCTGGGAAAAATATGTCTATCCGTTAAGGGGCGCGTACCAGATGAATGAATAAATGTTTGATTTTTGATGGATACGGCTCTCTCGCTGACCTGCAGGAGGAGTTGGCCGGATTTGGACTTTCACCACGGGCAGAGAAACAGCTTATAAGCATCGTGAGCAGTAGAAAAGGGAAAACAGGAGAGTATTCATGGCAAAGAAGATTCTTGTATTGCTGGGAAGTCCGAGAAGAAAGGGTAACAGCGCAATCCTTGCGGATCAGATAACAAAAGGGGCAAAATCGGCCGGGGCAAAAGTCGAAACCATTTATCTGCATGGCAGGAAGATCGCTCCATGCAAGGCCTGCATGGCCTGCCAGAAGAAGAACAGCAGGGGGTGCTCCATAAAGGATGACATGCAGGAGATCTACCTGAAACTCATCGGTGCGGATGCATGGGTTATCGCCAGCCCTGTTTACTGGTTCACAATGTCTGCACAGACCAAGCTCTTCATGGACCGGTGTTTCGCGCTGCCGGCATATCAAAAAGATCCATTCCTGGGTAAACAGATTGCAATAGCCATGACATACGGCGATGATGATCCATTCACATCAGGTTGTGTCAATGCTTTAAGAACTTTTCAGGACGCCTATGGATACACCAGGGCCAATATCGTAGGTATGGTTTACGGGAGCGCCATGGATGCCGGCCGGATCAGGGCTGATAAAAAGGTGATGCAGGAGGCTCTTGATCTGGGCAAAAGACTTGTGGAAGAGTAAACCATATAGACATGTGACCGGTTCATTTTTTTCCAAGCAGGCACCGGAGCCATTGAGGACAGACTGCTTCAGAAAAAACAGTGAAATGAGATCGATCATGCCCAGATAGCCAGTAATAAGGGATTTTTTGCCTTTTGAAAAAAACTTGACACTGGAAATAATGAGGTGTATTTTATCCATCAAATGTTGGAAGCAGTGTGTGGGATAAATTTGATGGAAATTTAACCGGTCAAGGGCAATATAACGACCAATGGTTTCAACACTCGAAAAAGCACGGCAGGATCCTTCATCCATGAAGGGGAAAATTCTTGCCGCAGCACGCAAAGTCTTCGGCGAATACGGTTATCACGGAACTACAACCAGGATGATCGCAAAAGCCGTCGGCATCGACATTTCGACCCTTTATTATCACTGGGGAGAGAAAAGAGATCTGTATGAATCCGTTATCATGGATCTTAACGAGGAGATCCGGCAGAAGCTTCTTGAAATCGAGAAAAATGTAAAAGGGAAATCCCTCACCGTCCGGCTTGAAATCGCCATAGAGGTTATGTGCGATTATCTCTTTGCAAATCCTGAAGTTTCCAATTTTATCCTCTTTCTTTACTTCGGAAAAACAAGAGGCGATTCAAGCCTGAATTTCAGAGTCTCTGAATACATATCAAATATTGCAATAGCAATGGGTCTTGCTCTTGATAAAAAATATATACCGGTAAAGGCTAAAGCAAGTGTAATTGCTGTCTGGAATTCTGTTCTGAATTTTATTTCAGGGGAGGATTTTTTCAGACCGATGCTTGATGTCAGCCATGATGAGTATATTGATGTGGTAAAAGATACATTAAAATTTATCCTGATACCGGCTTTTACCCAGAAACAAAGCTGAAGGTTTTGTAAAAAGTCCGAAATCCCGTCACTCCCGTGAAAACGGGAGTCCAGAATTAGCTGAAATGACTGGATTCCCGCTTTCGCGGGAATGACATAAAAAGATAAATCCTGGCTTTTTACGAAGATATCAGGGCTGATGGACTCATAAAAAATCTGGTTTTCACACCAAGGCACAAAGTCACGAAGAATGACTATTGAATATATTCTGTTTTTTCTCTGTGTACTCTATGCTCTCTGTGTGAGAAAATCTTTTTAATATAAGGAGGATTTATGGCGCTTAATATTGAAGCTCTCGGGAAAAAAATCGGACCGGTTACCAAGGATTACACATGGAAAGATACTGTTCTTTACGCTCTTGGTGTCGGTGCCGGCTTTTCCGAGCTTGAGTATTGTTATGAAAAAAATCTTAAGGTGATTCCAAGTTTCTCAATCGCCGCTATTTTCGAATTCCTGTCGCATATAGGAATAACCTCAAATATAAATCTGACAGGGATTCTTCACGGCGAACAGGAACTTATTTTTCACAATCCGATTCCCCCCGAAGGCAGTCTGATCACGGAAGGAAAAATTACTCACTACTATGACAAGGGCAGGGAGAAGGGAGCCCTCGTTGTCGGCGAAAGCGACACTTTTCATTCGAATGGGAAAAAACTTTTCACAAGTATCATCACTGTTTTTTCACGTCTTGACGGCGGATTCGGCGGAGAGAATGCTCCGAAAAAAGAGGTTCCTTTCCCGGACAGAGAACCTGATTTTGTCGTAAGCGCTTCACCTTCACCTGACCAGCCCCTAATTTACAGGCTTTCCGGAGATATTTTTGATCTTCATGTCAATTCCGAATTTGCCAAGATGGCCGGATTCAAAATGCCTATAATGCACGGGCTATGCACACACGGATTTGCCTGCCGCGCTCTTATTCAAAGCCTTGTTCCCGGAGCGCCCGAAAAAGTTAGAAGACTTGTCTGCAGGTTTACAAAACCTCTTTATCCCGGAACCCCTATAAAAACGCTCATATGGAAAACTGAAGAAGGGAAGGCCATATGGAGGGTTGTGAACGCCGAAACAGGAGCCGTTACAATTGACAACGGTATATTCGAATATGGCGATATACCGGAAGAGAAAATAAGATTCGACGGCCGGGTCGCAATCATAACAGGAGCAGGCGCGGGCCTTGGGAGAACATATGCCCTTGAGCTTGCAAAACGGGGCGCAAAGATTGTGGTGAATGATTTGGGAGGCGCCCGTGACGGCGCCGGAAGCGGCTCAACTTCAGCGGCGGATAAAGTTGTCGATGAGATAAAGGCTCTTGGCGGAGAAGCCGTTGCAAGCTATGACAGCGTTTCCACTCCTGAAGGGGGTGGAAATATTGTTAAAAAAGCAATCGATGCTTTTGGAACCGTTGATATACTTATTAATAACGCCGGCATATTAAGAGACAAGAGTTTTATCAAGATGGAGCCTGAAAGTTGGAATGCGGTGCTCGATGTTCACCTTAATGGAGCCTACAATGTTTCAAGGCCGGCTTTTGCCGTGATGAAAGAAAAAGGCTATGGCCGCATAATCATGACCACATCTGCTGCCGGGCTATACGGAAATTTCGGACAGACCAATTATTCGGCGGCAAAGATGGGGCTTGTAGGGCTTATGAATGCACTGAAGCTGGAAGGCGAGAAATACAATATAAAAATCAATACGGTTGCTCCGGTTGCGGCATCGCGACTCACTGAAGATGTTATGCCTCCAGATTTTCTGGATAAGGTCAAGCCTGAATTTGTTGCGCCGCTTGTCCTTTTCCTCTGTTCCGAAAAGTGCCCTGCAAGCGGCAATATCTATAATGCCGGGATGAGCTGCTTTAACCGGGCAGCCGTTGTTACAGGCCCCGGAGCCGCGCTTGGGAGCCAGGATAAACCCGAAACGCTTGAAGGAATAATTGCCAACCTCGATAAGATATCATCATTAAAAGGAGGAAAGGAATACGGTCAGCTCAACGATCAGATTGGAGATATTCTCGGCGCTCTATCGAAGCCTCTTGACAAGGGAGTTCCCGCAGTCGGGAAGCAGCAGAGTACTGTGACGGTTGCCGGAATTTTTGAGGCAATGCCCGGTGCTTTTGTAAAGAGTGCATCAGCAGGCGTCGATGTCGTATTCCAGTATATTATTTCAGGAAGCGGGGGCGGAGACTGGTATTGCATTGTGAAGGATGAAACGTGTTCGGTTAAAACGGGAAAGCACGAAAAATCGACCTGCACCCTCAAAATGTCGGACAGCGACTTTTTATTGCTTATGAGCGGAAAGCTTCCGGCAATGCAGGCTTATACATCCGGGAAGCTGAAGATTGAGGGAGATATAATGAAATCCCAGCTCATTGAAAAACTGTTTAAAAGATGAAGACTTCATTCAATTACCAAGGAGAAATAATATGATCGGTATAACATCTTATGGAGCTTACATTCCACGCCTCAGACTGGACAGGATGTCCATTTTTCAGGCTATGGGCTGGTTCGCGCCCGCCATCATGATGGTTGCCCAGGGACACAGATCAATGTGCAACTGGGATGAAGACTCAATAACAATGGCGGTGGCGGCTTCGAGGGATTGTCTCACTGGCAGAGAGAAGAAGGACCTTGACGGTCTTTTTCTGGCTTCAACGACTCTTCCTTTTGCCGACAGGCAGAATGCGGGAATTGTATCTACCGCCCTGAATCTTAAAGAGAACATACTGACTTCAGATTTTACATCTTCCCAGAAGGCCGGAACTTCAGCCCTTGTTGCCGCCCTTGAAGCCGTACGGGGAGGTCAATTTAAAAACATTCTTGTTACAGCGGCCGACCGCAGGGAAACAAAAACAGCATATTTCTATGAAATGTGGTTCGGGGATGGAGCTGCTTCGGTTGCGGTTGGCGACAGTGATATAATAGCCGAATACAAAGGTTCTTATTCGGTATCATATGATTTTGTGGACCATTACAGGGGCGCTCAGAAAAAATATGATTACGTTTGGGAAGAGCGTTGGGCGCGGGATGAAGGATACTCAAAAATAATACCTGAAGCCGTAAACGGCCTTATGAAGAAACTTGGCATCACAATCGACCAGGTGGATAAACTGGTTTTCCCCTGCTTTTTCAAGGCCGAGCACAGCAACATAGCCAAAAAACTGGGCGCTGCTCCCGGCAAGGTGGTTAATACCATGCATGAAACATGCGGGGACACGGGCGCCGCTCATTCATTGCTGATGCTTGTCTCCGCTCTTGAATACGCAAAGCCGAAAGACCGGATTCTTGTTGCCGGTTTCGGACAGGGATGCGACGCTCTCTATTTTGAAGTAACTGATAATATAACGAAACTGCCAAAAAGAAACAGCGTTAAAGAGTCGGATAAGAACAAGAAGGTTATTGACAACTATCCCAAGTGGCTCAAATTCAGGGATTTAATCCAGACCGAAATGGGGATCAGGGCGGAGGCGCCCACACAGACCGCCATGACAGCCCTGTGGCGCAAACGCAAAATGCTCCTTGGTATGGTCGGTGGTAAATGCGAAAAATGCGGGACAGCTCAATTCCCGAAAATGGATATATGTGTCAACCCGGCATGCGGAGCGCTTAAAAGTCAGGTTGAATACGAATTTGCGGATGTTCCTGCAAAAATAAAGACCTTTACAGGCGACCTTCTTGCCGTATCCGTTGATCCTCCCCATAAATACGGCATGGTCCAGTTTGAAGGGGGCGGGAGATTCATGGCCGATTTTACCGATTGTGAATTTGAGGAGCTGAAGGTCGGGCTTCCGGTCAGGCTGGTTTTCAGGAGAAGAGGTGAAGACAGGGAACGCGGTTTCATAAATTATTTCTGGAAGGCAATGCCTGCTCCCGGAGCTGCTGCAGAGATGGGAAAGGTCAGATTTGACGGACGCGTTGCAATTGTAACAGGAGCAGGAGCGGGTCTTGGCAGGGTATATGCCATTGAGCTTGCAAAGCGCGGGGCAAAGGTTGTCGTGAACGACCTTGGCGGATCTCGTGACGGATCAGGGACAGGATCAAGTTCTGCCGCCGATAAAGTTGTAGATGAGATAAAAGCGGCAGGAGGAGAGGCGGTCGCAAACTATGACAATGTCGCAACACCGGAAGGGGGAGAAAACATAGTTAAAACAGCTCTGGATGCCTTCGGAAAGGTTGATATGCTCATAAACAATGCGGGCATATTAAGGGACAAGAGCTTCTTAAAAATGGAGCCTGAAAACTGGAAAGCAGTAATGGATGTTCACCTGACCGGCGCCTATAATGTCACAAGACCGGCCTTCAAGGTGATGAAAGAAAACGGCTTCGGCAGAATCGTCATGACAACTTCAGCAGCCGGGCTTTACGGAAACTTTGGCCAGACAAATTATTCTGCGGCAAAAATGGCTCTTGTAGGTCTTATGAATACGCTCAGGCTGGAAGGAAAAAAATATGACATAAAAGTTAATACGGTAGCTCCCCTTGCCGCATCAAGGCTGACTGAAGATGTCATGCCCCCGGAACTTTTTGAAAAGTCAAAGCCGGAGTTTGTCTCTCCAATGGTTCTTTACCTTTGCAGCGAGGAGTGCAGAGAATCGGGAGCGATTTTTAACAGCGGCATGGGATACTACAACAGGGCTGCAATTATGACAGGACCGGGAATCAAGCTGGGTGAAGCCGGCAACCCTCCGACTCCGGAACAGATAAGTGAAAACTGGGATAAGATAAATCAGATGGAAGGGGCAAAAGAGATAGAGGATGCCAATTCAGCAATTTTTGCGCTTATAGCGCCTCCTGATAAAGTCAAACAGGAGACCGGCGGACAGAAAGGCGCCGAGCCGGATGTAAAAACTATTTTCGGGAAAATGGCGGAAGCCTTTAACGCATCGGAGGCAAAGGATGTGGATGCAGTTTTCCAGTATGTTATTTCAGGTTCCGGAGGAGGAAGCTGGTACGTTACGGTCAGGGATTCAAAATGTACCGTGACGGAGGGAACTGCTGAAAAATCAACCTGCAAACTTATGATTTCGGACGGAGATTTTGTTGAGCTTATTACCGGAAAGCTGAACCCGATGCAGGCATTTACATCCGGCAAGCTTAAGATAGAAGGCGACATTATGAAGTCCCAGCTTATTGGAAAACTCTTTAAATTAAACTGACAGGAGAACGCAGCCATGGCCACAGGAATAAAAGATAAAGTTGCGATAATAGGAATGGGATGCACCCGCTTCGGGGAGCGCTGGGATATGGGGGCTGAAGAGCTGATGGTGGAGGCTTTTGAAGAATGCCTTGCCGATGCCGGGATTGAAAAAAAAGAGATCGAAGCCGCCTGGCTGGGAACGTGCATGGACGAGGTGGGTGTGGGTAAAAGCGCGCTTCCTCTTTCAACAACTCTGCGCTTGCCATTTGTGCCGGTAACAAGGGTTGAGAATTACTGCGCCACAGGAACGGAAGCCTTCCGGGGCGCCTGCTACGCGGTGGCATCAGGAGCTTACGATATTTGCCTTGCTCTCGGCGTTGAGAAACTTAAGGATACCGGTTATGGCGGTTTGCCCAATCCTGGTTCAGGAGCGGGAAGCCTTGCATGGCAATGGTGGCCGAATCTTACCGCGCCGGGATCGTTTGCCCAGTTGGCAAGCGCTTATGCCTCAAAATACAGGATTCCGGCCCAGGATTTAAAACGGGCTATGGCTCATGTTTCGGTTAAAAGTCATGCGAACGGAGCATTAAACCCAAAGGCGCACCTGAGAAAGCCGGTTACAATAGAACAGGTAATGGGCTCTCCTATCATTGCTCATCCTCTTGGTCTTTTCGACTGCTGCGGAGTAAGCGACGGCTCGGCATGCGCTATTGTTACTACTCCTGAAATTGCAAAAAAACTGGGTAAAAAAGATTTTGTCACTGTGAAATCTCTCCAGCTTGCCTTAAGCAGCGGTGAGGAGATGGCTTACAACGAGTGGGACGGCGATCATTTCATGACAACAACGAAATGCAGTCTAAAAGCTTACGAGGAAGCAGGAATTACAGATCCCAAAAAAGAGATAAGCATGATGGAGGTTCACGACTGCTTTTCTATAACAGAGCTTGTGACAATGGAAGACCTTCACATCTCCGAAAGAGGGAAAGCGGTTCGCGACATACTTGACGGATTTTATGACAGGGACGGTAAAATTCCATGCCAGATTGACGGAGGTCTTAAATGTTTCGGCCATCCGATAGGCGCTTCCGGAATACGGATGCTTTATGAAATGTATCTGCAACTTCATGGACGCGCTGACAAGCGTCAGTTGAATAATCCGAAGTTCGGTCTGACTCACAACCTCGGCGGATTTCCATTTATGAATGTTTGCAGCATATCTATCATCGGAAAGTATGAAGTGTGACGGCTTCGTAAAAGCCTAAAATCCCGTCACTCCCGTGAAAACGGGAGTCCAGAACTAGTTGACGGAAATGACACAGAAAGGCAAATTCCGACTTTTTACGAGTCCATAATCAATAGAGGATTACCATGGATATTCTGAAGTACACCGACGATCACAAACGTTTCAGGCAAAGGCTGCGCGAATTTATTGAAAAAGAAGTTACACCCCATGTTGACCAGTGGGAAAAAGA
>CAYODW010000060.1:0-16153 GCA_964402865.1 uncultured Desulfonema sp. | reverse complement strand
GGAAACCGTGTAAAATATGACAAGCTTAAGTATGGCCCGTCATAGGTGTTTCTGTCATCATCGGCGTCCATACTGTCATAGCCCGCCGAAATGGAGAATACATGCCTGCGATTATCAAAATAAAAAGTCGGGGTAAGTTCAAACCTGTACCTGTCGTTATCCAGCCCGGATCTGCTGGTAAAGTAAAAATTTTCTGTGCTGTAGGAATAGAGTCCTTTCAAACTGAAATACTGGCAGAAATGATGCTCATACTCCGGATCGGCATGCAAAGTATATGAAAGACGGTCGCTTCCGTATTCCCTTTCGGTATAACCCACAGGAAATTTAAAAATATCCCTTCGTCCAACCCACCAGGGTCCGGTGTTAAAATCAACTGACAAGAAATTAAACTGGCTGTAATCAAAATGTGCCTTGTTATAAAGTGAGAGGGCTGTATTCCACATAAGCCCTTTTGAATCTCCTATGTCAAAAAGAAGATTACCTGCAAGGCTCGATATCGAAGCTTCATCTTTCAGCTCGGCAGTCATCTTGTTTGGAGTCAGGGTTCCTCCCAGAACCTGGTATGTGTCAAGTTCGGGGCCGGAATTGATATTGTCATCCCACATGACGCCTTGGGCCAATCTCAGGTTCCAGGATGTTTTCCGTGATCTTTCATCGATCGCGGCAGTTAATTTTGCCATGTTATCCAGAACAGCCTTTGGCGGAGATGCTGCCTTGACAATTTCAAGCTCCTTTTTCGCCTCTTCATAGCGTCCCATCGAAAAATAGGTTGCGGCAAGTTCAAGCCTTACCCTGTATAATTTTGGATCGATCGAAAGCATTTTTTTAAATTTTGCAACCGCAAGTTCCTTTTCTCCTGTTTGCATTGCGCTTGTCCCGATCCAGAACATGATATCCATGGTTTCAGCTTTGCTTGCAATCTCCTGGAAAATCGGAAGGGCTCTTGCAAATTCCCTGTCGTAATAAAGGGTAAGGGCATCGGCAAGCTGTTTATCAAGAGCTTTAACCTCGTCGGGAGTCATTTTGCGCAGCTTCTCAGCAGCTTCTTTATCAACAGCGCCGGAACCTACCGAATCACCGGTCAGATCTTCATTAACTCCTGCGGACTTCACAACTCCTGGTTCCTGAGCTCCGGAAAATCCAACATGAACAAAAACCAATAAAGCGATTAGGATAAAAAGAGATGGAAGTTTAATCTTATAAGGCATAATCTCCCCCCTATATTAAAAAACTTAAAATGAATGGAAAGCCTTCGCATAAAAACATTTTCGGGCTTAAGAACTACTATAATTGTTTTTAGTTCAGTTGATCGATATTTGTCAATATCATATTTCAGGTTATATCTGTAATTTAGAACTTGATTTAACTGCAAACAGTGATATAAAAGCGCCATGATTCGGAAAGCAAAAATACAAGACATAAAGGCGATTTACAACCTTCTGCAGATATACAGCAGCAAGGGTGAGCTGTTGCCACGCCCTTTCAGCAAGCTTTATGATCATCTCAGAGATTTCATTGTTTACGTAGATGATATAACCGGTGAAATCATAGGATGCTGTTCTTTGCAGTTCTGCTGGGAAGATCTTGCCGAAATTCGCTCTCTTGCAGTTCATCCCGATCATGTTAGAAAAAAAATAGGCACTATTCTTGCCGAAACGGTTCTTGCCGAAGCAAAAACCTATGACATGAACAAAGTTTTTACCCTAACTTATAAGCCTGATTTTTTTGAAAAACTGGGGTTTGTTCAGGTTGATAAGACCGAGCTTCCACTCATTAAAATCTGGTCCGATTGCATTCTCTGCGTTAAATTCCCGGATTGCGATGAAATCGCGATGATTAAAGAAATTATTTAACTGTTCAGGGGTTTAGGCTGAAGGCTGAAGCAGAAAGCCGGGGACAGAAGAGAACGGCAAAGTAAAAAGCTCATTTTGCAAGGCGCTCGAATCTTGATGAATACCGCAAACGCAGGGCCCGATGGTTCATATTTTTGGGTACGCTGCAATGACGAAAGATGTAGCGCAACACAGAACAATGACTTTTTACGAAGCCGTCACGTCAGGTGTAGATTACATTATGCGGAAGCGGAGGATATTTCCAGGTTCCGGGTTTTGGAAGAATATATTGGGAATCCACTGTCTGCCAGTAGAGATCCGGTTTTAATTCCCTTAACTTTCCGTCATCCGGCGGCCTAGCGGGATTAGCAAAAGAATATGACACCTGAAAAATACAAATACTATCCTTTCTGTCCCTGGCTACAACATAATTTTTTTTGAAAGTAATCGGAGACATACTATTTAAAGCTGCTGTCTGTATTATTTCATTCTCGGTAAACTTCAATAATATCGACTTTGAAACACCCCGTTCCGAAATTCTCATCAGCGATCTTGACCCGCTGCTTCCGGCATAAACAGTCGTAATACAAGGAATCTTCTTCAGATATTGCGCAGCAACTATTGCGGCAGTTCTCCTGCCGCCAGCCATAACAGGCAGACAGTAATATTCAAAATATTTTTTCTGGATATCTTCGGCATACTTGTCTCCCTTCTCATAAATATCCTTCGAAATGTACCGGAGACTGCGAGCGAGATCTTCGGCAGCTTCCGCTACAGGCCAGTCTATGCGGACATGAAAATGGCTCAGAGCATACCTGTCTTTTATTCTGCTTGTCGGATCCCTTTGGATAAGAAGGGAATAATCAACGGGGAGCAGTATTCTCATAAAATCAAAAAATCTTGCTGAATCAAGAAATTTCTGGGTCCTGTCAAATTTGTTTGAAAGAGGAAATGTTTTTGAACTTATAAGATTTGATTTCGTTGTTTTATTAATATCAAAAAATCTGATGTATTTTTTATGATTGGCAGAAATAATATCTTCAACAAAAAGAACTAGAAAAGTGTTATGGGATTCATATTCAATATCAGACATACGCGCACGGGGCTTTAGTTCGCGTCTTTCAACAAACGGGTAGGGAGTATTCTTACTTAAAAAGTTATTATAGGAATCAACCAGCGCATACTGAAGCATGAAATGGTCAAGCTCATCTCTTAAGATTTCGTAATAAGAGCGTCTCAGCTTGTTTGCCTGACTGAGTGATTCCCTGAAGCTCCAGAATGTCAATTTCTTCTCCTGTTTTTAAATACGATAACCAAACAATTATATTGTTATGATAACATTTATTCATATTTCAGTCAATAACGACAGCTGTTTTGGGTTCGATGTTCGATGTTCGATATTCTATATTCCATACCTTTGATTACTGATTCCAGTCCCCTGATCCCTACTTATTGTTAAGCTTATCAATCCACCTGTACAGATGTTCACGATATACATAACCTGCAATTGTACATGCTATAAAAAAAACCGTTATCAGCACGAAAATCTTGTAGGATTTATCATAAAGAGAAGCTCCCTGCAGGCTAAGCATGAACGTCCCCGGCATTCGCCCCAGGGCGGCAATAACAAGAAACGCTTTGACAGGAATCGAGCTTAACCCAAGAAACAGGCAAAGATAGTCTTTGGGAAAACCGGGGAATATGAATAAAATGATTATAACGAATATTCCCTGATGTTTTAAGGCTGTATCGAATTTTTTTAAGGAATCGGACGGAATTATTTTTCTGATATAACGCTTCCCCAGAAACCTGCCTATTATAAAATTGATCCAGGAACCTGCTGTAAGTCCGATTGTGGAAAAAATAAAGCCTTTGATTGCTCCGAAAAGATATCCTCCTATAAAACCTGTGGCCTCTCCGGGAACCGGCGCTAAAATAACCTGCAATATCTGAATCAATATAAATACCGCGGGAGCAGCAGCGCCGAATAAACCGATAAGAGCCTTGATCTTTTCCCTGTCCGTAAAAATATTATAGTAAAATAAGATCTGATCCCATAATTGTATTCTGTATATGTATGCCGGCAAAGCCAGAGAAAAAAAAACGATGCAGATCAGAATCCGGTTACGGCTGGAAATAAATTTCATAAATTATTATCAGGCTCTCTTATTATCATGTTTTTTGCCCTGCCTTGATCAGGGCTGAAACAGCAGGCAATGTCTTGCCTTCAAGCAACTCAAGGAAAGCCCCCCCGCCGGTTGATATAAAGGTTATCTTATCGGCTTCACCGGCCTTGTGAACAGCCAGATCGGTATCTCCTCCGCCCACAATGGTGAGAGCTTGCGAATTTGCGACACCGTGGACCATTGACATTGTCCCTCTGCTGAAGGCATCCATTTCAAATGCTCCAAGAGGACCATTCCAGATTATTGTCCTGGCATCGTTAAGCGCTTCCTGAAAAAGCAGTGAAGTCGCAGGTCCTATATCCAGCACCATCCATCCGGAAGGGATTTCATTAACCGGGACAATTCTTGTCACGGCATTGGGATCAAAAGAGTCTGCCGCGACGGCATCAACAGGCAGATATAATTTAACACCTTTTTGACCAGCTTTATTCATAATTGATGCCGCAACTTCTACCAGATCTTCCTCGATTTTTGAGCCTCCAACATCAATTCCTCTGCTTTTAAGGAAAGTATTGGCCATTGCTCCACCTATTAACAGTTTATCAACGCGCTGAATAATATTTTCGAGAGCCGCGAGTTTGCTTGAAACTTTAGCTCCTCCAACTACAGCCACAAGGGGGCGCTCCGGGTTCAGCATGGCCTTTTCAAAATATTCCAGTTCCTTCTCAAGCAGAAATCCTGCAACTGATACAGGGGCATACTCTGTTATTGCGGCAACGGAAGCGTTTGCCCTGTGGGAAACTGCGAAAGCATCATTAACATATATATCACAAAGTTGTGCCAGCTCTTTCCCGAAAGCATCATCATTACTCTCTTCCTGAGGATGAAATCTGAGATTTTCAAGAAGCAGGACATCTCCTTCTGACATTGAAGATACAAGAGCCTTTACTTCAGGTCCGATGCAGTCGGTTGCCATTTTAACTTCTTTCCCGAGATAAGATCCGAGGGATTTCAAGACCGGAGCGAGGGTGTATTTCGGAGCAACTTTCCCTTTCGGTCTTCCAAGGTGGGAGGCAATTATAAGTTTCGCCTTATTTTCAATTGCATATTTTAAAGTGGGCACTACAAAACGTATTCTAGTATCATCGGTAATTTTCTGATTATCATCAAGAGGTACATTAAAATCGACCCTTACAAGCACCCGTTTACCTGAAAGATCAACATCTCTTATGGTTTTCATTATATCCCCCCTTTCTGAATTTATTTTTTCCCGGCGTGAATTTTACGGTGGAATTCTTTCTTTTCCGACCATCTCCTGATAAACCCGATCATGCCTGAATCGTAAGCCCTGTCAACCAATTCCTCTTTAACCATGAGGCCTTCTTTTCCCTCCATTGCCTTTCGCAGACACTCGGTTTTACAATAGCAGGGGAAACATGACTCAGGAGTACTCCTCAAACCATTTTCTCCCATTGGAAAAACGACTTCAAGTTTTGCGAAACAATAGGGATGTTTCTTACTATCTGTCATATTTTATACTCTTTCCCGATTTAAGCTAACCTCTTTGTATTTCAAATTCACGGTTCATTTTTTCTATATAACCATTATCCGCAAAGCTGAAATAATTATTATCTCCTATTACAAGGTGCTCATGAACAGTTATATTTACAACCTTGCAGGCAAAAATTAGTTGGCGTGTTATGGAAATATCCTCGGAAGAAGGCTTAGGATCCCCTGACGGATGGTTATGGGCAAATATCAGTGCTGCAGCATGGTATTTAAGAGCTGCCCGGACAACTTCCCTTGGATATACCGAGCTTGAAGTAAGTGAACCTTCAAAGAGTGTTTCGGTTCTTATAACTTTATTTTTAGCATCAAGGAAAATTACCCTGAAGCTTTCAATGTTTTTATCCCTGAGGTCGTGGTTGAGAAAATCGAATAATTCGTTTGAATTGTTTATCGGATTTTTATTTATAAGTCTTTTTTCTAGATACCTGTGCGCGGCAGCATGCACAATCTTGATACCGAAAAGATTTACAGGGCCTATCCCTTTTATTTCACACAGTTCTTGAGGGGACGCTTCGAGGACTCCCTGTAAAGTTTTAAATCTTTTCAGGGCATCTTTAGCTGCTTCTTTGCAATCCTTGCGGGGAGTGGCAAGAGTCAGGAGGAGTTCAATAACTTCGTAATCGTGGAAACCTGAAAGGCCTGATAAAAGGAATTTATCACGAAGCCTTTTCCTGTGCCCTTCACCTTTATTTTTTTTGTCACTGTTCATCCAGTTCCTGCTTAAGATCACGTGTCATAAGCCGGTAAACAGCCTCTTTGGGAGGAACGTCCTCATAAAGTATACGGTATATTTCCCTGGAAATGGGCATTTCAACATCAAGTTTCCGGGAAAGGTTGTAAACAGATTCGGCAGTCTTTACTCCTTCGGCAACCATGCGCATTTCAGAAAGGATCTCTTTGAGCTTCATGCCCTCCCCTATCTTCTTACCCACAGTATGATTCCTGCTCAAATTACCCGTGCAGGTCAAAAGCAGATCTCCGACTCCTGCAAGCCCCGTGAAAGTTCTTGGCTTTGCTCCGAGGGCCAGACCGAGCCGTCTTATTTCAGTAAGGCCTCTTGTTATAAGCGCCGCTCTCGTATTTAATCCGAGACCAAGACCATCTATGATCCCGGCAGCAATTGCGATAACATTCTTGACGGCGCCTCCCAGCTCAACACCTATAACGTCATCATTGGTATAAACTCTGAAAAACGGGGTGGCAAAGATATTCTGAATAAAAGCGGCGATCTCATGATTTTTTGATGCGGCAGTAACGGCAGTAGGTACGTTTCGCGCCACTTCTCCAGCGAAACTCGGCCCTGAAAGGGCGGCAATATTATCTTCCGATATACCCTGAATAGATTCTCTGATGACGCCCGTCATTGTCAAATAGGTGTTGTTCTCTATTCCCTTGGAGGCTGACACAACCACCGTATTCGGTGAAATAACATCAGATATTTTTATTGCCGTATCACGCATGACATGAGACGGGATCACTATCACTACAAGATCTTTGTTGCTGACTGCTTTTGCAATATCATTTAAGGGAAAAATATTTGAAGAAAGCGATATTCCGGGAAGGAATATTCTGTTTTCCCTGAACTCCTCGATCTGTTCTTTTACTTCCTTTTCAAATACCCAGAAATCGACCTTGAATCCTTTATTGCCAAGAAGATTGGCAATCGCGGTGCCCCAGCTCCCTGCCCCGACAACTCCGATCCTCGCACTGCTTACGTCCGCTTCGCTTTTCATTTATAAAACACCGTCTCTCCCGTTAATCATCAATCATCCTTTTCGGCGAGTCTTGCCGCTCCTATAACTTTTTCTTCCGGATCCCTGTTGATTAGCTTAACACCCTGCGTATTGCGGCTTATAACGGAAATGCCGCTGATAGGAGTCCGGATAATCTTTCCTGTGTCGGTCATCAGCATCAGGTCATCATCTTCATCAACAATTAGTATTGTTACGACCTTCCCGTTCCGTTCTGTCGTTTTAATGGCTATTACTCCCCTTCCCCCTCTTTTTTGAACGGGATATTCGTCTATGGATGTCCTTTTGCCAAAACCATTTTCGGTAACAGCAAAAAGCGTCTGGCCGTGACTTAAGACTTCCATACCAACAATACGATCTCCTTCAGATAACCGCATTCCCCGCATTCCCCCCGCAACCCGGCCGGTGGGACGCACATCAGATTCGTGAAAACGAATTGATTTGCCCATGGCCGAACAGACAAAAACATTAAGAGTTCCGTCTGTTATATGTGCCGCGATCAGTTCATCATCCTGATCAAGATTCAGGGCTATAATCCCTCCCGTTCTGGGACGGCTGTATGCCATAATGTCCGTTTTTTTCACAAGGCCTTTTTTAGTGGCCATAATAACGTGGGAACCTGGTTCAAAAGCCTTTACAGGGAGAACGGTTGTCAGTTTTTCACCTTCGATAAAGTTCAGAAGGTTAACAATCGCTTTTCCCCGGCTCGTCCTGCCTGATTCGGGAATATCATAAACTTTACACCAGTAAACTTTCCCCTGGTTTGTAAAAAAGAGGAATGTATGGTGAGTGGAAGCGACAAAAAGGTGTGCTACGAAATCCTCTTCCTTTGTTCCCATAGCCATTTTTCCTTTGCCTCCGCGGCCCTGGGCCTGATAAACGCTTGCGGGTGTTCGCTTGATATATCCGTCCTTGGATATGGTTACGACCATGTCCTCTTCAACAATCAAATCCTCGATGGAAATATCCTCCGATTCCTCAACGATTTCCGTGCGGCGGGAATCGCCGTACTCATTTATTGTCTGGGTCAACTCATCTTTTATGATATCCAGAACCAGCCGTTCGCTCGCAAGAATCTCTCTGTATCCTGCAATATCTTTAAGAATAGTGTTGTATTCATCAATTATCTTTTCCCTTTCAAGACCCGTAAGTCTCTGAAGGCGCATATCGAGCACAGCCTGAGCCTGAATCGGAGTCATTGCAAATCTTTCCATAAGGCCGTTCTTTGCTTCCGCGGGTGATTTCGACTGTTTGATAAGGGAAACGACCGCATCGATGTTGTCTATGGCTATCTTGAGGCCTTCAAGTATATGTGCGCGAGCTTCGGCCTTTTTAAGATCGAATTTTGTGCGCTTTACTACAATATCCTTTCGGTGAAGAATAAAATACTCGAGTATCTCCTTTAATGTCAAAACCTCCGGCCTGTTGTTCACAACGGCAAGGAAAATAATCCCGAAACTTGTTGCCAGCCGGGTATGTTTGAAAAGCTGGTTGATTACCACCTTTGCTATCTGGTCTTTTTTGAGGCCGACGGCAATCCGCATGCCTTCCCTGTCGGATTCATCCCTTACATACTTTACCCCTTCGATATGCTTATCACGCACCAGCTCTGCAATCTTCTCAATCAGAACCGCCTTGTTGACCATGTAAGGAAGCTGGGTAACGATAATTGTTTCACTCTGTGTTCTTTTATCGGTTTCGACTACAACACGCGCCCGGACTTTGACTTTTCCCCTGCCTGTAGAATAAGCGTCATATATTCCGCTTTTACCGTAAATGATTCCTGCTGTCGGAAAATCAGGTCCCGGAATTATTCTTATTAATTCATCACAGGTAATATCAGGATTATCAATAAGAGCTTTTATTGCTTCAGCCACTTCAGAAAGGTTGTGAGGAGGAATGCTCGTTGCCATTCCAACGGCAATTCCGGACGAGCCGTTTATCAGGAGGCAGGGAATTTTCGCAGGCAGAATTGAAGGTTCAGTCAGAGACTCATCATAATTCGGAACAAAATCAACAGTCTCCTTGTCGATATCCTCCATCATTTCATGGGCAAGCCGCATCATTCTTATTTCGGTGTACCGCATAGCCGCAGGAGAGTCTCCATCAATCGAACCAAAGTTTCCCTGCCCGTCAACAAGTGGATATCTAAGGGAAAAATCCTGGGCCATTCTGACAATTGTATCATAAACTGCGGTATCTCCGTGCGGATGGTACTTACCTATTACATCACCGACGATTCTGGCTGATTTTTTATACGGTTTATTCCAATCGTTCTTAAGTTCGCGCATTGCATATAGAACCCGACGATGAACAGGTTTAAGTCCATCTCGAACATCGGGCAAAGCTCTCCCGATAATAACGCTCATTGCGTAATCGAGATAAGATTTTTTCATCTCGCTCTCTATACTGATCTCCGACATTTTTTCAGTTTGCATAATGACTAGCCTTATAAACTTAAGATAGATTTCATTATTTTTACAGAAAGGATAATAATCGACACGGTTATCAAATTATTGTGTTTGAAAGGGAAAAGACTCATCTTCCCATGAAAACAGGCACAAAGGCACAAAGCATTCTTGCTTATTTGCAGCCCAGCTTTCTAATTTATCAGCTAAGCATTATGCCATTATGCCTTTGCCCCTCGGTGCCTGTCTGATTAGGTCAATTTTTTCTTACTTGCTCGCAAATCCTCCGGCTGCAAGTAAAAGAATAACTTCATATACTAAAACAGGAACATAACTGCCAAAAATAGCATAAACAATACCGCCTCCAATTATGGCCGGCACACCACAAAAAACCAGAATTCCCAATTTCCTGCTGATGTCCATCTTGTAAATCCTCCTATAACTTATTAATTATAAATCAGATATTTAGGCTGAAGGCTATTAGACTGTAGGCTTAAGGTAAAAGCTAAAACCTAACTACCTACAGACTAATCACTTTAGCAGTTTTTATCAGCAACAGTTTAATAAGTAAAGAAAAAACAGAGTTATTTTCTCTCAACAATCATTGCCATTCCCATCCCGCCACCGATACACATTGTAATAAGCCCTGTTGTGTATCCTTTCCTTTTCATCTGATTCATTCCCGAAACCATCTGGCGTGCGCCCGTGCAGCCGATAGGATGCCCCAAAGAAATTCCGCTTCCCAGTTCATTCGGCCTGTCATTATCGATTCCAAGTTCTCGCATGCAGCCGATCGCCTGTGAAGCAAATGCCTCATTTAATTCTATCATATCAATATCTTTTATATTCATTCCAGCTGTTTTCAAAGCCTTTTTAACTGCCGGAACGGGCCCTAGCCCCATATATGCAGGATCAACACCGCCTGCAGCAAAAGCTTTTATCGAAACAATTGGCTCAAGCCCCAACTCTTTTGCTTTCTCACCACTCATCAGAAGAACCGCCGCAGCCCCATCATTTATGCCGGAAGCATTTCCGGCGGTAACAGTTCCGTCTTTTTTGAATGCCGGCTTCAATTTAGCCATCTTTTCAATGCTCGTTTCCATGGGACGTTCATCCCGGTCGAAAACGGTTTCACCCTTCCTGGTTTTTATTACAACCGGGACGATCTCTTGGGCAAATATACCGTTATTTATGGCAGCCATAGCCCTGTTATGACTTAAAACACCAAGTTCATCCTGCTCCGCTCTCCCGATATTATACATTGCCGCAATATTTTCAGCAGTAACGCCCATGTGGTAACCGTAAAATATCTCAAATAGCCCGTCAAAAACCATCAGGTCATAGATTTGCCCTGTTCCGGTAAGTTCCATCCTGTGACCCCAGCGGGCTTTAGGAAGAGCCATAGGCGCAAGGCTCATACTTTCCTGTCCTCCTGCTATAACCACATCAGCCTGTCCGGCCATAATGGAAGAAGCGCCCAATGCAATTGCCTTCAGCCCGGAACCGCAAATTTTGTTAATGGTAAAAGCCGGGGTTTCCTTGGGAAGCCCGGCATGAATCATAGCCTGCCTGGCAGTGTTCTGACCCTGACAGGCTTGAAGAACGTTGCCCATTATTACTTCATCTATTGTAACAGGGTTTTTTGTATCGTCCCAGTCGTACCATCTCTTTTCAAGTTCCGTTAATCCGCTTCCTTTCAATTTTTCCGGAGTATTTTCAATCATCTCCGAACATGCGGCAGGCCTCAAACTTACCCTTTTCAGAACATCCCTTATAACCAAAGAGCCAAGTTCAACAACAGAAACATCTTTCAATCCCCCGCCAAACGCGCCAACAGCGGTCCTTGATCCGCTGACAATAACAACCTCTTTCATGAACAAATCCTCCTGATTTATTTGATATAACCAAACAATGGAAATTTACATATGCCAAATTTTGTTTTCGTATGGACACCATATAGAATATTCCAAATGTAATATCAATCAATTTAATATGATATAATCACATGACAGATAAGAAAGCCGCCGGATAAAAGCATGCTTTTGGAGGTATTTGTTATAATATCATCGTTTCATAATTACCGATTTCGGCTCAAGGCTAAAATCGGTAACTATTCCGGCATACGAAGTTCTTATCAGAGGGAGAGCCTGAACAAACGGATTGTTTGATATACACATAGTTGCCTGTTAAAATATGGATGTCAAAATCGGGAGGTATTAAAAAAATGCGGATCAATATAGTGATCGAAGACGAACTCATCAGGAAGGGCCTTGAGTATACTGGGCTTAAGACAAAAAAAGATATCGTCAACTTCGCCTTGCAGGAGCTGATCCGGAGGAAAGAGAGAAAAGAAATTCTGCGATTCAAAGGAAAGCTCCGCTGGGATGGAGATTTGGAAGAGATGAGAAGGAGCCGCTTCAATGATACTGATTGACTCCTCCGTCTGGATCGATTTCTTCAATGGCGCCGAAGGAACTGCCGTTTCCACGTTGGAAAAGCTGATAACCGATGAAGAGGAAGCATATCTTTCGGAATATATCCTGACCGAAGTTCTGCAGGGATTCAGGGAAGACAGGGAATACGAAGCAGCCAGGCGATGCCTCCTCAAGTTCCCTATTGCCGGGTTGCGGGATAAAAACTCCTATATTGAGGCTGCGCAAATCTATAGAAAATGAAGGAGTCAGGGAATCACCATCCGTAAAACCGCCGACTGCCTGTTAGCCCGCACCGCCATAGAAAATGACCTTTATCTTCTCCACAAGGACAATGACTTCGATCTGATTGCCTCGATTTGCCCTTTAAAAATTATGTATAACCTCTGAGCGATACAGGGCGGCTTTTTCCGTACCCGCCATTTTCAGACTATTCTTCTATGCGACGAGATCTTTGACGAGCTTTGCGCCTGTCTGTATCTTTAAATAAATTGCACGATATCCGAAAGAGCAATAAAAACCAAAAATTCTTATCAGGTATATTGTGATAGATTATAAAGAGATATAATAACAGGAGATAAAACCAAAGTGGTTCAAGTACTCAATTTATGCATCACTTTTCTTAGCCTTTGGAGCCTTCTGCAATTAATGGAATGAGAAATGTATTATTGCCGCATGTTCAGGAAACTTTGTTGCACTTTTGTTCCATTACGGAGGAATAACGCTTGAAATAGCCTGTGGTTATTTCGTCGGTACGAGAATAACTGAAAAAACTTCAAATTTGTATAAACACCTTTATACAAAAAATATTTCCAGACCGATCTTTTTTTTATATACAAAACCATGGCCTGCGATATTGCTCGGCTGGTTTGTTGGCATTGGCATCGCAGCTATCCTTTTTTTAATAACATGTGAGATTGTGATCATGATCCCTGGTGTTGGATGGCGACTCAAAATTTTTGAGTAATAGGTCGTAAGACAGAGTTGCTTTAACTTGGAACTCACGATTACTATTAAAACAATAAAAGAAAGCATAGATCAGACGCTGATAAAGTGGCGCGGAGGGTAAATACGGGACGTTTTAATCTTTTAAACTTGATTCATGTTTGTTGATATGTTCCTCAGGATTTATGCACAGAAAATCACGAATAGATGCGCCTGGAGTTTTGCATATATAATTGTCAGGGTAGAGAAATCTGTAAAGGAGAATAAATATTTGCTTCTTGGCAAATAGGCTTGGCGTTGTCTAAGAATGACTTGACAGATATGCATATATGATACATACTCAAGCATCACAATTCTAAGAGGTGAAACCATGAGAACAACTTTAAATATCGAAGATAACCTGATGGACAAAGCATCAAAATTGACCGGAATAAAGGAGAAAACTGCTCTCGTTAAGCTTGGGCTTGAGGCCCTTATTGCCAGAGAAAGTAGTAAGAGGCTTGCAAAGCTTGGTGGGACTCAAAAGCATTTGGAAGCGATACCAAGAAGAAAAGGGGCTTTATAGGTAATGATTCTGGTGGATACATCAATTTGGGTTTCCCATTTGAGGTATGGAAATGATAAGCTTGTAAACCTGCTTAATGATGGAAGGGTGCTTTGCCACCCATTAATTGTAGGTGAACTTGCATGCGGGAATCTCAAAGACAGGGCAATTATTCTTTCGTATCTTCAATTGTTGCCGATGAGCATCGAAGCTGAACATCATGAAGTATTATCATTTATAGATAATAATCGTTTAATGGGAAAAGGGATGGGTTATGTGGATGTCCATCTGATTACATCGGCGGTTTTGACGGGTGTACCTTTCTGGACACTGGATAAGAAACTATCTCAAACTGCGGATAGCCTGCATATAAAATATGTGCCTGATTCTTTTATCCTATCTTAATCATCCCTCGTACCGGCTGATACTTGCTGCGAACAGAGACGAGTTTTATGACCGCCCGACGGCTCCGCTCGGTTTCTGGGAAGATGCGCCTTATATTCTGGCAGGAAAGGATTTAAAAAGCGGCGGCACATGGCTCGGAGTAACAAAAACAAAACGCATATGTGCCATAACCAATTTCAGAGATCCAGCCGTACAGATGATAGATGCCCCGTCAAGAGGATTTCTTGTTGCAGATTATCTCAAAGGAAGCGAACCCCCTGAAAGATATCTTGAGAAAGTTATGGATGAAGGAAAAAGATATAATGGATTCAATCTTCTGGCCGGAGACGAGTCCGGTATCTTCTGGTTTTCAAACAGAGCGGACAACATAATACGCATATCTCCCGGCGTTCACGGCTTAAGCAATAATCTTCTTGACACTCCGTGGCCGAAAATCGCAAAAGGGAAGAATCGTTTCGAAAAAATTCTTTCTTTAAACGAAATCAACTTCGAGGAAATCTTTAAACTTCTTTCGGACGGAACTGCGCCGCCTGACAAAGATCTGCCTGATACAGGTGTCGGTATTGAATGGGAGAGGATTCTGTCGCCACTTTTTATTAAAAGCGATATCTACGGAACCCGCTCATCTTCCATTCTTCTCGTAAGTGATGAAAAGATTACTTTCATTGAGCGGACATTCATCATAGACGGGGCAAATCCGGTAAAACATGAAACGAGGGAATTTTCTTTATTTTTGATTCCGGATTGACCGGCTTTAATCCTTGCTTGTTTTTTCTGATTCTTTTCTTTTATCGCTTTTAAGCTTTCGCCATTTAACCAGCCGCTCCTTAACAGTCTTTTCATAACCTCTTTCAGATGGAAAATAGAAAAGATGGCCGTCAAGCTTATCCGGCAGATATTCCTGAAAAACATATTCCTCTTTATAATCATGGGCGTACTTGTAATCCTTTCCGTACCCGAGCTCTTTCATAAGATTAGTCGGAGCATTACGGATGTGAAAAGGAACGGGAATCGATCCTTCGTTCCTGACTGCTTCTTTTACTCTTCCATACGCAGTATATATGCTGTTGCTCTTGGGGGCGGTAGCAAGATAAACAGCAGCCTGGGCAAGGGCAAGCTCGCCTTCGGGTTGTCCGATAAACTTAAATGCCTCCATTGCATCCATAGCTATGCTCAAAGCATATGGGTCGGCGTTTCCTACATCCTCCGATGCAAACCTCACCATTCGCCTTGCGATATATAGCGGGTCTTCGCCTGCCGCCAGCATGCGCGCAAGCCAGTAAAGAGCGGCATCAGGATCACTTCCTCTCATGCTCTTGTGAAGCGCCGAAATAAGGTTGTAATGTTCTTCACCCGACTTGTCATAAAGCAGGGCCTTCTTCTGAAGGGCTTTTTCCAGATCTTCAAGAGTCAGGCTGACTGCTTCCCCGTCGCCATGTTTTTTCGCGGTCGCTATCCCGGCCGCAACTTCAAGGCTGTTCAAAGCCATGCGTGCGTCACCATCCGATATCCTCACAATATGTGATATAACTCCGTCTGAGAGCTCAAGATTAAGATTCCCCAGCCCTCTTTCTTTATCCTTTAAAGCCGCTTCGATTATCCGGACAATATCATTATCGGATAATGTTTTTAGCGTTATTACCCTGCAGCGTGAAAGAAGCGGAGCAATGACCTCAAAAGACGGATTCTCGGTAGTCGCTCCGATCAGAGTTATGAGCCCGCTTTCGACATGATGCAAAAAGGCATCCTGCTGGGCTTTGTTGAACCTGTGGATTTCATCAACGAAGAGAATGGTTCTCTTTCTGAAGAGCTTTAGCTGATTCTTCGCCTCGTCTATGACAGCTCTTATTTCCTTAACTCCGGAAAGGACCGCCGAAAAATGCAGAAAGTGTGAGCTTGTTTCACGAGCAATAATCCGCGCAAGGGTTGTTTTGCCGCATCCGGGAGGACCCCAGAGAATCATGGAAAAAACCTGGTCTTTTTCTATCGCATGCCGGATCAGCGTGCCGCTGCCGACAATATGCTCCTGTCCTGAAAACTCATCCATATTCCGCGGGCGCATCTTCTCCGCAAGAGGTCTTGATTCATTTCCCGTTTTTTGGGAGCTGTATTCAAATAGATCCAAGCTTACCTCAATCAGG
>CAYODW010000059.1:0-16221 GCA_964402865.1 uncultured Desulfonema sp. | reverse complement strand
TTAGTCTATTGTACCTTGGTACAGGTTGGGCAAAAATTCACTGTATTGAAAAATGGTCTTGACTATTTTTCAGCAGCATGAAATATAGTCCTCATGCATCCTCGTGAACTTTACATACAGGCATGGCAGGAACTGGCGCAGGAAAAGGAAATGATTTTCCTTTCCGGACCGCGTCAGTCCGGAAAAACGACACTGGCTAAAATCATAGCAGCCTCCTTCACTAACAGCCTCTATTTCAACTGGGATATCCCGGAGCACCGGACTCAATTCCTTCAGAACAATCGTTTTTTCGAAGGCGTTAAACGCAAGGATGCCACAGCACCTCTGATCATCTTCGACGAGATCCATAAATACAGCGACTGGAAAAACGCCCTCAAGGGAATTTACGACGAGTTTCACGATAACTATCGATTTCTCGTCACCGGCAGCGGACGGCTTGACCTTTACCAGAAGGGTGGCGACTCTCTGGCCGGCCGTTATTTTCAATTTCATTTATTTCCGCTGACCATTGCCGAGTTGGGAAATAGGCAGAGGAAGTTCTTCGAGGAGTTTCGACGGACACCTCTTCAGATCAACATGGAAGGTGCGTCAGAGGCACAGGCATCCTGGGAGCGTCTCTCCGAATTGAGCGGTTTTCCCGAGCCATATCTATCCGGTCGGAAAACGACCTGGCGGCGCTGGTCTCATACCTTTGCGCATCAGTTGATCAGGGAGGATATCCGGGATCTATCGGGTATCAAGTCAATCCAGGAACTGGAGACCCTCTACCTGCTCCTCCCAACCAAAGTGGGAAGTCCGTTGTCCGTCCCATCACTTGCCGGGGACCTGAAAGCCTCGTATAATTCCGTTCGCAGCTGGCTGGACATATTCGAGCGATTTTATCTGACTTTCAGCGTTACGACCTGGGCGGGCCGGATCGCCCGGGCCATTCAGAAGGAGAGAAAGATATATCTCTGGGATTATGCTCAGATTCGAGACTCTGCGGCGCGCTTCGAGAATATGGTAGCTGCAGAGCTATGGCGGGCCGTTGTTATGTGGAACGATTTGGGCTACGGCCGCTTCGGCCTCCATTTCGTCCGGGACAAGAATAAACGGGAAGTCGATTTTTTAATCGTCGATGAAGGAGCGCCATTTCTTCTTGTCGAGACGAAACTTGGCGATACCGAGCCTGCAAAAGCGCTCCGGTTCTTTCAGGCACAATTGGAGATTCCGGCGGTACAGCTCACGGGCGTGGGCGATTCGTACCGGCGGTACGGAAGCGGGGAACAGCAGATTCTGTCGGCGCCGGCCGCCGCATGGCTCTCCCATCTTCCCTGAAAAATAGCGCCTTGTTATTTAAATCTCAAGATCACAGAATGAACAGGATGATTATCAGACCGCTCCGGAGGAGCGATCTGAAACAAGCAACCGCATAACTTCGCATCACTCGAACCCTGGAACCCTTGAATCCTACCTTCTCACTCGAACCCTAGACCACTTGAACCCTCGAATCCTCGAACCCTTTTTTTGCCTACAAAATCAGCCTCTGGGGGTCGCATCTTTCTCTAAGAATTTTCAGCTCTTCCTGTGTCGGGGGCGCCACCTCTTTTGCGCGTGATACATCAATTTCAAAGCCCATGTTATCTAGGATCTCCTGCGGGCTTATGCCCGGAAAATATCCGGTGAGATACATCTCCTTTGTAACATCATCAAAACCCATTGTTGCCATGTTGGTAATAACGGACATCGGCCCTCCATCCGGAAGGCCTGCTTTCTTTCTGCCGGCCGGCCCGTCCAGGTAACCCGGACTGGTCAGGTAGTCGAGCTTTTCAACGAACTTGCGTTTCTCATGCTGCATGAATGTGATTGTTCTGTTCACGAACGAAGCCACATCGCAGGCTCCGCCGCTGCCTGAAAACCTCACTTTCGGCCTGAAATAATCGCCGATACAGGTTGAATTCAGGTTGCCGTATTTGTCGATCTGGGCGGCTCCCATAATCCCGACGACCCTTGGCCCCGTGAACCGGTTCTGCATCACGGCAAATGAATCGGCAAGACTTCCGTTGACGGATGTCCGGAACATGACGCGGGAATCCGAAACCGCCATGGGGACCTCTTCGAGCAGGGAATCAACAGCGCCCGTTTCAAAAAAAATAAAGCTCCCGGGGGCGCTGATATGCTTTGCAGCCATGGCTGCCACCATCGATATGCCGGTCCCGCAGAATACTATGTCGCCGTCCTTTATCTCCCTTGCGGCAGCAATGGTCATTAGTTCTTTTTGTGTATAATTAAGCATCTCTGTATTCCTGCACATCCTTCGATGTACGATATTCTATGTACGATTTACGAACTTCGATATACGATCTATGGATCTAATCATCTTCTGTCCAGCCCTACGGCATAACCTGTCCTCGGATCCGCCTTCACGGCGTCAAGCGCGGTATCACCCCTCAAATCGAGAAGTTCCCGGTGGCTCTTTACGCCATATACAAAGCGGTCAAGATAACCCTGAAACAGACTCTCATCTCCGGCATATTTCCGGTACTCGTTCAGATAAGCCGGATCATAATCGTAGTAACGGTAACAGGCTGTCGGATAAGCCCCGAACGGAACATGGACCACTGCAGATACACAAAAAGGGGGGATCTGGTTGGTGTCCGGATTTTCCTTCAGGCTGTCGTCTTCGATCAGCTCCTCGCAGGTCACTATGACATGCCGGGAAGATTTGGCCTGTTCAACATCTGAAAATGTCAGCCCTTCCATGCGGGCGGTTCCCTCCAGGTTTGCCTTCTGAACGTGGATAAAGGTGACATCGGTGGTTATGGCAGGAACAAGAACGACTTTTTGAGTATCTCCCCAGTTTCCAAACGGATTATCCATCACCAGAAGCTTTTGGTCCGGAATTCTTTCATCCGATTTCCGGAGGCTTTCAGAAAATCCCCATTTATTTATGATATCAGTTCCAAGGGAAGAGCGGGTCGGGAGAAAAGGAATCCCCATCGCGCCTGCCATAAACCGGAGTGTCATCTGGTAATTCGAATAATCCTCCACTATAAGAGTGCCGTCCTGTACCGCCTTTTTGAACCTGATACAGGTGGGGGCAAACCGCCCGCTCCCTGCATAGGCAATTTCAAGCCTTGCCACGCAGCCCGCTCCGACAAGCTCATCAACACCTTGACCGTTTGAATGCGCATAAAGATGTATATTTCTTATCTTCTGACGGATAATCTCGTAAACGGCAGCCATGGGATTGCGGTTTACCGTGAAACCGCCTATGGACATGTGGCAACCGTCGGTAACGTACATCCGAACTGCATCACTTAATGTCATCACCTTGTTTGAATCCGAATGCATAAAAAACTCCTGATATTTAACTACCACGGCCCCTTGCAACTGGTAAAGAGCAAATAGTGACAAGTAACTAGTGACCATTCACTTTTCACTATTCACTATTCACTTCAAAAAAAATTCTTTATCTGTTTTACAACGTAACTCTGCATATCCTCGGTAAGCTCCGGGTATATCGGAAGAGCTATCGTACTGAGGGCGGCATGTTCGGAAACCGGCATATCCCCGTTTCTGTAGCCAAGATATGAAAAACATTCCTGGAGATGAAGAGGAACAGGGTAATAAACCTCAGTGCCTATCCCGGTGTCAGTCAAATGATTTCTGAGTTCGTCCCTTTTTTCCGAAACCTGTATGATAAACTGATTATATATGTGGCGGCTCCCCCTTTCAGCGGGAAGCCTGATCTTTTCCGAAAGACCTGCTTCTTCAAAAAGCTTCCTGTACCTTTCCGCGTTCTTACGCCTCGCACTTGTCCATTCGTCAAGATACTTTAGCTTTACTGAAACAATCGCGGCCTGTAGCGCGTCAAGCCTGAAGTTGCCGCCGATATATTTGTGATAGTATTTGGGATAAGAACCGTGAACCCTCAGGATATCAAGCTTTTCATAAAATGTTTCAGCATTGACAGTTACAATTCCGCCATCTCCGAATGCTCCGAGATTTTTTGAAGGGAAAAAAGAAAAACAGCCGAAATGGCCTATTGAACCGGCACGCCGCCCTTTGTATTCGGAACCGATTGCCTGGGCGGCATCTTCAATAATCAGGAGATTAAACTTTTTTCCAAGCTCAAGAAGAGGATCCATATCGGCGCATTGACCATATAGATGTACCGGCATTATGGCTTTTAAGGCAGAGCGCTCAAAGGCATTCATGGAACATACGGCTTCTGATATTTTTTCAGGAGAAATATTGTAAGTATCCGGATCGATATCAACAAACACAGGCTTTGCTCCGACACGGGCAATCGATCCTGCCGTCGCAAAAAAAGTGTATGGAGAAGTTATAACACTGTCTCCGGGTCCTATTCCCGCTGCCATGAGTGAAATAATAAGCGCGTCCGTTCCCGACGATACTCCAACGGCATGCTTTACGGAACAGTAGGCGGCTATCTCCTGCTCCAGTTTTTTTACATGCGGACCGAGTATGAAATACTGGCTCTCAAAAATTTCGCCTGTCACGGCAAGAATTTCATCTTTTATCGTTTGATACTGACTTTTCAAATCAAGAAGAGGTACTTTCATAATTAATCGTTCCTGGTTTATGGTCTTTGGTTTATGGTTTATAAAAACAGAATATCGATCTTCGGTCCCTGATTACTGATCACTGGTTACTGATTACTGATTACTATTTCCGCCTTTTCCCTTCCGCCTCTCGCCTCATGCCTTCCGCCTCATGACTTCCACTTCCCCGTCTCCACGCATATAACTTCTGCGTTATTATCTCCGGAATTCAAAATGGGAGTAAATCCCTTTTGTGAAATTAAAACAGATTTTCCTCTCCCAAGCGACCTTAATCCCTTGCCCAAGTCTGCCTTTACCGTACCGCTCACCACAACAAGCTGTTTAATAAAGGCTGCCGAATTTTTCATCCTGTACATTGAACCGGAATATATTAGAATGCTTGTGACCGTAAAATCATTTTTTTGCTCAAGCAGGGTAATACTTCCCCACGGATAATGAATCGTCCTGTGCTGCTGGTATTCCTTCCTTTTGTTCTGCTTGAGCGTTGCGACAATATTTTTGACATCCCTGCTGTTTTCGATATCCGAAACAAAAACGGAATCGGGAGTATCAACTACAACCATATTGTCAAGCCGGTTTACGGCTATAAGTCTCTGGCGTCCCATGATAAAGCAGTTTACTGTATTTTCAGCCACAACATCTCCGTCTATCACATTATTTTTTTCGTCTTTGGGAAGAAAGTCATATAGCGATTTCCATGATCCTATATCACTCCATCCGAAATCGGAAGGAAGCACCACCCCATTTTTTGTATTCTCCATTATGGCGACATCTATCGATATATTATCCAGCTTTTCATATCTTTTTTTCGTAAGAAGGCTTTTTTTTGCATTAATCTTTATCATCATGTCAAGAAGAGCCGGCTGGAATTTTTTGAACTCTTCAAGCATGACTCCGGCTCTGAAGGCGAACATGCCGCTGTTCCAGTAAAAATTGCCTGCTTCAAGATACCGTTTGGCGCTTTTTTTGTCCGGCTTTTCAACGAATCTTTCTATCATGCAGGCTCCGGATGAGACATCCCGGCCTCCCTCTATATAGCCGTATCCGGTTTCCGGGTAATGGGGCTTTATCCCGAATGTAACGATATAATTTTCTTCAGCCAGCTTTATGGCGGATTTGAGCTTGTCGTGAAAAAGGGAAATATTTCTGATTACATGGTCGGCCGGAAATATGCAGAGAACGGCATCTTTCTCTTTTTTCAGAATATCAAGTATGGCAAGCAGAATGGCCGGGGCGGTATTCCGTCCGCACGGCTCGCAGATGATCTTTCCGTCGGGCTGAATACCGATTCCATTCATATGTCTTGCAGTTTCATGAAAATGCTCTTTCGCGCATACTATCCTGACCCTGTTTACATCAAGAACCGGCTCAAGCCTCTTTATTGTGCTCTGGACAAGGGAATAATCTCCGATAAACTTTACAAGCTGCTTTGGATATAGCTCCCTCGAAACAGGCCACAGGCGCGTGCCTGTTCCTCCCGCAAGAAGCACGGGATAGACATTATGCTCTGCTTTTGACATGTTCCGTGTATCCCTTCCCGTTCTTTCTTTTATGATTGTTGTTTGCCTGATAGGAGCGCCCGGCAGGTGTGCAGACAGTTTCAACCGCGCCGTAACCAAGAAGATCCTTGACTTCTCTTCTCAGCAGAGAGCCTGCTTTGATCCTGATTGTATCTGGAAGAGCTACTATTACATCCGTTTTCCCCGGATCTTTTAAATGAATGAAACCTGGGCTCGAACCGGGATATTTCATAAAAATACTTTTAAGCTTTATCAGAGAATCCCTGCCTGATCTCCTTATATCGATATTGAAATGGACTTCATCCGTCCATGTCTCTTCCGCTTTCTCAAAAGGAACAATCGTATCGGCAAGGACTTTGAGTGATTTTTCATCCTTCTGCACCTTTCCCTGGACAATAACAGGATTCTCACCGGAAAGAAGACCGCTCACCGATGTATAAACGGAAGGGAAAACGGTTGTTTCAATGGCGCCGTTCATATCTTCCGTAACAACATATGCCATGGAATCCCCTTTCCTTGTCTTGATGATTCTTGAGTTTATGATAATTCCGCCGAATCTTGCTATTTCACCGTCTTTCATATCTTTAATCGAAATGGAATCGGTGTTCGTATATCTTGCAAGCAGCTCTTCATATTTGTTCAGCGGGTGCCCCGTAATATAAAAACCGAGATATTCCTTTTCGAAGGCAAGAAGTTCCTTTTCATCCCACTCATCAATTTCAGGCATGCGAGGGACATCGGGATGAATTTCATTCTCTTTGGGAGCGCCGAAGAGGCCTATCTGAGTGCTGTTTTTTTCCCTCTGAACCCTCTGCCCGTATTCAACGGCATCATCAAGAACAGCCGCCATCCTTGAACGGTAGTCGCCTGTGGAATCGAAGGCGCCGCACTTTATGAGACTCTCTACAACACGCTTGTTCACTTTTTTTAAATCGACACGCTCGCAAAAGTCAAAAATGGAAGAGAACTTTTTTTCGTTTCTTGCTTCGATGACCGCCTCAATGGCGCCCTCCCCGACATTTTTTACCGCCACGAGACCGAATCTTATCTTCTGCCCGTTTACTGAAAATTCCCTCTCGCTTTCATTAATATCAGGAGGAAGAACCTGTATCCCCTGACTGCCGCATTCGGCAATGTACTTCACCACGCTGTCGGTCGAGTTCATTTCACTTGTAAGAAGCGAGGCCATAAATTCAACAGGATAGTGCGCCTTCAGGTATGCCGTCTGGTAAGCAATAAGGGCATATGCCGCGCTGTGAGACTTGTTGAATCCGTATCCGCCGAATTTGTCGATGAGGGAAAAAAGCCTGTCGGCCTCTTCCTTCAAAACGCCGTTTGCCTTGGCCCCCTTTACAAACCTCTCTCTCTGGGAAGCCATAATCTCTGTAATCTTCTTGCCCATTGCCTTGCGGAGATCATCCGCTTCAGCCATGGAATACCCGGCAAGCACGCTCGCAATCTTCATTACCTGTTCCTGATATACGATAACCCCGTACGTCTCCTTCAGGATAGGCTCGAGCTGCGGGACGGAATATTCCACCGATCTCCTGCCGTGTTTTCTCTCCACATAATCATCGATCATCCCGCTCTCAAGGGGACCGGGCCTGTACAGGGCGACAAGCGCCGTAATATCTTCGAAGTTTTCGGGCATAACCCTTTTGAGCAGATCCTTCATTCCCTTGCTTTCAAGCTGAAATACACCCGTGGTATCCCCTGCCGAAAGCAGCCTGTACGTCTGTTCATCATCTAGTTTCAGGTTCGCAATATCGGGAGGGGTTTGGCCAAGCCCTGAAATGATGGACAGCGCTTTCTCTATAACCGTCAGGTTGCGAAGCCCCAGAAAATCAAATTTAACAAGACCAATCTTTTCAACCCTTTTCATATCGAACTGGGTTACATATTCACCGTTCTTGCCCCTGTACAGAGGAAGGTACTCTTCAAGTGGTTTGTCCGCAATTACAACGCCTGCCGCGTGTGTTGATGCATGACGGGGAAGCCCTTCAAGCGTCCTGCAAACGCTTATCAGCTCTGCAATATCCGGCCTGTTTTCAGCCAGCTCCTCGATTCTCGGCTCCTGCTTTAAGGCATCATTCAGGCTTATCTTCACAACATCAGGAACCAGCTTTGCTATTTCATCAACTTCACGCAGTGGAATATCAAGCGCGCGACCGACATCCCTTATAACGGCCCTCGGTTTCATTGAACCGAAGGTGGTAATCTGCGCGACCCTGTCTTCACCATATTTATCTACAACATACTTTAAAACTTTTTCACGGCCGTTTATGCAGAAATCAACATCTATATCGGGCATGCTCTTTCTGGCGGGATTCAGAAAACGTTCAAAGATTAGTCCGTGTTCAATCGGGTCAAGGTCGGTAATTCCAAGGGAATATGCCACAAGGCTTCCCGCGGCAGAACCTCGTCCGGGACCTACAGGAACATTGTTTTCCTTTGCATAACGTATGAAGTCGGCAACAATAAGGAAATAGCCCGAAAAACCCATGGATGTCAGAACGTTCGTTTCATGCTCAAGACGCTCCCGGTATATTTTTTCATCTATAGCCGGATTTTTAGCTTTTATTTTTATAAGAGTCTTTTCAAATCCTTCTTTTATTTTGATGCCGAGCAGCTGATCTTCCGTCTCTCCCGGCGCAGTATTAAACCTGGGGAAATGATATGTATGAAAATCCATTTCAAGATTGCATCTTTTTGCTATATGAACGGTATTTTCAACTGCGTCAGGGGTGGAAGCGAAAAAAGAGGCCATCTCTTCACCCGACTTGAAATAGAGCTGGTCTGTTTCGAATTTAAAGTGGGAAGGATCTTTTATGGTTTTTCCCGTCTGGATACAAAGTAGCAGCTCATGGGCGCGCGCATCCTCTTTTTCAAGATAATGGCAGTCATTTGATGCGACAAGAGGAATCGAAAGCCTTCCGCTCATATCGATCAGCGCTTCGTTTATCTTTTTCTGAGCCGCCAATCCGTTATTCTGAAGTTCGAGAAAAAAATTATTCTCTCCGAAGATCTCAATGTAACAGCGGGCCACTTCATCCGCTTCCACCGATTTTCCTTCACCTACAAGTGTTGGTATTTCACCGTGAAGGCATGCCGAAAGCGCGATAATTCCCTTGCTGTATCTGGAAAGGACATCCTTGTCTATGCGAGGCTTATAGTAAAAACCTTTTAAGTGAGCTATTGAAACGAGTTTGCACAGGTTCGCGTAGCCTTGATTGTTTTCGGCCAGAAGAACAATATGGGAAAGCCCCTTGTTGTCCTGAGGCGTCTTGTCGGTAAGTTTTCGCGGGGCGAGATAACACTCACAGCCGATTAAAGGCTTGATATCAGCCTCAAGAGCCTTAATATAAAATTCCATGGCGCCGAACATGCTTCCATGGTCGGTTATTGCTACGGAATCCATTCTGAAATCGCGCACACGGTCCAGGAGATGATTGATTCTTATGGCGCCGTCAAGAAGACTGTACTGGGTATGTACGTGAAGATGGACAAAGGGCGGAAATATATCTGACATATTTATATGACCTGAGACATTTACATAACACTCCGTTAAAGACCGGATCGGGGTATGGGCTGATGCGTGCCGCCGGAAAACTTTCTATAGGCTTCGAGGACGCCCCCGGGTAATTGACAAAGACCTGACAGGCAGACAGGAAACATAGCTTCGTGAGTATTTATTCTTTGGGGCTGTTCTGGTCCAATGGATGCGGATTTTCTGCCGCTGCCGGAGATATGAAAAAAATTCCGCCGGAACGTATCAGCCCATACCCCGAACTGGCCTCTTGCCTATTCACTATTCACTGTTTGCTTCCGCTCAATCGAGCCTGTAGTTAGGAGCTTCCTTGGTGATTATTACATCATGAACGTGACTTTCACGCAATCCGGCGGCGGTTATCCTGACGAATCTCGCCTTTTCCCTCAACTCCTTTATTGTCCGGCAGCCGACGTATCCCATTCCGGCTTTCAGTCCTCCGACAAGCTGCAGTATATTAGATGAAAGTGTTCCCTTGTATGGAACGCGTCCCACAATTCCTTCCGGAACCAGCTTGTCTTCTTCTGTCTGATCTCCCTGGTAGTACCTGTCCCTGCTCCCTGCTTTCATCGCCTCAATGGAACCCATTCCTCTGTAAACTTTGTAACTGCGACCCTGAAAAAAGATCGACTCGCCGGGACTCTCATCAGTTCCGGCGAACAATCCGCCTATCATGACTACATGGGCGCCCGAACCGATAGCTTTTGTGAGATCTCCTGAAAACTTTATCCCGCCATCGGCAATCAGCGGTACGCCTGTTTTATCTGAAACCTTCCTGCAGTTCATAATGGCCGTTATCTGGGGCACACCCGCGCCGGCTACTATGCGGGTTGTGCAGATGGAACCTGGACCTATGCCGACCTTGACTCCATCGACTCCGGCCTTGACAAGATCGCCGGTTCCCTTTTCAGTTGCCACATTTCCAGCAATAAGTTCCATATCCTTGAATGTGCTCTTTAAAATCTTGACTGCCTCAATAACATTTTTCGAATGGCCGTGGGAAGTATCAATGACTATAACATCTGCGCCTGCAATGAGAAGTTTTTCAGCCCGCTCTTCCATATCAGCCCCGACACCAACTGCGGCTCCTACCCTGAGCCTTCCCATCCTGTCTTTGCAGGCATTCGGATATTTTTTTATTTTCTCAATATCTTTTATGGTTATCATGCCTGTAAGGCGGCCTTTCTTATCAACAACAAGCAGCTTTTCAATCCTGTGCTCGTGCAGCAGCTTTTTCGATTCCTCCAGCGGAATACCTTCCGATACGGTAACAAGGTTATCTTTTGTCATCACATCTTCTATTTTCCTGTCAAGCTTGGTTTCAAAACGCAGATCTCTGTTTGTGACTATTCCTACAAGCTGATCCCCTTTTGTAACGGGAACACCTGAAATCCTGTACTCCTCCATAAGCTTGAGAACTTCCCACACCTTCTGATCCGGATGAATAGTAACAGGATCCACAATCATACCACTTTCAGATTTTTTAACCTTGTCCACTTCCATAGCCTGGTTTTTTATACCCATGTTACGGTGTATGAAGCCGATCCCACCTTCACGCGCCAGGCTTATGGCCGTTTGAGCTTCGGTAACAGTATCCATTGCGGCGCTGACAATCGGTATGTTTAATTTAAGGTTCTTAGTAAGATATGTAGCTGTATTTACATCCTTAGGCAACACATCGGAATAGTTTGGAATAAGCAGGACATCATCAAAAGAATAGGCATCCTCAAGTTCTGCTCTGACCATGAGTTCCTCCCCTGTAATTTGTTTTTCCACGTAGTTCGAATATCGAACTTCGATGTACGATATTCGATGTACGATGTACTATATTCGATATTCGGCTTTTCATGCCCTATTGTATTGATTTTATTGTATAGTAAAATGAATGCCGGATTGAAAAAGCGAGCACCGCAGCCGCTCAAATTTTTATATCCGAATAGCAGAAGGGGCTTTCTTTAGCAATCATTATTTGCCTTTACCTTGACAAGTAAACAGAACACGTACTAAAAGAGTCCGTGTTTTTCCGCAATAGAAGAAGTTTTTGAATAATTTCTATTCTTAACAGTTTATTGTTGTAATTATGCTGATTGAAATAAACTCGGATAATCCGCAGCCGCGCCTCATAAGGAAAGTATCTGACGTCCTGAAAAAGGATGGTATTATCGCCTATCCGACAGATACTTTTTATGGAATAGGCTGCGACATAATGAATAAAAAGGCAATTGAAAAAATATACCTGCTGAAACAGAGGGACAAGAACAGGCCTTTCAGCTTCATATGTTCAGGGCTTAAAAATATCAGCGATTACGCCAAAGTATCAAACTACGCCTATAAGACCATGAGGCGTCTTCTCCCCGGACCATATACCTTTATTCTTGAAGGTTCAAAGCTTGTTCCGAAGATAATGCTGACAAACCGCAAAACAGCTGGGATAAGGGTGCCGAACAATAAGATATGCCTTGCGCTTGTTGAAGAGATCGGGAACCCGATCATAACAACAAGCGCCACAATGCCGGACGGAACTGTTTTTGATAATCCTTCCTTAATCCATGACCATTTCGGCTCAAGGATCGATATTGTGATAGACGGAGGGCCGGTTCCGGGTCAACCTTCAAGCGTTGTTTCACTCATTGATGATATCCCTCATATAATCCGGAAAGGAATCGGAGATATAACCATTCTCTGAAATCAGAATATCGAATTTCGGACATCGAATTTCTAAGTGCGATGTACGATATTCGATGTGCGGTTTTTATGCGATGTTTCAAACAGGGGATTTTAGAATATACCCGACATAAAACTCCGAGTTTACAATGCGGTTAACTATTTTCATGATGGAAGATTCGATAAAATAATCCAGGAATGAAATATCCGCTTTTCTTGAATAAACTGCTGATATCTTCCCTTTAATACCTCCCATCCGGCCGGCCCATTCGATTGCGTCTTCAATATTTCCAAGACGGTCAACAAGACCCAGCGATTTGGCATCTTCACCTGTAATAATCCGTCCATCTGCAATAGATCTTACTTTGTCGGGATCCATCTTGCGCCCCTCAGCGACCGCAGTTACAAATTGCCTGTGCGTACTGTCAACAAAATCCTGAAGCAGCTTTTTTTCTCTTTCAGTCATTTTACGAACCGGAGATCCCATGTCTTTGAATTCCCCGCTCTTAACAACAACCGGGTACAAACCGATCTTTTGCAAAATCTCTTCAAAATTCGTATATCCTATAATGACCCCTATGCTCCCGGTTATTGTGCCGGGGTTTGCCATTATACCGTCCGTACCGGCCGCTATATAATATCCCCCGGATGCTGCGACAGAACCCATGGAAGCAATAATTTTCTTTTCTCCAATAGTCTTCCTGACCTCCCTGAAAATTTCCTGAGCAGGTCCAACGACGCCCCCCGGCGAATCTATTCTTAAAACTATCGCCTTTATCGAATCATCTTCGCGGTATTTTTTTATATTGCGGATTGTATCCCCGGCCTCTGTAATTATACCCGATATCTCAACAACCCCGACTTTCTCACCCATATTAAAATCGGATTCCCGTGTTCCAAAAAAAATAAGCGTAGAGATGCCGATAATCACAGCAGCAAAGATGGAAGAAGATACCAGAATGAAAAACAGATATGGATGCCTTCGTGAAAACATTTATTTTTTCTTTAAATAAAAGGGTTATACCAACGGACTTGCTCGGTGCGGACACAACGAAGCATGAGAATACAGGAGCCAGGAGTCAGAAGCCAGAATAACCATGGTATTGTTTTCTTCTGTATTCTGACTCCTGTATTCTCATATAACACAGTACTTCAGATAAAGATTATTCCCCGTTTAATTTTTCCTGAAGATTTTCCCGCAGCATCTCTCCGAAAGTAGAAGTCGCAGGTTTCATGTTGTTGATATAGTCCGTCAGGAGTCCCTGTTCATCATCCAACTGAAGACGCTTGATGGAAAGACCGATTCTTCTTTCAACGCTGTTAATGTTCATAACCTTCGCGGTCAAGGCATCCCCGACATTGAATTTTCCAACCGGTGTTTTAATCTTCTCCTTGCTGATTTCGGAAACATGCACCAGCCCTTCAATTCCCTCCTCAAGCTCAACAAAAATACCGAAATCTGTTACATTCGTTATTGTCCCGGTTATCTCTTTTCCTACTTTGTAACGCTCGCTGACCGTTTCCCAGGGATCTTTCTGAAGCTGCTTGATTCCAAGAGAGAATCTTTCGTTTTCTTTCTCGATTGCAAGGACTATAGCCTGTATCACATCCCCTTTTTTATAAATCTCCGAAGGATGCTTTATGCGTTTTGTCCAGGAAATATCTGAAATATGAACAAGGCCGTCAATACCTTCATCAATTCCTACAAAAATTCCGAAATCGGTTATATTCTTAACTTTTCCTTCTATTGTTGTTCCAACAGGATAGTTTTCACTTATAACATCCCATGGATTTGGAACCACCTGCTTTACACCGAGAGAGATGCGCCTGTTTTCGGGTTTTATATCAAGAACAATGGCTTCGATCGCCTCTCCAACAGATACGACTTTGGAAGGATGGCGAATCTTGCGTGTCCACGACATTTCCGAAACGTGGATAAGGCCTTCGATTCCCTCCTCCAGTTCGACAAAAGCTCCGTAATCGGTAAGGCTAACCACCTTGCCTGTTACACGGGAACCAATTGCATATTTTTCAGAAGCAGTCAGCCATGGGTCACCCGTCAGTTGCTTCATTCCGAGTGAAACTCTTTCCTTTTCATGATCTATACTGAGAATCTTGACTTTTATCTTGTCACCGACAGCAAACATTTCAGCCGGATGCTTGACCCTGCCCCATGAAATGTCTGTAATATGAAGAAGTCCGTCCACACCCCCAAGATCAACGAATACACCATACTCGGTAATATTTTTAACAAATCCTTCGATAACTTTGTTTTCATGAATTGCCGAAAGGGTGGCTGATCTTTTAGACTCGCGATCCTGCTCAAGAATAGCTCTTCTTGAAAGGACAACGTTGCTCCTTTTCCGGTTGTACTTTAATATCTTGAAAGTAAATGTTTTTCCTACAAGTTCATCAAGATTTCTTATCGGTCGGAGATCCGCCTGTGAACCGGGCAGAAATGCCTGAACCCCGATATCAACGGAAAAACCGCCCTTAACACGGCTCAATATTACTCCTTCGACGATTCCGTCATCATCATGAGCTTTCTTTATGTCATCCCAGACCTTTACCTTCTCGGCTTTTTCTTTAGAAAGAACTACCCGTTCTTCCTCATCATCCCACCATTCCACCATAACTTCAACGGTATCATCGATTTTGGCGGTTATGTTGCCGTTTTCTTCCCTGAATTCGTTAATCCTTATCTGCCCTTCCGATTTATAGCCGATATCGACAAGGACATAATCCTTGTCTATCGATATTATTCTGCCTGTAACGACTTCACCCTCCTGAAAACGTTTAAAGCTCTCGTCGTACATGCCCATCAGTTCTTCCATGCTGTCGTCACGACCTTTAACATCTTCAGATAATTTTACTTCAGATGAATCAGGTTTTAAAGCCACATCCTGCAGTTTCTTGTCGCCGGACTCTTTCATCATCTCAGAATCGGACAAACCTTGTTGTTTTGAATTCTCATTTGTATCGTCATTAACCAGATTTTCCATGAAAAGAAAGTACCCCCTTAGCCTATTTGATCGCTATCCCATAAATATATAGCTTATTGTAACTTGGGTTCACTATCAGACTATTTTTTAAAAAACAATCTTATTTTGCTGCTTCTCATATTTTTTCACAGCTCTTAAGGATCATCTCCAATTAAGTTGATGATTCTTGAGGATTCAAGGATTCCAGGGTTCCAGGATTCAAGTGAACAATCCTTGCCCCCTTTAACTCCTTGAATCCTAAAGTCCTTTTAATTAATGAATCAGATGCTTCTGAACGTGGGATATCATAAGATTGACAACAGACTCGACATCAAGGTCTGTCGAATCTATTTTGATTGCATCTTCGGCGGGTTTAAGAGGAGCAAGAGCCCGTGTGCTGTCATTCTTGTCACGGCACATGATATCTCTTTCAATCTCCTCGATTGTAAAGGAATCCTTTTTATCTGAAAGTTCTTTATATCTCCTTATCGCCCTGGTTCTAATAGAAGCATTCAGATAAAATTTTATATCTGCCTCGGGAAACACGACGGTTCCCATGTCGCGTCCCTCGAAAACAGCCCCTTTTCTCTTTCCAAGCTCCCTTTGCAGGGTAAGAAGATATTTTCTCACAACCGGCCGCGCAGATACAACGGAAGCAAGCATTGACATCTCCGGCGTCCTGATCTCACCATTAATATCAGTACCATTTGAAAAAAGGTGAAGACCATCCTTGTCTTGCACGAATTCAAGCCTGAGAGAACCGCAAAGCATCTCAAGGCCAGCATCATCATCATGGCTGATACCGGCTTTTTTTGCTTCCATGGCAACGCCCCTGTAAAGAGCTCCGGTATCAATATACTTGTAACCGAGACGTTCTGAAAGCATTCTGCTCACAGTTGTTTTTCCGGCTCCTGCAGGACCGTCAATGGTAATTAGAAGGA
>CAYODW010000058.1:0-16311 GCA_964402865.1 uncultured Desulfonema sp. | reverse complement strand
CCGTCTATTTTGGGCAGTTTCAGATCCAGCAGGACAACAACCGGCAGATCCTTTATGTCCCGGCCGGCATGCATCCCCGTTCCGAACAGGTAATCCAGGGCCTCAACGCCATCTTTCGCTACGATCACCTTATTGGCTATATTGTTCTTTTCAAACGCCATTTTCGTCAGTTCCACATCATCAGGATTATCCTCAACCAGCAGAATAATTTTGTCTTTCATGATTCCCGCTCCTTCCAATAATATGTTTTATAATGAAGCTCTTTCTGTCTGTCAGGATGGCACCGTAAAGTAGAATGTCGCCCCCTTTCCGACTTCTCCTTCCGCCCAGATTCGTCCCTCGTGACGATGTATGATCCGCTTCACCGTCGCCAGACCGATCCCCGTTCCCGGAAACTCACTGGTTGTATGGAGGCGCTGAAAGGCGCCGAACAGCTTGTTTCCATAAGCCATATCAAACCCTGCACCATTATCTCGAATAAAACAGGCAGTCTCTCCATCCCTGACAGTCGTACCGAACTCGATTTTGGGATGTGCTTCCTTGCCCGTGAACTTCCATGCATTTCCCAACAGATTTTCCATCGCAATCTGCATCAGATAGGGATCACCTTGAATTATAACCGCATCCTTTATCGTAACATCAACAGCTCTATCTGGATTGTCCCTCTTATACATCTTTGTAATCTCCCGTATCATATCGCTCATATTAACATTTCGCCGTTTAAATTCGGCCTGCGTTATCCTTGAAAGTTTGAGCATGTCGTCGATCAGCCTGCCCATATGCTGTGTTGCCCTGCGAACACGATCCAGATATATTTTCCCCTTTTCGTCCAGAATATTTCCGTACTTCTCAAGCAGAGCCTGACTGAACCCGTCGATGCTCCGCAAGGGCGCCCGCAGGTCGTGAGAAACAGAGTAGGAGAAGGCAACCAACTCCTTGTTGGCGGCTTCGAGTTGGGCGGTGCGCTCAACGACGCGCTTCTCCAGTTCCTCGTTCAATTTTCGGATCTGCTCCTCCGCCTGTTTGCGTTCTGTAATGTCGTATGCTGAGGAAAGCACTCCCTCAACATTTCCTTTTTCATTCTTGAGTATCCGGCACCACCAGGCGAGCAGCCTTTTATCTCCATCCTTGCGACGCTGCCAGCTTTCCACATAGACTGTATCTTCAGCACCTTTGAAGAGAGGCCTTACCTTGTCATAGGTGTCTTGTTCACCTTCAAAGTAGAAAGCAGCTTCTTTACCGATTACATCCTCTCCAAAGAACTCAATACCCGCCGAATTCGCCCAGGTGTAAACCTTGTTGTTGTCAACTTCCATAATGATTGCCGGAACGGCGGCCAGAATGGCCTCCTGGCGCGAGGATAATCTGAACAGAGTCTGCTCTGATAGCCGAAGTTTTGTTTCGGCTTTCAGGAGTTCCTCTGTCTTTCTGAATAGGTAAACTTTTCTCAGATAAACCAGAAAGAATGTAATCAGAAGGAACAGAAGGAGGGAAACAGCCCCTATTTCGATAATACGTCTGAATACCGAACGATAAATATCTATCAGGGATCTCTCAATAATGACTGTCCAACCGATCTCTCCTATGGGAACAACAGTGAGGAAACTTTTATCATGACCTTTTTGCGGATCTTTAATTTCAATCTGCTGTTTTTTCTCCTTTAATGCCTGTTCAGTGATCGGAAAAAATCGATAATCCGTAATGCTTTTCTGATAAGGAACTTTGTTGCTGTAAAGGATCTTCCCCACCCGGTCGATCACATTCACGGTCGTATAAGGACCAAAAGGCACTTTATGGATGGAGTTCACTAGAAAATCAAGTCGTTGAGAATTACCGAGTATTCCTATAACCTTTTCTTTTTCGTCGAATATAGGGACACAGATGGTGACAGCCAGCGATTTATTTCCGACGATCTGTTTAAAAACGGTGGAAATATATGGTTTCCAGTCGGTACTTATTCCTTTATACCAGTCACGATGCGAAAAGTCTTTCCCTCTGGATTCTGGAAACACCGGGAAATTCATCCAGAGAATGCCGCGTTTATCCGTCACGAAGGTTATGTCGATCTCGGTATATTTATTCAGCGCAGACAGGTGTCTGTTAACGCCCGCAAGGTACTTATCCTTCACGGCAGCTATGAATAAAGGCCGGTTAGCATAGGACTGGAGGATTCCTATGGTTGCTTTGTTGTGCTCCAGGATGAGGTCTGCGAGGAGATTTGCGGTTGTCTTATCAGCGCTCCTGGAATTGTATTCTGCGGTTTCAAACTGTCGCCAGCCCAGAAAAATAGCGATTCCAAATATTAAAATGAATAAGACGACAGCAGTGAATACTACTGAATAAGGCTTGACTATCCACTCCATTGAATGTTCGTTGCCGGAATATTTTGAATCAGTATAAGATAGGTTGCGTATTTTCATAATCATCTCCTGAGTTTCAATCCGGAAATGGCCCTTTAGTGCTATCTTCAATTGCTTTTAGGCTTGGTTTAGTTTTTCACGGTTTAATTTCTCCTGCTAATCCATCGTGGATGATTAACGGCTCTTTAGAATCGCCGATGCGGTGGAATAATATTACTTTGTATATACAGTAATTTAAAGTGATTTTTTTTGGGGGGGGTAGCCCTTGTCGCTTTTGGAATGGGCTTACACCGGGCATATCCTAAGATTCCATTAAACATTGCCCCACCTCTAAGATGGATGATGTTGATGAAAAACTAACTATGTGAATATGAGAATCGGACAAATCTTTAAGAATGACTTCATTGATAAAATTCAATTGTTTATATTCTCTTAAAAAAATATCATAAAGTCAATGTTATTATTCATTAACAAAAACCCCTATGTAACTTTCAGGCTGTTATTCACACGGTTTTTTCACGAAAGCGCACTCCAAGAATCCCTCTTTCATTTTTTCAACTTCAGCAAGAGTTTCATCAAATTTTCCGAAGGCTCTTGTCCCGGTAATCATGTCCTGCACAAGGCGATATTGTTTTTGATACCCGGTTTCACGTTCAAGTATGGATAGGATTTCCTTTACCGTTGCTTCACCCGACATGCTTGCCATATCCCGCCCCAATAACCGGATACCGGCCAAAACCAAGTCAAAGTCTTCCTCTTTCATAAGATCGGGTTCTTCATCAAAAAGACGGGATTCATTGCCTGCTTCCCCATAGTGCTCAATTAAAAACCGCAGATCCTCAGCGTCTTTTGAGCGCAGAGGATAATTGTCATGCCAGGAAATGAGCTTCAAAACGGCTATTCCGGGAATTGTCGGAACATTGACATCCACAGGCGGGTCATCTGCAATTAGAATAAGATGAGCATGTGAAAAGGCCTCGCTGAATCCCAAGATCATCATGATGGTTGTATTATCCGGCGGCCAACTGATAGTACGGTCATCACCGCTGATAGGACCGAAAGGCACTATATCCAGCTCGTATGCTGCCGAGCTGAGTTTGTGAGGATGTCTGGTTGCGGAAAATCTGCCGGAAGCAATCAGCGCTGCATAAAGCTTTTCAAATTCATTCCATCCCGCCACTTTTATGGCAATATCCAGGTCTCGTGTTGCCCTGGGCGGCCTTATGGCATGACAATGTTCAAGAATGATGTCGCGTGCCGCAGCTCCTATCACGAAAAACGGGATTCCCATTTTATCGGCTGTAGTCTTGACATCACAGAGAATTCTGGTGAGGGAAGGATCAAGCTTCCCTGACAAGTTGAACGATATGCCGGTCATAAATGATTTTTGCCGCCTCCAGATTGCGCTGATTGCCTGTTGCAATTAAATCGGCATATACGAGCAAAGGGTGAACCGTATCCGTATAGGGGACTTCAATATCCTGCTTCCAGAACAGATGGAGCACTTCAACATCTCCCTCCGGATCTTTTCTAAGCTTGTTGGCAATAAGCATTTCATGAAGAAGATATTTATTCAAATATATGGTCACGATTTCCGGTTTCAGATAGCCTGTCATTTCAGCTGCGGCAGCTTCGCCGCCCCACTTTGCATGCTGAGGCTTGATATCTGCATTCTGCCACCATCCCGGCGCTCCGCGATAACGGCCAAGCAACAGCTTCGGACGCAGTTGTTCGGTATAAGCCGTGATCCATCGTTCCAGAAGCTTCTCTTTATTGGTCAGTTGAATCTTTCGCGCCCGACCTTTACCTCTTTCAAGCATAAAGCCCAGTTCCTTAAGCTCACGCACGACCCAGTCGATCATCCCCAGGGCTACGCCCGCCCTAGCGGCTATGACCCGATAGGTTTGGGTTTCCATCCCGGGGTTGCAAAGCAGGGTGAACAATATTTTCAGCCCCGTCTGTTTGAAAGCGCGGCCAAGAACAGGCTTTTTAGGCAATTCGGGATTTTTATTTCCTTTAATAAAAATATACAGGGGAGGACGATTGAAAAAAGCGTTGCCGGCTTCATCCATGAACTGAATACCATTTTTACGGAGACGCTCGGCCATTTCAACAGTAACAAGGCAAGTTACCAGAACAAATTCCTCTTGTCTTCCGCCTTTTTGAACCAAAGGAAGCAAGGCATCTGCTGCCACAATATGTGTTTTTATTTCCACTCCGAAACGGTATTCGTCGCCTTGCACAGGCAGAGCTATTCTGACAACAGCGCAATATTGGTCCTGCCCGCCATCTTGCCAATCAAAGACAATATTCAGGCCGGTTTGCCGGTTAAGGGCATCAGCAGCATTCTTTAAGATTTCTTTTTTGTTTTCCATGGTCTGCACATAATAGTTCATGTATTTGCTACGTTCATTGTTTGTGAACATACATGTTATGTGAACAAAAAGCAAGCTAAAAATAAATAGTGTCAGACAGGATTAATCGGATTATTTATCAGACCGATCCGGAAGAGCGGCCCGATAAACATAACCGCTTTTCGGAGCTTGGCAAACATTTATGTCATATTACGTAATCATTATTGCGGATATTTTGTAATAAATATGTGAATAAATAAATTGTTAGGATATAAAATGCAAGCATTTTCAGTTACTTCAACAAAAACTTAGCAGAAAGGATTAAAAGAAATACTTTTTACTCCGTGTATGATTGAGGTCAGTCAGGCGAAGGTTTTTTAAGCTCCTGCAATGATTGATCAGCCATCAATTGTTTTCCCTTTATAAATAATAGGTTGACATATATACTATAAAATGTTCGATAATATGCTGGGTGTATGGCCGGTTATAAACGGCGGGGGTTGCTTGGAAGTCTTTCCGGTAATGAACGGAAAAGAGTATTCAAAAACTGGACATCGAATATCGAATATCGGACATCGAATATTGAAAAAAATAACGAGTTATGAAAAACGATCAAAGAAGTATAGCCTTTTGATACTGCGAGCGTAGAGCATGAATCAAGAGCGGGCGATTAATTCTGAAGACGTGGTTTTCAAAGTGCGGAACCTCACCAAAGTATATAAAATGGGAGAGGTTGAGGTTCATGCCCTGCGTGGCGCGGATCTGGAGCTCTTGCCCGGCGAGCTGGTTGTTCTTCTCGGCCCTTCGGGAAGCGGTAAATCGACATTATTGAATATTCTGGGCGGCCTCGATACCGCAACAAGCGGTTTTGTTTCTTACAGGGGCAAAGACTTAACTAATGCAAATGAACAGGAATTAACGGAATACCGGCGTTTCCATGTGGGATTTGTTTTCCAGTTTTACAATCTTATCCCCAGCCTTACAGCGCGTGAGAATGTGGAGGTTGTGACTGAAATAGCAAGAAACCCGATGATTCCGGAAGAGGCTCTTTCATTGGTCGGTTTAACCGAGCGGCTTGATCATTTTCCAGCCCAGTTATCAGGCGGAGAACAGCAGCGGGTTGCGATAGCCCGCGCCATTTCAAAAAATCCGGAGGTTCTCCTCTGCGACGAACCGACCGGGGCACTTGATTCCAAAACGGGGATAGTTGTGCTGGAAGCCCTCGAAAGAATAAACAGGGAACTTGGAACGGCGACAGCTATAATAACCCACAATGCCGATATTGCCGGAATGGCCGATCGTGTAATTTATCTCAGTAACGGAAGAATTGCTGAAGTAAAGACAAACTCTGTAAAAAAAGCGCCCGGCGAGCTCAAGTGGTGATCCTATAGGATTCGAGGGTTCCAGGGGTCCCGTCACAAAAATTGGCGGGCCTTCGGCAGGGTTCAAGTGAAAAGTAGAGTTGGGAAAAGAACCCAAATAATATTGTTGTTATGTTGGGATACATGACAATAGTCAGTTATTAAAGGTTGCATGATGAAAGCACTTAACCGGAAACTGTGGCGGGACTTATGGCGCATGAAAGGCCAGGTCATTGCCATTACACTGGTAGTCATGAGCGGTGTGGCGACCTTTATCATGTTCATCAGCACCATGGATTCCCTGAATCTTACCAGAAACACGTTTTATCGGGACTACGGTTTTTCAGATGTTTTTGTAAACCTGAAGCGGGCCCCGGAAAGCCTGAAGGATAAGATCAGGAATGTTCCCGGTGTAAACCAGGTCGAAACACGTGTTTCCGCCTATGTAAAGCTGGATATCAGCGGATTTGCCGAACCGGTCACTGCCAGAATTCTATCCATTCCCGATGACGGCAAGCCGCTTTTGAATCGTCTTTATGTAAGGAGGGGCAGGCTTGCAGATCCGGCAAAAGATAACGAAGTCGTGGTAAATGAAAACTTTGCCAAGGCCCATGGTTTCGATCCGGGCGATCAATTCGCGGCGGTAATAAACGGAAAATGGAAGAAGCTGACAATTACAGGCATTGCTCTCTCTCCGGAGTTTGTTCTTCTGATGCGGCCTGAGGCAATAAGCCCTGATTTTAAGCGTTTTGGCATCCTGTGGATGGGGCGAAAGGCACTCAGTAAATCTTATGATATGGACGGGGCGTTTAACGATGTTGTATTAACCCTCTATCCTGATGCAAAATTGAGCGACGTTCTTGTCGAACTTGACAATATTGTGGAACGGTATGGGGGGGTCGGGGCTTACGGACGAAAGGATCAGATATCTCATCGCATGCTGAATGAGGAATTCCGGCAGCTTCAGAAGAGCTCGAAAATATTTCCCACTATTTTCATATGCGTTGCGGCCTTTCTGCTCAATATCGTAATGAGCCGGACAATAAATACGCAGCGGGAACAGATTGCGGCCCTGAAGGCATTCGGATACAATAATATCGATGTTGGTATTCATTACGCTAAACTTGTAATTTTGATTTTATTTGCCGGCCTTATTCTTGGCGTTGCCGGAGGCATCTGGTTTGGAAAGATGCTGGGCGCCATTTATATGGAAGTTTACAGGTTTCCGGATCTTAAATATATATTGCATCCCGGAGTCATCCTTGCCGCAATCTTCATAAGCATCGCTTCAGCTCTTGCCGGTACGTTCCATTCTCTCCGGCGTGCAGCCAAACAGCAGCCTGCCGAGGCCATGCGGCCCGAACCCCCTGCGCAGTATAAGGTAACCCTGATTGAAAAAACAGGGATCGGCCGCAAGCTGACTCAGCCCACGAAGATTATCCTGCGGAATATTGAGCGGAGGCCGGTGAGGACTTTTCTTTCAGTTCTCGGAATCGCGGTTGCATGTGCCACAATGATCTCAAGCGGATTTTTCAAGGACTCGGTTGCTTACATGATTAATGTTCAGTTTATTCTTTCCCAGAAGGAAGATATGACCGTAGCGTTTGCCGAACCCACTTCCCGAAAGGCGATATTTGAACTAAAAGGACTCCAGGGTGTCGATTCCGCCGAACCCTTCAGGACTGTTCCGGCAAAGTTCAGATTCGGTCATCGCAGTTACAAGACTGTAATCAATGGAATAGAACCTGACAGCCGCCTTCATCTCCTGCTCGACAATAATTTTAAGACCATGTTTCTTCCACCTTCAGGTATTATTTTAACCGATTATCTCGGTAAAATCCTCGGAGTTAAAGCCGGTGATATGCTTACCGTGGAGGTTCTTGATGGATCGAAGCCGGTTCGCGAGGTGCCGGTTGTCGCTTTGGTAAAACAGTATCTGGGAGTGACGGGATACATGGATATCAAGGCGTTAAATCGCCTGATGAGAGAGGGGGATGCCATATCCGGCGCTTACCTTGCCACAGATTCAATGTTCAGAGAGAAGCTCTATCAGAGTTTTATCAAAATGGCTCGGGTTTCCGGAACCGTGGTGAGGAGCGACGAGATCCGCAATTTTAATGAAATTCAGGCAAGAGCGATGCTTTTTTTTACATTTATTGCCACACTTATGGCCTGTTTCATCTCTTTCGGCGTTGTCTATAACAGCGCTAGAATAGCTCTTTCCGAGAGAAGCCGCGAGCTTTCGAGCCTCAGGGTGCTGGGCTATACACGGGGTGAAATATCATACATACTTCTGGGAGAACTGGGACTGCTTACGATTCTCGCCGTCCCCCTCGGATTTTTAATCGGATACTGGCTCTGCGGATATATTGCGAACGCTCTCGCATCTGATCTTTTCAGGGTCCCGCTGATTATTGAGACAAAAACCTATTCAATGTCGGCGGCTGTGATATTTCTGTCAGCCTCGGTATCGAGTCTGATCGTGCGCCATAAACTTGATCATCTTGATCTTGTAGAAGTATTAAAAACCAGGGAGTAATGTACAGATGGACTTTTTACAAAGCCGTCAGGGAGTAGAATTATGAATGTTGCATTGCGAAGAAAATTATCTGTAATCATAATTATCCTGGTTGCAGTCCTTGCGACCTTTTATGGTTTCATTCCCAAAGCTGTTGATGTCGATCTCGTTGATGTCTCGCGGGGTCCGCTGCAGGTTACAATCGAGGAAGAGGGCCGGACCCGCCTGAAAGAACGCTTTGTAATTTCAGCACCGATATCAGGATATATGCGGCGTATAGCCATGAAGGCGGGAGATCCGGTGCAGAAGGGAGAAACGGTTGTTGTCCTGGAACCCTTGAGATCACAGACTCTTGACCCACGGAGCAGGGCTGAAGCTGAAGCGGTCGTGTATGCGGCAAATGCCGCTCTTAATGCGGCGCAGGAAAAGGAGCGTGCCGCTGCGGCAGATGCCGATTACATCGGTAAGAGGTCGGAAAGAATCGCGAAGCTTTATTCAAAAGGATATGCGGCGAAAGATCAGTTTGATCAGGCAGAGTCGGAGCTTAATAAGTCGCGTGCTGTCAGGGATTCAGCAAAAGCTGCGGCAGATGTCGCCCGTTTTGAATTCGACAGGGCAAGGGCGGCTCTGCAGAATTTTAATCCGGTTAAAAAAATCGCAAATCAAAGCACCGTTTATATTTCTTCTCCGGTCAGCGGCAATATTTTTAAAATCTATCGTGAAAGCGAGGGTTCGATCAATACCGGAGAACCGCTCTTGGATATCGGGAATGCTGAACACCTCGAAGTCTTGGTAGAAGTTCTTTCTTCGGACGCGGTTAAAATTAAAAAAGGAACGCCGGTTTTGTTTAAACGCTGGGGCGGTGAAGAGCCTATTCTCGGCGTGGTGCGGGTTGTTGAACCGGCAGGATTTACAAAGATTTCGAGCCTTGGAGTGGAGGAGCAGAGGGTTTTGATTATTGCCGATATTACTTCACCGCACGATACCTGGCGCGTTTTAGGTGATGGCTACAGACTTGAAGCGCACTTTATTGTATGGGAGGGTAAGGATGTTCTCCAGGTTCCCGCAAGCGCTCTTTTCCGTTCGGGTAAAGAGTGGGCTGTGTTCGTCAATGATAATGGAAGGGCCCGGGAGTGCGCGGTTCAAGTGGGTCAGAGGAATGGATTGACGGCAGAGATCATATCCGGGATAAAAGCTAACGAAAAAGTGATTGCTCATCCGGATGAATCGATCAGCGATAGGAGCCGTATAAAATCAAGGAAATAATACCTTACCGCCGAATATCGAATGTCGAAATTCGAAGTTCGAACGATGAGGAAAGCCGGGACTGAATAGGGACGGCTTCATAAAAAGTCCGATTTCTTCGTTGCGCTTCATCTTTCGTCATTGCGGCGTACTTTTATGTATGCACTCTTCGGGCCCCGCGTTTGCGGTATTCCTAAAGATTCACGATGCCTTGAACTTTAACTTTTTACTTTGCCGTCTGAAATTCGACTTTTTACGAGTTCACCAATTTTAAGAGCGATAATATTAGTTGAAAATGTTTTGGGCCTGTGCTACCAGATAAACCGTTATTTAATATCGGTATAGCGAGTTATATCTAACTTAAAATCAAGATGTTAAAGGATCAAAAGCAAAGGAGGGAACAATGCGAAAAGGAATTTTGTTGGTTATGTGTTGCCTGATGCCCGTTATTTTTTTGATCTCGTGCGCGCCTGAGGCGCCGAAAACAATTAAAATTGGATTTAATATTCCGCTTACAGGGGATATTCCCAAGGTAGGTGAGGGTTCAAAGTTTGCGGCAGAAATGTTCAAGGAGCAGGTAAATGCCGCCGGCGGTATTAAGCTGGGAGATAAATCCTATCCCCTTGAATTTATTTACCAGGATAATGAAGCCAAGGCCGAATCAGCAACAGCAGTAGCCCTTAAGCTGATAAATCAGGACAAGGTCCTCGGTATTATCGGGCCTCAATCCAGCAAGCAGGCCATTCCCGCAGGTGAAATCTGCAACAATAACGGAACCCCCATGATTTCCCCGTGGTCAACCAACCCAAAAACAACAAAAGACCGTCCTTATGTATTCAGAGGCTGCTTTCTTGATCCTTTCCAGGGTCCTGTTGCCGCCAACTTTGCAAAAGATGAATTAAAGGCAGCAAAAGCCGCGGTTCTTTATGATATAGCAAGTGATTATCCCAAGGGACTTGCCGAGTTTTTCAAGGAAGCTTTTGAGAAAATTAATGGGCCAGGCTCAGTAGTTGCATTCGAAACATTTACCACAAAAGACCGTGATTTCAGCGCCCAGTTGACAAAAATAGTAAAATCAGAGGCGGATGTTCTTTTTGTCCCGCAATATTATGACGAAGTTCCCCTGATTGTTAAACAAGCCCATGAACTTGGCTGGAAAAAACCCATTATGGGAAGCGACAGCTGGGGGTCGGCTGAACTGATGAACCTTTGCGGTGATGACTGCAAGGGCTTGTTCTTCAGCACGCATTACGCTGCTGCCGGAGCGCAGGGTGCTACAAAAGAATTTATCGACAAGTATAAGGAAAAATACGGATATGTGCCTGATGATGTCGGAGCTCTCACATGGGATGCCGTCCGTCTCATGGTCCAGGCCATTCAAAATGCCGGCGCCCTTACAGGCGATATGAAGAAAAACCGTGATGCAATAAAAGATCAGCTTGCCAAAATTAAGGATTTTGACGGAATAACAGGGAAGATGACTTTTAATCCTGAGGGGGATCCGAGCAAATGCGCTGTAGTTGTAAAAATCAGCGACACCGGAGAATTCGAGTTTTATAAATCCGTATGCCCGTGATATAATATATGAATAATCTCCAAAACAGCTGGTGATTCTATGAGGATTCGAGTGACCTGAAAAGCGAGCGAATTCTCATCAGCTTGCCGGAGAAAGCTTCAATCAATTATTTAAAAGGGCGGGAATGTTTTATCCCGCCTTTTTCATTATTTTTTCGGGGATAAATAATTTGTCATTAGAGATGTTTTTCCAGAATTTTTTGAATGCGCTTCAATGGGGAAGCTTTTATGCATTGATCGCCCTTGGATATACCCTTGTTTACGGGGTGCTTCTGCTTATAAACTTTGCCCACGGGGATATTTTTATGGTTGGGGCTTATATTGCCTTTTTCATCGCTTCATTTTTACTCGGTTCATATTCGCTTCAGCTTCCCTTTGCCCTGGATGGCAATACCATATTTGTGATCACAATAATTATTACCATGGTGCTTACGTCCTTTGTTGGTGTTACCCTTGAAAGAGTGGCATACAGGCCTCTCAGGAAAAAGGGTGCAGGACGTCTTTATGTCGTTATCACTGCTCTTATGTGCGGACTTGTTCTTGAAAACGGGAACCTTGCGCTTCTGGGTGCAAGCAGGAAAAGTTTTCCCGAACTTTTAGAAAAGAGCATATATACGATTGGCGGCATTACTTTCACCAATGTAAAAATTCTTGTGATAGTGACGACGATACTTGTTTTCATATTACTTGAAGCCATTGTCCGTAAAACCAAATTAGGAATGGCGATGCGCGCCATCTCATATGATAGCGTGGCTGTCCTGCTTATGGGCATTCCTCTCGATGTTGTTATAGTATTTACTTTCATTCTCGGATCTTCAATGGCTGCTCTTGCAGGCGTTCTTTTTGTAACTGCATACCCTGTTCTTGAACCCTACATGGGAGCCATGGTCGGCTGGAAAGCATTTATTGCAGCAGTTGTGGGGGGTATAGGCGAAATACGCGGGGCTTTCGTGGGCGGCTTTATCCTGGGATTTGTTGAAATTTATGTTGCTGCCGTATTTCCATCCACCCTGCGGGATCTCATAGCTTTTGCCATACTTCTTCTACTGCTGAGCTTGAAGCCGACCGGAATATTCGGAATAGCGAGAGCACAAAAGATTTGAGGTTAAAAGGAATGAAAAAAAACGGATTCTCCATATGAAGCGTTATTTGTCCGCAATATTATACAGCCTGTTATCCATAGTAGTTATAGCTGCCGCCCGCTTCGGATTTATTAATACCTACGAGCAGATAGTAATAATGTTTATAGGCATTAATATCATACTTTGCAGTTCGCTTAACCTGATAAACGGGTATATGGGGGAATTCTCCTGCGGACATGCCGGGTTTATGGCTGTTGGAGCCTATATCGCCTCAATTTTAAACATCTGGTTTTTTACGTCGAGCCCGATTTTCGGCGGCCCTCTTTTTTCACCGGGTTCGGCCATATTCCTGTTTCCGATCACTCTTATTGCCGGTGGTGCGGGTGCTGCTCTGGCAGGTCTCCTTGTTGCCATTCCTTCAGTCAGGACAAGAGGGGATTACCTGGCTATTATTACCCTTGCAGTAAACTACATAGTTAAAAGTTCCATAGAAAATATTCAGGTTATCGGAGGGGCGAGAGGTTTTATGGGGATGGGCAAAGTTATTGATTCCATGACGAGCGTTATCAACCTGCCCTGGGTAATGATATGGATTTTTGTTTTCACGGCCGTTTGCATATGGGTTTTAAACCATTTCGTTAATTCAACTTATGGAAAGGGTGTAATAGCGGTCAGGGACGACGAAATTGCAGCCGAGATTATGAGCGTTAATACTAATCGGATGAAACTGGTTGCATTTACTCTCTCTTCAGGCCTCGCCGGAATTGCGGGAGGCCTTTTCGCCCATGTTCTCGGATACATAAATCCCGGATCATTTACCATTATGAAATCGACCGAAATAATGGTCATGGTATATCTCGGAGGTATGGGATCATTGAGCGGGTCTGTTTTAAGCGCCGTAAGCTTTACTCTCCTGATGGAGATCTTACGTCCCCTTCAGGTTTATAAATGGGTTCTTATTCCGCTTCTTTTGATAATTCTCATGCTGTACCGGCCTGAAGGAATCATGGGAAACCGAGAGCTCACGGATGTTTTCCCTAAACTTCGCAGGTTTTTCCCATCAAGGGAGCTTTAATACAAATGGCGCTACTGGAACTTAATAACATTAATCATTATTTTGGCGGCCTGCAGGCTGTTTCAAACTTTAACCTGAATATTGAAGAGGGTGTGCTTTCAGGGCTTATAGGGCCTAACGGGGCTGGAAAGACAACAATATTCAATCTCGTCAGCGGTTTTTATAAACCTACGGAAGGGGAGATACGATTCAACGGAAAGTCAATTAAAGGCCTTAAACCGCATGAAGTAACAAGTCTTGGAATATCCCGCACCTTTCAGAATATACGCCTCTGGAACAGCATGACGGTGCTTGAGAATCTCTGTATATCCCAGCATTACAGGCTTGGATACGGCTTTATTGATTCCATTCTTTACACGGGGAAGTATTTTGAAAGAGAAAAGAACGTGATCAGGTCAGCAAGAGAATTTCTTGAAATACTCGAAATGAAGGAATACGAGAATGAATATCCGAAAAACCTTCCTTATGGTCTTCAGCGGCGTCTCGAGATAGGAAGAGCGCTTACAATAAGGCCTAAAATTCTGCTGCTTGATGAGCCTGCGGCAGGTATGCCTTCCGGAGATATAGAGCAGTTGATCCAGATGGTTAAATGGATCAGGGAAAAGTTTAAGCTAACTATATGGCTTATTGAGCATCAGATGAAAGTTGTAATGGCACTGTGTGAAAAAATAGATGTTCTTGATTTCGGAGAAATAATTGCAGAAGGGACTCCATCCGAGATAAGAAATAATCCGCGGGTAATAAAGGCATATCTTGGTGAGGAGGTGACGGTTAATGCTTAAGATAGAAAACCTCCACGTGCGTTACGGAAATATTGAGGCTTTGCACGGGATATCCCTTTACGTTGAAGACGGGGAATTTGTAGCTCTTCTTGGTGCAAACGGCGCCGGGAAATCAACTACCCTTATGAGCATAATGAGACTTTTGCCTCCTGTAGCGCCTGTTGTTTCGAAGGGAAACATCAGCTTTAAAGGGGTTGATCTCCTTTCAGTAGCTCCCCACCATGTAGTTGCCAGGCACGGAATCGGCCTTGTTCCCGAAGGCAGAAGAATTTTCGGGAACATGACCGTTATGGAAAATCTTAAGATTGCCACATACGCACGTAGAGATTCCGGCCAGATTTCGAGGGACTATGAGCGTGTTTTTTCTCTTTTCCCGAGACTTTCAGACCGTAAGAATCAACGGGGAGACACATTAAGCGGTGGTGAGCAGCAAATGCTTGCAATGGGCAGGGCTTTCATGTGCGGGGCCGGGTTTATTCTTCTTGACGAGCCGTCTATGGGGCTTGCCCCTATACTGATGCAGGATTTATTCAAGGTTTTGAAAGAACTGAATAAAACCGGAACAACGATATTTGTTGTTGAACAGAATTCACACATCGCACTAAAATATGCCGACAGGGCCTATGTGATGGAAACAGGATATATTGTAATGGAGGGAAGCGCAAAAGAGCTCGCCAAAAATGAAGAGGTTCAGAAGGCATATCTGGGATAGCAAAGAAGAGGGCGAATCCGTTCGCATATGACTTCCAAAGAGTTCATATAGATTGATGAGTTCTTTGTAAAAATAACCGGAAACCACAAACCAGAGACCACAAACCATAGTATTTTAAGGAGGGTAAATGTTAAGAGTCGCTGTTGTTGGAGCTACTGGGTATGCCGGCGCTGAACTTGTGCGTTTACTTTCAGGGCATCCCGAGGTAACGCTTTCCGCTATTACTTCGAGGCAGTATGCCGGTGTGCGGTTTGACCATGTTTTCCCCTCAATGACAGGTCATGTCGATCTCGTATGTGAAGATCTTTCGGCTGATAACCTTTATGAAAGGGCCGATCTTTTTTTTCTTTCTATTCCACATAAAATACCCATGGAAATTGTTCCGAAGCTGATCAGTAAGGGAAAGAGAGTGATTGATCTTTCCGCCGATTTCAGGTTCAGGAATTCCGAAACTTATGAATCTTATTATCAGCCGCATACATCTAAAAACCTGCTTGAAAAGTCTGTTTACGGGCTTTCTGAAATCTATTATGATAAAATAAAATGTGCCGACTTGATTGGCAATCCAGGCTGTTATCCGACCAGCGTGCTTCTCCCGCTGATCCCGCTTTTAAAAGAAAGATTTCTAGATGCCGAATCCATTATTGCAGATTCAAAATCAGGAGTGAGCGGAGCAGGACGGTCCCTTGCTTTGTCATCCCATTTCTGTGAGGTCAATGAATCCTTCAAGGCTTACAAAGTTGCCGCCCACAGGCATAACCCGGAAATAGAAGAGGTTCTTTCGCGGGAAACCGGCAGGAAGACGCAAATAACCTTTGTGCCGCATCTTGTGCCTATGACAAGAGGTATGCTCACAACTATTTATGCGCGACTCAAAGCAGATATTTCATCTGAAAATATAAAAAAATGTCTTTCATCCTTCTATTCAGGGCGCCCGTTTATAAGATTATGCTATGATATAAGGCTGCCTGATACTAAACATGTAACAGGAACAAATTATTGTGATATCGGATTCAGAATCGATAAACGGACCGGGTGCCTGATATTGATTTCGGCAATAGACAACCTTGTAAAGGGAGCCGCCGGTCAGGCTGTTCAAAATATGAACATAATGCTCGGATACGAAGAAACGGCAGGTCTTAAGTCTGTTCCTTACATAATATAGAACAAGATGAGATAGTTGCATAACATCTGAGCCAATTGCAAAAGTCGTCATTCCCGTGCAAACGGGAATCCAGAAATTTTTG
>CAYODW010000057.1:0-16694 GCA_964402865.1 uncultured Desulfonema sp. | reverse complement strand
GTTCCCATCCCGAACACGGAAGTTAAGCTCTTCAGCGCCGATGGTACTGCTCGGGAAGCTGAGTGGGAGAGTAGGACACTGCCGGGGAAATTTATATATACCCGGAACCTTTTATAGGTTCCGGGTTTTTTTTTGCTTTTTATTGGCTGGCAAAACGGATAACTTTATGATAATTTCAATGCATGAATACAATTAAGGAAATTCAACAGAATGATATTACCCAAAGATTAAAGTGGTTAATGTTCTTTAGGGTATTTTTTACAACTCTTCTTCTGGGATCTACTATTGCCCTTCAGCTTAGCGAGAAACGCGCACCTCTGGATAAACCGCTGTTAATGCTTTATGGACTCATAGCCGGAGTGCTCATTATTTCTTTCTGTTATACAATTCTGTTTTATCGTATAAAAAATATTCACCGTTTTGCATCGATACAAATTGGCATTGATACTGTTTTCGTAAGTTGTATAATTTTCGTTACCGGCTGTTTCTCGAGCATTTTTACATTTTTATATCTTGTAGTAATTATCTATTCAACTATGCTTCTTTTCAAAAAGGGAGGCATGATTATTGCCGCGCTTTGTGCGATTCAATATGGAGTAATCGTTGATCTTGAATATTATAAAATCATAAAGCCCTTTCTTTTGGAAGATAGTCTTGTTGCTGCAAATTATCCATGGAGCCAGGTTCTTTATAAAATACTTATTACAATAGTTGCTTGTTTTGCAGTTGCGTTTTTAAGCGGGTTTCTTGCCGAACAAACAAGAAAAACAAAAAAGGAACTCATAGCAATGCAGGAACGTGTTAAGAGATTTGAAAAAATGGCGGCGATGGGTGAAATAGCGGCCGGGATGGCTCATGAGATAAAAAATCCACTTGCGTCCATTTCAGGTTCAATTCAGCTTCTGAGAGAAGACATTCGTGATAATCCCTATCACGACAGGCTTATGCAAATTATTCTCAGAGAGGCAGACCGGTTAAGTTTTCTGGTCAATGATTTTTTGCTTTTTGCAAAACCTCCGGCCGGTAAGAAAGAACCCTTTGAATTAGGAAAGATTATAGCAGATACAATATATCTATTTGAAAAAGATATTAAATGTTTGGGTAGAATATCTATTCTTAAGGATATATCCCAAGGCGTTTGGGTTAACATGGACCCTATACACCTGCATCAGATATTATGGAATCTGCTTTTAAATGCTTCAGAGGCGATCGAAGGATCAGGAAAAATTGAAGTAAAAATGTATAATTTGAAAAATAAATATGCTCTGATTGAAATAAAGGATAATGGTTGTGGCATTTCGAATGAAGAAATAAAATCAATATTTGATCCGTTCTTTACGACCAAAACAAGAGGAACAGGACTTGGTCTTTCTATTGTCCATAACATTCTAAAATCATATGACAGCTGGTTAGATGTTGAAAGCACTGTTAATAATGGAGCAACCTTTACATTTAAAATAAAGCAAATCGATTCAGCAAGTTATTCTTGACACTATTTTCCAAATAAGTTAATTTATTACATTTTATTATTTTAATTTTGTGCTCATTTGCAGTAGTTTTATTATTAATGTTACCTTTTTATAAATCATAAAAAAATATGGTTTGATATTATTATACATAATGATGAGAGACCTTTGCCTAACATCCCCTTTTGCACGATCACTGTATAAGGCTCAAATTTTAATCCTCAAAATACTCTATGTATTCATGCGGTTAATATTATCGCCTTCATTGTGCTTGGTCAAAAAATGAATATTTGGCGATGTCTCGAAGAAAGCAGGAAATCAATGGATATAGAAAAAACAAATGAACTGATTGAAACGAAAAAAAAGAAAATATCGGAATTGAAGAACAAGGATATCAATTTATTTCCTAATGATTTTAAAGTTATGCATACTGTAAGAGATATCAGGAATGCGATTGAGAACTTCCCCGAGTCAAAGGAAGATGATAAAACTGTTTTTTCTGCTGCGGGGCGTATGATGGCTGTCAATTTGTTCGGAAAATCTTCCTTTATAAGATTCAAAGACCGGACAGGACTGATTCAGGCATACATAAGGAAAGACAAGATTGGCGATGAATCATACAGCCTTTTTAAACAACTTGATATCGGTGATTTTGTTGGAATAACAGGAACAATATTCAAGACAAAAACAGGTGAATGGACTTTACTAGCAACTGAATTAAGGCTCTTATGTAAATCAATCAAGCCTCTTCCTGAAAAATTTCATGGACTAAAAGATCCTGAAAAGCGTTATCGCCAGCGGTACCTTGACTTAATCATGAATCAGGAAGTGCTTGATATATTTATAAAACGGAGTAAAACTATCCAATTAATAAGATCATTTTTTCTTGAAAGAGATTATCTTGAAGTCGAAACGCCTATGATGCAGCCAATTCCCGGTGGAGCTGAAGCTACTCCTTTTAAAACCCATCATAATGCGCTTGGTATGGATCTGTTCTTGCGGATTGCTCCTGAATTGTATCTAAAACGCCTTGTTGTTGGAGGCTTCGAAAGAGTTTTCGAGATTAACAGAAATTTCAGAAACGAAGGTATTTCAACCCAGCATAACCCGGAATTTACTATGCTTGAGTTCTACGAGGCCTATGCTACATACCAGGATCTTATGAGTCTAACAGAAGATCTGTTTGTCTATTTATCAGGAGAGATTGCCGGATCAACTTCAATTATTTATCAGGGTAATAATATTGATTTTGGCGGAAAATGGAGAAGAATCAGTCTGTTAACAGCTCTGGAAGAGCTTGGCGGAATCGATCCCAACCTTCTAAATAATAAGGAGAAGCTCATTGAATTTGCCCGTTCAAATGGAATTAAAATTACAAAAACCAATAGGATAGGCAAAGTCGTTACAAAACTATTTGATGTGCTTGTTCAACCAAAGCTGATTCAGCCCACATTTATAACAGAATATCCTGTTGAAATTTCTCCTCTTTCAAGAAGGAGCGAAATAGATCCGTCATTAACCGACCGCTTTGAACTTTTTATTGCAGGTCGAGAAATAGCAAACGGTTTTTCAGAACTTAACGATCCTGAAGATCAGGAAATGCGATTTTTACAGCAGGTATCAGACAGAAATGAAGGTGACGATGAGTCGCATTACATGGATGAAGATTATATTGAAGCTCTCGAATATGGTATGCCGCCGACTGCTGGTGAGGGAGTTGGCATAGACAGGCTGGTAATGCTTTTTACAGATGCTGCTTCAATCAGGGAAGTGATCCTTTTCCCTCATATGAAACCTGCGGGCTCAAAGTAGTAATAATGACACCGGTCTGTTTTAATAATGAAATTTCAATAATATTTTAGCTCTCTGTTTTTTTTTAAAAGGAAGAGCATTATTCAACAATTATGAGTCATATAAAAAATGTCTTTTGAATTATTTATCGGCAGCCGCTATTTAAGAGCCAGGCAAAAGCAGGCTTTTATATCCCTTATTACAATATTATCCATTTCGGGTGTTATGGTAGGAGTTATGGCTCTTATAGTAGTTATTGCCGTAATGGCCGGTTTTGAGTCAGACTTAAAATCCAGAATACTTGGAGTAGAGTCGCATATTGTTGTAATGCGGCATGGAGGCTCATTTGCCGGTAAATCCGAACTAATCAAATCAATTGAAAATATCAGAGGTGTTTCGGCAGCCTCCCCTTTTGTCTACACTCAGGTAATGCTTAAATCTTCCTCAGGAGTTTCAGGTGCTGTATTAAAAGGTGTTGATCCGGCGTCAGCAGGCCGGATTGTAAGAAACCTTAAGGCTGATTTGTTGAAAAGGAATGAAATAAGTGAACGGAATACAGGTTACTCAAATTCTGTTCCGGGAATTATCCTTGGGAAAGAGCTTGCAGGAAACCTGGGTGTTTCTGTGAGCGATATGGTATATCTTATATCACCAACCGGTGTTATATCGCCTATCGGCCATTTACCTTCCATGAAACAGTTTGAAGTGAAAGGTTTGTTCGAGTCAGGAATACATGATTATGACGGTTCATTTGCTTATGTTAATATAAGTGATGCCCAGAAAATTTTGCGCATGGGCGACGCCATAACCGGCATAGAGGTTCGCGTTGATGATATTGACCTTGCAAGAAAAATTGCTGAAAAAATAGTAATTGATTTGGGTTTTCCATACTGGACAAGAGACTGGACCCAAATGAACAAAAACCTTTTTTCAGCCTTAAAGCTGGAAAAGACCGTTATGTTTATCATATTAACACTCATAGTTCTGGTCGCGGCCCTTAACATAGCCAGCACCCTTATAATGATGGTAATGGAGAAGACGCGAGATATAGCTATTCTAAAAGCTATGGGCGCAACCGATAAGAGCATAAGAAGGATATTTGTATATAAAGGTATGATAATAGGTTCGGTTGGAACAAGCCTTGGGGTATGTGCTGGTTATTTACTTTGCAAGCTTCTTGAAAAGTACAAATTTATCGATCTTCCCGGAGATGTTTATTATATAACGACACTTCCTGTACGTCTTATCGCTTTAGATGTTTTGTTAATTGCTTCGGCAGCATTGGCGATTTGCTTTTTGGCAACCTTGTATCCGGCTCACCAGGCATCCAAACTCAATCCGGTAGAGGCTATTCGCCATGGATGATAACAGAATCGGTAACGAAAAAAATACTTGTTCAGATGGCAATTCAATAAACATGTTGAAAGTTATAGGTATATCCAAGGCTTTTAATGGCAGTGAAGCTCGTCTTGAGATTCTGAAAAATATTAATTTTGATTTGAATAAAGGCGGGACAATGTCTATTGTCGGTGCATCAGGTATCGGCAAATCCACTCTGTTACATATAATAGGGACACTTGATTACCCGGATAATGGATCCCTTTTTTTCAAGGATGATGAAGTGTTCCGTTATGATCCGGACAGGCTGTCAAAATTCCGAAACGAATCTATTGGATTTGTTTTTCAGTTTCATCATCTTCTATCCGAGTTTTCAGCGGTTGAAAATACAATGATGCCTGCGCTCATAAAAGGAATCGGCAGGCAAAAAGCGAGGGATGAAGCAGAGAGAATACTGATAAGAGTCGGGCTCAAGAACAGAATGAATAGCAGGGTTAATACACTTTCCGGTGGTGAACAGCAGAGAGTTGCTATCGCAAGAGCTCTTGTGCTTAAACCGGTTATACTTCTTGCAGATGAGCCGACGGGAAATCTTGATAAAAGAAACAGCGAACAGGTTCATGAGTTGCTGATTGAACTTAATCAGGAACTGAATATGGCGATGATAGTAGTGACGCATAATATGGAACTGGCATCTCTGATGCAAAGATGTGTTACAATTATTGATGGGCAGCTCATTGAAACAGTTTAAGGAGTTATTATGAAAAAATATTTATGCCTGATTGCGATTTCAATTGTATATTTATTCTCAAGTACAGGTTATGCACTTGAAACGGTAAATGTTTTGGTATTACCATTTGAAGTCAATTCACAGGAAGAGCTTTCGTATCTTCATGATCAGATTCCTCAGGTTATAAAGAATCATTTAAAACAAAACGGCGCCGCTGTTTTGGAACCTGACCCGGCTATGATTTCATCTCTTACCGGAAAAGACATAAGCGCAGATGAAATCAGGAGAATAGGCGTTAATTCCGGTGCTCATAATATAGTCTGGGGAAGCATCACGTTAATAGGCCATCATTTTAGCCTTGATATAAAGATGATTGAAACTATTGGAAATGAACTTCCTAAAGCCTTTATTCTTGAAGGCGATGGAATTGAAAATCTTTCAGCAAGCCTTAAGGAAATCTCTCTCGATATAGGTATGAAAATATTCAAACAGGAAAAAGTATCAAAAGTTTTTGTTGAGGGTAACAAGCGCATCGAAACCGATGCAATCAGAAGAGTCGTTAAAACAGAAGAGGGCAGCATATACTCCTCTAAGAATCTCTCTGATGACCTCAAGGCTATATATGCAATGGGGTACTTTGATGATGCCAGGATTGAATCTGAAGATACGCCGGATGGCAAGGTTGTTACTTTCAAGGTTAAAGAAAAATCGACGATAAGGGTAATCCTTATTAAAGGCAACAGGATATATGAAGATGAAAAGATCAGGGGAGTCTTAAACATAAAGACCGGATCTATTCTAAATTTTGTAATGATTAAGAAAAATATAGAAAGGATTGAAGGCTTATACAAAGAGAAAAATTATCATAACATGAAGGTTGAATACAAAATTCATGAATTCGATAATAACCAGGCCGATCTTGAATTTATAATTTCAGAAGGTTCGAAAGCATTGATTAAAAACATTATCTTCGAAGGGAATAAGGCATATTCAAGTTCAAAGCTAAAAAAGCTTATGTCAACATCTGAAAAAAACATCTTTTCATGGGTCTCTTCAGCCGGTGATCTGAACAGAGAAGACTTGAATCAGGATGTTGCGAAACTATCCGCTTTTTATCATAATAATGGTTTTATTCAGGCCAAAGTCGGCGAGCCTCAAATTGATACCCATGAATCATGGATTGATATTACAATAAAAATAGATGAAGGTCCGCAATTTAAAGTCGGAAAAGTTGAAATATCCGGCGATCTGATTTTTCCTCAAGAAAAACTTATTGAGAAAATTATGATCGGGAAAGAAAAGTTTTATAACAGGCAGGTTCTGCAAAAAGATGTCCTCGCCTTGACGGATATCTATTCGGACGAAGGTTATGCATATGCGGATATTGCTCCCGGCATTGATCAGGACCGGGATAAAATGATCGTCAATATTAATTTTGTGATTAAGAAAGGTAAACCTGTCTATTTTGAAGAAATTCTTATCGGTGGAAATTCAAAGACCAGGGATAAGGTTATTAGAAGGGAACTGCTTGTATATGAGCAGGAGCTCTACAGCGGAGTGAAGCTGAAAAAGAGCATGCGCAATCTGCATCGTTTGGATTACTTTGAGGACATTAAGGTTGATACGGTAAAGGGAAGCTCAGATGATAAAATGGTGCTTAAGATCGATGTTACGGAAAAGCCAACCGGTGCTTTCACCTTCGGTGCTGGTTACAGCAGCGTGGAAAAGGTATTCGGCATGGCTTCAATTTCACAGAGAAATCTTTTTGGCCGGGGACAGGTTCTGGCATTAAAAACACAGCTGGGAAGTGTTTCAAATAAATATACCTTAAGCTTCACGGAACCATGGCTTTTTGATATTCCCCTTTCAGCCGGTTTTGATATATACAGCTGGGAATATGATTATGATACTTTCGATAAGGACAGCAAGGGGGGCGGGATCAGATTCGGATATCCTGTTTATGAATTTACACGAATTTATATGACCTATGCTCTGGATTTAGCCGATATAACCAATATTGAAACAGATGCTCCTGACACTATAAAGGAAATGGCGGGAAACAATGTTTCGAGCAGCATAACAACGGCTCTGAAATACGATTCCCGCGATAAAGTGTTCAATCCTACCGAAGGATCAGAACATACCATCTCTATCCAGTATGCAGGTCTAGGCGGGGATATAGGTTTTACAAAATATATTCTTGAGACTGGCTGGTTTATCCCTTTATTTAAGGGAACTGTCGGTTCAATACATGCAAAGACAGGATATGTCAGCCAAAATTCAGGGCAAAAACTTCCTTCCTATGAACGTTTCAATCTTGGAGGAATAAATTCGCTGCGCGGATTCGATTGGGAAGATTTAAGCCCGAAAAAGATAAATTCGGAAGGTGTTTTGACAAATATTGGCGGAAATAAATTTGTTCAGTTCAATTTTGAATACCTGTTCCCATTAATCAAAGAAGTCGGTGTTATGGGAGTGTTATTCTTTGATACGGGAGATGTTTATGACAATGATGAAAGTATAGACCTTGGGAATTTGCGGGAAAGTGTCGGAGGTGGTATAAGATGGTATTCACCAATGGGTCCAATGCGAATAGAATATGGTTATATACTGGATCCTGTGAAAAACGAAAGTAAAGGTGGAAAATGGGAATTTACCGTGGGTACAGTCTTTTAAAGGCGTATAATATTTTATCATGTAATATTTGAAAAGTTAATGATGATATAAAAAGGAGACAGAGTAATGCGTTTAATTAAAACAGTGTTTTCAGCCGGTATAGCACTTTTCTTTTTGCTTGGAATTTCCGCACATGCAGCAGATATTGCGAAGATTGGAGTGGTCGATTTTCTGAAAATCCTTGAAACTTCCAATGCCGGTAAATCGGGTCAGACTGAAATTAAAAAACAGGCTGATAAGATGAAGGCTGATCTTGAAAAAAAGGCAGCGGAAATAGAAGAGCTGAAGAAGAAGATTGAAAAGGACTCAATGGTCGGAAACAAAGAGATGCGGGAAGAAAAAGAGAGGGAAGTTCAGATAAAATATTTGGATTTCAAAAATCTCGAAAAAAAATACAGCTCTGAATTACAAAAGATTCAATCTGATTCGCTGGTGCGTATTCAAAAAGAAGTACAGACCATTGCTGATGAAATTGGCAAAAAAGAGGGTTATCTGCTAATAATAGAAAAGCGCGAAGCAGGCGTATTTTATGCACCGGCTTCTGTGGATATTACAGATAAACTGATACAGCAGTATAATGCGAAAATCGCACAGAAACCGGGAAAATGAGAAGTAGGAAATCATAATGGAAGTGATGCTTTCCGAAATAGCAGATATTGTGGGCGGCAGGATTATCGGCAACTCTAAAACTGTAATATGCGGAGCTGCCTCCTTTGAAGATGCGAAAGGATACGACATAACATTTGCCGGTGATGCCGGGTTTCTAAAAAAAATAGAAGAGACCGGAGCCAGAGCGGTTATAGTTCCTATTAATTTCAGCGAATCTTCAAAGGATCTGATACAGGTAAATAATCCCAAAGTTGCCTTCACCAAAGTTTTGAACCTGTTTTATCCGCCTTCAGTTCCGATACCGGGAATAAGTGCATCCGCACATTTCGGGAGTGGATTCAAATGCGGCAGGGATGTTTCGATTGCTCCGAATGCAGTGATAGGCGATAATGTTGTTCTTGGCGACCGGGTCTCGATTTATCCGTGTTCTTATATCGGAGATGGTGTTGTTATCGGTGATGATGTTAAGATCTACTCCAATGTCTCTGTTCTCGAGAGGTGCACAATAGGAAACAGGGTAATAATTCACTCCGGTTCAGTAATCGGGAGTGATGGTTTCGGATTTTCTTCCGACGGCAGAAAATATTTCAAAATTCCCCATACAGGTATTGTCAGAATAGATGATGATGTAGAAATCGGAGCAGGAAACACGATCGACAGGGCTACTTTCGGCAAAACATGGATATGTCGTGGAGTAAAGACGGACAATCAGGTCCACATTGCGCATAATGTTACTATCGGAGAGGACAGTCTGCTTATAGCCCAGGCAGTAATCGGAGGAAGCGCTTCAATAGGAAAGCATTCAATTATTTCCGGTCAGTCAGCGGTTGCCGATCATGTGAGCATAGGGAATAACGTTATTATCGTCGGCAAATCAGGTGTCGGGAAATCGGTCGGGGATGGAGAGATTTTATCCGGAATTCCCGCTATTCCCCATAAACTGTGGCTTAAGGTGCAAAACATTATTCCCAAACTTCCTGATCTCAGGAAGAAGCTTATGGAAATAGAAAAGAGGCTGGAGAGAGTGGAGAAAAAAAATGGGAAAACAGATTGATATTAAGGAAATAATGAAGTTTTTGCCTCACCGGTATCCGTTTATTCTGATTGACAGAGTTGTCGAACTTTTTGAAGGGGATAAAATCATCGCTTTGAAAAATGTCACAATCAATGAGCCTTTTTTTGCGGGACACTTTCCAGGCGCTCCAATCATGCCCGGAGTTCTTATTATAGAAGCAATGGCGCAGGCCGGTGGAATATTGTTTGCCGTTTCCCAGCCGGAGGAAAAGCGCGGCAGCCTGGTTTATTTTATGGGGATGGACAAAGTTAAATTCAGGAAACCGGTTGTTCCCGGGGACCAGCTTTTTTTTGATGTGAAAATTTTAAATATTAGGTCAAAAGCCGTCAAAATGTCGGGCATTGCGACAGTTGAAGGCAAGTGCGTGGCTGAAGCTGAGTTTATGGCCGCTTTCGGAGGAAAAGAATGATTCATGAGACTGCTTTAATTAATTCAGGGGCCGAGATCGATTCAAATGTCGATATAGGCGCATATTCCATAATCGGGGATAATGTATTCATAGGTTCAGGTACCGTGATAGGCCCTCATGTTGTAATAGACCCTTTTACGACTATAGGCCGGAACTGCCGGATATTTCAGTACGCGGCACTAGGCGCAGTTCCCCAGTCACTCAAATTTGAAGGGGAAAAGACATATGTAAAGATCGGCAGTGGAACAATAATAAGAGAATTCGTTACCATTCACAGGGGAACGGGATTCGGAGGGGGTATAACCGAAGTCGGGGAAGAGAATTTTTTGATGGCCTATACCCATATAGCGCACGACTGCAAGGTAGGCCGCAAGGTTGTCATGGCAAACAACGCGACTCTGGCCGGACATATTACCATAGGAAATCATGCAACAATAGGGGGTCTTGTAGCCGTGCATCAATTCGTCAAAATTGGAGAATATGCTTTTGTCGGCGGCAAATCGGCAGTTGTTAAAGATGTGCCCCCTTATGTCATTGCTGCGGGAGACAGGGCGGAGTTGCATGGCTTGAACTCTGTCGGCCTGAAGCGCCATGGTTTTTCGCCTACAACATTATCTCTGCTGAAAAAAACATACAGAATTATATTCAGGATAGGACTTACCTTGAACGAGGCTATTGAAAGAGTAAAGGCCGAAGTAGAGCAGGTTCCTGAGGTCGTAAATTTCATCGATTTTATTAAATCTTCCCAGCGTGGAGTTACACGATAATCTAATGGAAAAAAAGATCGGACTCATTGCGGGGAGCGGCCAGTTCCCCATAATTTTTTCAAAGAAAGCCAAATCAGGTGACTTTTTAGTATATGCCGCGGCTTTTATAAATGAAGCGGAACAGACGCTCAGAGAGCATGTTGAGGCAATAGAATGGATGCATCTCGGTCAGGTTAAGCGGTTGATAGGCTTTTTTAAAAAAAACGGAATAAAAGAAGCAGTGATGCTTGGCGCAGTAAAAAAAACAAGGATGTTTTCCGATGTCAGGCCCGATATCAAAGCTATTTCACTGGTGGCGCGTATGAAAAGCACACATGATGACGGACTTTTGAGCGCGTTTGCCGGGTTGCTTGAAAAAGAGGGCATCATGATAAAATCTTCAACTTTTTTACTTCCGGATCTTCTGGCGGAAGAGGGGTGCTGGACAAAGCGAAAGCCGACAAGGGCAGAAAAGGCGGACATAGATCTCGGATGGCATATTGCAAAAGAGATAGGCCGCCTTGATGTAGGCCAGTGTGTCGTTGTGTGCGGTGGATCTGTACTTGCTGTCGAGGCTATTGACGGCACGGATGCCACTATCCGAAGAGGAGGAAAACTTGGAAACGGGGAATCTATAATGGTTAAAGTCTGCAAGCCGAATCAGGATACAAGATTCGATATGCCTGCTGTAGGCTCACAAACTATAAGTGCAATGCATGAATCGGGAGTTAAACTCCTTGCTGTTGAGGCTCAAAAAGCAGTTGTTTTTGATAAGGAAGAGATGGTGATGCTTGCAGACAGATTCGGAATAAGCATTGTCGCAATTTCAGGAAAGTAAAATAATGAAAAAACTGCGTGTAGGTGTTGTGGGCGCCGGCTACCTCGGTAAATTTCATGCGGATAAATATTCACAGATGGATGATGTTGAGCTTGTCGGAATAGCGGATTCGGACAGAGTGCAGGCGGAGACCGTATCGAAAAAGGTGAAGACGAATGCCTACACCGATTATCGTGATCTGATTGGAAAAGTGGATGCTGTCAGCGTTGTTGTTCCAACTCCAGCCCATTACAAGGTCAGCAGAGATTTTCTCGAAAATGACATAGATGTTCTTATCGAAAAGCCGATTACGACAACCCTTTGTGAGGCGGATGAACTGATAAGCATTTCTGAGGCAAGAGGCCTTATCATACAGGTCGGGCATCTGGAACGATTCAATCCCGCGATTCTTGCGCTTAAAGATATTGTAAAAAACCCCAGATTCATTGAATCACATCGTTTAAGTATTTTCAAAGAACGAGGCACGGATGTAAGTGTAGTGCTCGATCTGATGATTCATGACATAGATATAATATCCGGTTTTGTCAGATCTGAAATGAAAAGCATTCATGCCGCGGGTATTCCGGTAATAACAGGCCGGGCCGACATAGCAAATACGCGCCTTGAATTTATGAACGGATGTGTTGCTAATGTCACCGCAAGCAGAATCTCGACAAAGAATGAACGCAAAATTAGGCTGTTCCAGCAGGATGCATATATATCGGTTGATTTCGCGAATCATGAAATAACCATTGTGCGTAAAAAAGAGGATGAAAAAGAGAGCATTATACCAGGCATGGAGATAAAACAGATCTGTTTTGAAAAGAGTGACGCTTTGAAAGATGAGCTTACAGCTTTTGTTAAATCGGTAAGCAGGCGTGAGGTCCCGGAAGTTAACGGTCAGGTCGGACGTGATGCATTGAAGGTGGCCTTGAGCGTAATGGAACAGATTGATTCTTCAAAAAAACAGCTTTTTGACGATTGATCATATGAGTCAGCCTACTAATCGGAAAAGTGTTATGATAATCGCAGGCGAAGCGTCAGGCGATATTCACGGGGCAAGGCTTGTTTCAGCCATGAAAGGTAGAAATAATGATCTCCATTTCTGCGGCATAGGTGGTGACGCGCTAAGAGCTGCCGGAGTCGAAATTATTCAGAATGCGTCGACTCTTGCCGTGGTAGGGATAACCGAGGTTTTTTCAAAGGTTTTTTCTCTTATTAAAGGTATGGCCGGGGCAAAAAGGCTTCTTAAAAGTTTAAAGCCTGGTCTTCTGATACTGATTGATTTTCCCGATTTTAATCTTAAAGTTGCCGCTGCTGCAAAAAAGCTCGGCATACCCGTCCTGTATTACATAAGCCCTCAGGTTTGGGCGTGGAGGAAGGGACGGGTTAAAAAAATAAAAGAGCTTGTAAATCATCTGGCTGTTATCCTGCCCTTTGAAGAGGATTTTTTTAGAAAACACGGCATTCCCGTATCATATGTAGGGCATCCTCTTCTTGACGGCGACCTGTCAACGGTTAAATTGAACCAACAGGAAGATACCACGAGGGTAATAGGCTTGTTGCCAGGTTCACGCGACAGTGAGATTGCAAGGCATCTTCCGGTTATGCTTGAAGCAGCCTCATTAATTGCAAAAAAAATTAACAGGATAAGAATAGCGGTATCGCTTGCCCCGACGGTGGAACGGGAATATGTTGAAAAAATAATAGGAAAACACCGCGCTTATGATTATGATATTATTTCAGGCGGTGCGGATCAGATTTTAAAAAAATGCTCTCTTGTCGTGGCTGCTTCAGGTACTGTTACGCTGGAAGCTGCAATTGCAGGCATTCCAATGGTTATAATATATAAGGTTTCGCCTGTAAGCTACCGACTCGGCAAAGCTATGATAAAGGTTCCGAATATCTGTCTTGTAAATCTTATAGCAGGAAGAGAAATAGTCCCTGAACTGATTCAGGAGAGGGCTACTCCCGAAAATATAGCAGATGAAGTTTTAAAAGTTCTGGGCGATCATGGCAAAATTGAATTGATGAAAAAAGAGCTTGTTGAAGTAAGGAATCTTCTTGGTGGTTCCGGAGCTTCGAAACGGGTTGCAGATATAGCCATATCAATGCTGACGGAAGAATGAAAAACCGCCAAACGAGATTGTGATATATAGATGGGGATAAAGAAAAAAACATTGTCATTTATTAAACCAAGACATGTTGAACTCATAAAGCTTATAAAAGAGAGCTGGTTTACACTTTTTCTGGCTACAGTATGTCTACTCATTGTTGCCGGAACAACAGCTGTTTCGGCATATTTGATTAAGCCCGCCCTTGATGATGTGTTTATCAATAAAGACGCCAGGATGCTTAAACTTATTCCCATTGCCGTCATCATAGTCTATTTCTTGCGCGGCCTTGGAATATATGGCCAGGAATATCTCATGAGCCATGTAGGCCAGAATATTATAAGACGCCTGCGAAACCGGCTGTATAATCATATACAGGATCTGCCTCTTTCATTTTTTCATAAAGAAAAGACGGGAACCCTGATGTCCCGCATCACCAATGATGTTAATACCATAAAAGCGATGGTCTCCTCGGTTGTTACCGGTTCCGTGAGGGACTGTTTTACGATCGTCGGTCTTACAATTGTCATATTCACCCAGATCTGGGACCTCGCATTATTCGCTTTTATTATTCTGCCGCTTGCTTTCTATCCCATTGTGGCACTTGGGAGAAAGGTAAGAAAGGTCAGCAGGAAATGCCTTGAGGCTATTGCAGACATGAGCTCCTTCCTACATGAAACGTTTGCCGGAAACAAAATTGTAAAAGCATTCGGCATGGAAGCTTATGAAAAAAAACGCTTTTTTGATAAAACTTTACTGCTTTTTAAGCTTGAAATGAAAGAGGTAAGAGCAAAGTCTCTTTCTTCTCCGATAATGGAATTTCTGGGAGGGCTGGGAATAGCCTTTGTAATATGGTACGGAGGATATAGAGTTATTACAGGAACCTATACTACAGGGACGTTTGTTTCGTTCCTTGCTGCTGTTGTAATGCTTTATGATCCGGTAAAAAAACTCAGCAAACTAAATAATCAGCTTCAGCAGGGGCTTGCCGCAACAGACAGGATATTCGATATAATTGAAAGGCAATCGGATATTAAAGAGGATGAGAATCCTCTGATATTGAAGCGCGGTCCTCATAATGTCACCTTTAATGATGTCTCTTTCAGATATAAGGATGTGACTGTTTTAAAAAATATCAACCTGGAGGTTAAATCTGGAGAAATTATCGCACTTGTTGGAATGAGTGGAGGCGGTAAGACATCTCTCGTAAATCTTATTCCTAGGTTTTATGATGTCAGTGGCGGTTCTCTGCTTATAGATGGCGTTGATATACGAAAGACCTCAATATCGTCTTTGCGCGATCAGATTGCGATAGTGACACAGGAGCCGATACTTTTTAATGATACGGTAAAAAACAATATAGCTTATGGAAATCTTAAAGCTTCGAATGAAGAGATTGAATCGGCAGCAAAAGCGGCATACGCTTATGATTTTATCCAGGGTTTTCAGGATCAACTCGATACCATGATTGGAGAACTGGGAGGCCGTCTTTCAGGTGGTGAGAAACAGCGGATCTGTATTGCGAGGGCTCTTATAAAAAATGCGCCCATTTTGATTTTAGATGAAGCAACATCTTCGCTTGACACCGAATCTGAAAGGCTCGTACAAAAAGCACTAGAAAATCTCATGAAGGGACGGACTACTTTTGTGATCGCCCACAGATTATCGACAATTGGATATGCAAATAGAATATTAGTAATTGTTGACGGTCGTATAGTTGAGGAAGGGAAACATGAAGAGCTCATTGCAAAAGAAGGAGAATATTATAAACTTTATAAGATGCAGTTCGGTGCAAATGACACAAAATGAAAATCAACTCTATTGTAAATAAATACTTATTCAAAGAGATGATTCCCCCCTTTTTAATCAGCATTATTTTTTTTACCTTTCTCTTCATGATGGCTAGAATTCTTCTTATAACCAATATGGTTGTGAATTATAATATAAGCCTTCCCAAAGTAATCCTGTTGTTAATCTATTTTGTTCCTTATTTTCTTGTGTTTGTGATACCCATGTCGGTTATGCTGACTGTTCTTTTGACCTTTCTCCGACTTTCAAGCGATAATGAAATTGTTGCTTTAAAAACAGGAGGTGTAAGCCTTTACGGATTACTTCCACCGGTACTGTTCTTCTGCCTGATGGGATATATAATCACTTTTTTTTTGGCGGTTTATGGAATGCCATGGGGTAAAACTTCTATTAAAAGATTGACGGTGGATGTTGCAACATCGAATCTTGAACTGGGTCTCAAAGAAAGGATTTTCAATGATAGTTTTAAAGATGTAATGCTTTATGTGAATGAAGTTAATTTGAAAAAGGGCGAACTCATAGATGTCTTTGTCGAAGATAAACGTACTGAAAACATAATCAGTACAATTGTGGCTCCAAGAGGAGTACTCATAAGCGAGAAAGACAGGCTTGTTTTCCGGTTAAGGATGTTTGACGGAAGAATTAACCAGGTAAGTATAAAAAACAAGTCGGTCAATTCGATTAGTTTTGAAACTTATGATATTAACTTGGATTTAAAAAGCGCTCTGACAGACACCAAGAAAAAGTGGGCGCAAAAAGACGAAAAAGAGATGACTCTTTCAGAACTTCGTCATTATTTAATAAATGCCAAGGATAAAAACTCACGATATTTTGATGCTCTTGTTGAACTGCACAAAAAATTTTCAATTCCTTTCGCTTGTTTTGTTTTAGGAATATTGGCTCTTCCTCTAGGTACCCAGCTTAAATCTTCAAGACGTTCATACGGACTGGTTGTGGCCCTCGCCCTTTTTTTATTTTATTATCTGCTGCTTTCGATAGGTTATGTTTTTGCAAATACGGCCTGTTATCCACCTGTTATTGGAATGTGGGTTCCAAATATCGTGATAGGCAGTCTAGGCTTTTACCTTCTTATTAGAACAGCCAAAGATCTTCC
>CAYODW010000056.1:0-17152 GCA_964402865.1 uncultured Desulfonema sp. | reverse complement strand
TAAGGACTTCGGCTTTATTTTTTCTGACAACAACCATGTTTTCAAGCCTGATTCCTCCCCAGCCTGGAATATATATCCCCGGTTCAATTGTAAATACCATTCGAGATTTCAATATCGAATTTTTCAATGGACTCAATCTCGGTTGTTCATGTATTGACAGTCCAGTGCCATGGCCAAGGCTATGTCCGAATCTTCCTTTAAAGCCCATTTTTTCAATATAGCTGCGTGCAATTTTGTCAATAGATCTGGAATCTGCTCCTGATTTTATAGCTTTTATTGCAATGGATTGGGCATCAAGAACAGTATTGTAAACCTTTCTAAAAATCTCATCAGGCCTTCCGATCACTATGGTTCTTGAAATATCGGAACAATATCCATTAACCTTTGCGCCCCAGTCGAAAAGTATCGGCTCACCTTCTTTGAATTTGCGGTCCGAAGGTATTGCATGAGGAAGTGCGCTGTTATGCCCCGATGCGACAATTATCGGAAAAGAGATGCTTTCTGCGCCAGCTTCACGGATTCCTTTTTCAATCAGCCAGGCTATTTCTTTTTCAGTAATCCCGGCTCTTATATCTCCCTGAATATCGCTGAAAACTGATTCGGCTATCGCAAGAGCTTTTTTTATCGATTCAATCTCTTTTTCATTTTTTATTTCACGAAGACTTTCAACAACATTATCAGTTTCAACAAGTTTGACTTTAAGATTTCCTGATTTTATCACTTTTGCCATTTTTTTATATTCAAGGTGCGAAATACGTATACTTTCGAATCCGAGTTTTTTTGTTCCAAGAGATCCGAGTATTTCGGGAATCTGTTTGTAAAGTCCTTTCTTGCAGCAGATAACTTTATAAAGAGGAGCTTCTTTCGAGGCCTGTTCTTCATATCTTGAATCAGTTGCAAGAATAAGACCTGATTCGGAAATAAAGAGAGCTCCGGCCGATTCGTCGAACTGGGTATCGTGACCGCGAAACCCGCTTAAATAAAGGCGGTTTTCATCTACAAGTACCATTAAAGTGTCAATATTCAGTTTTGAAAATTTTTTTTTAACACTATCTATTCTTTTTTTAATAATTTTATCCAAGAAGCCCTCCAGATTAATATATATGTCTTAAATCTTTTTCACTCGAATCCTTGAAACCCTGAATCCTTGTAAGTTAACCGTCTTTTAAGGTATTGACACATTTCTGTGCATTTAATATAAATGCGCCAAATTAATTTTATACAAAATTGCGATAATTGCAATCGCTCACTTTTTCTAAAAACCGTTAAAATCATATACCATGAAAATTGAATCTCCGGAAACCTATAATAAATATATAAAAGCCTTGATGGATATAAGCAGGGTAATTACATCCGATCTTTATCTTGAAGAGATCCTGAAACTTATTGTAATGGTTACAGCCAGAGTGACAGGCGTTGAAATCTGTTCGCTCTGGTTAATAGATGAAACGGTTTCACCTCCCAAGATACGGCTCAAGGCGACACAGTCGATAGATCCTGAGTATGTTAAGGACCGGTCTTTGAATATGAATGAAGGCGTTGTCGGATTTGTTGCAACCCACAAAGAGCCGCTGATAATTGAAAATGTTCTGAATGAGCCCAGGTTCAAGGAAAAGGAGATGGCTAAAAAGCTGGGGCTTGTATCAATGGTCGGTGTTCCGCTTGAAGTAAAAGATAAAGAGGTAATAGGTGTTCTGAACTGTTTTACATCAAAACACAGGGTGTTCTCCGAAACAGAAGTCAATCTTATCAGAACTGTTGCAAACCAGGCTGCAGCCGCGATAATGAATACAGAGTTAATGGTAAAAACAAAAGTTATCGAAGAAGAGCTTGAGACACGTAAGCTTGTGGAGAGAGCTAAAGAAATTCTCATGCAGCGTAGAAACAAAACAGGTGAAGAGGCATACCGCTGGATACAGAAACGAAGCATGGATACCAGGAAATCCCTCCGCAACGTCGCTGAAGCTATTCTGCTTTCAGAAGATCTTGAACCGCAATAGCAAGCTGATTCCTCGCCACAATATATAAGCAAATTCTATTTCGCTACTATTTGATGTTTTCAAGTAAAAATCCCTTGACAATAATATTAAGTGCGTCTAAAAAAAGCCATAATTTAACAGTATAAATAAATTTGATTACAATGGCGTAAGAAAATTTATCGGTATTAAGACAAAGGCGTCTGTGTCCATATGGTTGGACAGGCGCCTTTCTGTTTTATAATGCATTAAAAACAACAATAAATTAGGAGAAGAAAAATGAATCTAGCCAGACCAAATTCAAGCGAAGCGCTTCAGACAAAAAACCGTTCCCGTGACGTTGCTCCACAGTCCGGAATATGCAGCCGTTGCATTGACGGTTGCAAAGGCAATTGTGATCTTTTCAACGCAACATTCCGCGGAAGAGAGCTTCTTTATCCCTCACCTTTTGGTTCAATTACGGCAGGTGCGGATAAGGATTACCCTGTTGATTATTCACATCTCAATATCATGGGTTACGCAATGGGCGCTGAGGGAATAGAAGCGGATTCAGATCAGGCAACCTTTCCAAGAGTGAACACGGAAACATGGTTCGGTTCAACTGAAAAAGTTAAAATGAAAGTTCCGATGTTTACCGGAGCCTTAGGAAGCACCGATGTTGCAAGAATAAACTGGGAGCATTTTGCTGTCGGGGCCGCTATTGCGGGAATAAGCATTGTTTGCGGTGAGAATGTTTGCGGTATCGATCCTCAGCTTAAAATAGATAAAAACGGCAAAGTCAAGGATTCTCCTGAGCTTAAACGCCGCGTTGAACAGTACAGGAAATATCATGAAGGATATGGCGATATACTTGTGCAGATGAATGTTGAAGATACAAGGCTGGGTGTTGCCGAATATGCTGTAAGAAGCCTTGGAGTCGAAACAATTGAATTAAAATGGGGCCAGGGAGCAAAATGTATAGGCGGAGAAATCAAGGTAAATTCTCTTGACAGGGCTCTTGAATTAAAAAAACGCGGATACATAGTTACCCCTGATCCTGAGAATGAGGGAGTAAAAGCTGCATTCAAAGACGGCGCCATAAAGGAATTCGAACGCCATTCGCGCCTTGGCTTTCTTGACCAGGGAGATTTTATGAAAGAAGTTGACCGGATTCGGAAGCTTGGAGCAAAACGTGTAACCCTTAAGACAGGGGCATACCCGATGCGTGAGCTTGCAATGGCTATCCGCTGGTCATCTGATGCCAAGATCGATCTTCTTACCATTGACGGTGCTCCGGGAGGAACCGGAATGAGCCCGTGGCGGATGATGTCCGAATGGGGCATTCCTTCAATATATCTGCATTCAATGGCATATGAACTTTGCTTAAGACTTGCCCGTAAAGGCGCCTGGGTTCCTGATATTGCTTTTGCAGGCGGATTTTCAAGCGAAGACCATATCTTCAAGGCGCTGGCTCTTGGGGCGCCTTTCTGCAAAGCCGTTTGCATGGGACGAGGCCTTATGATTCCGGGAATGGTTGGAAAAAACATAGGCCGATGGCTCAAAGGAGAAGACGGCGGGCTGCCCAGCACGGTTTCAAAGTATGGAACAAAGAAGGAAGAGATATTTGTCTGCTACAACCAGTTGAAGGAAAAATACGGAAAGGAGACTGATAAGCTTCCCCTTGGCGCAGTCGGATTGTACAGTGCCGCCGAGAAATTACGTGTAGGTCTGCAGCAGCTTATGGCCGGCTCAAGAAAGTTCAGAACGCATTTTATTACCAGAAACGACATTGCCTGTCTTACGGAAGAGGCTTCAAAGATAACAGGTGTTCCTTATATTATGGATGCATACAGGGAAGATGCTCTCAAAATAATTGACGCGTGATTAAATTAATCTGCTGAATCAAAACAGCGGGTGTTAACTCTCAAAAAAAGCGCAGCCTAAAAAGCTGCGCTTTTTTATTTTTTTACTGCAAGTATACCAAGAATGGCACGGAACTAATGAGGGCATGTGTGAATAATCTCTTGTAAAAGCATATGAATTTGATATTATGACAAAACAATGAAATTTATTGAGACTGTTATAAATGGTCTATGCCTATTACATAAGACTTCTCTTTTAAAATTAATATTAAGATCAAAATCAGACCGAGGCTCAAGTTGCTTCAAGAATATAGTCAAAAGTCCGATGTGTTTTATTCGCATCTAAAAGTCTTTCACGAGTTGATGCTGATCAAGATACGTGAGATCTTATTTGTATCAAGTCCGTACGATGCCTTCATAATGGAAGAAGACGGCAGCCCTGCATCAAGAATCATAAATGAATACAGTGGATTAAATCTTAGCATGCCCCCCAGGGTGACACGTGCTTCTTCGGCTATGGAAGCACTTTATCTTCTGAAAAAGAAAAAGTTCGATATGGTTATAACCATGCCGAATTTGGATAATACAGATGCTTTTTCACTGGGTCTGGAAATCAAGAAACTCAATCCGGTTTTACCTGTTATTCTCCTTGATCACAGTGCCAAGGGTATTTATCCCTTTCCTGAAAGCAAAAATTGCAGTGGTATTGACAGAATATATATCTGGTCGGGCAACTCCGATCTGCTGCTTGCAATCGTTAAAAATGCGGAAGATATCCTTAATGTAGAACATGATACCGAGACCGCAAGTGTTCGGGTTCTGATCCTGGTTGAAGACTCCCCTGTTTATTACTCCTCTTTTCTGCCCTTGATTTACAAAGAAATTGTAAAACAGACTCAGGCTGTCCTTGAAGTTGGTCTAAATGAAGAACACCGGCTGCTTACAATGAGGGCAAGACCTAAAATACTGATAGCGGAAAACTATGAAGATGCAATGAAGCTTTGCATTAAGTTCAGGTCATTTCTTTTCGGAATAATATCGGACACCAGCATACCTAAAAATGGGGAATTGGTCGAGGATGCGGGATTTCTTTTACTTACAAAGATAAAAAAAGAAATACCGGATCTTCCGCTTCTCATGCTCAGCTCGAAGTCATCCAATAAAGAAAAAGCTGATCAAATTGAGGCCGTTTTTCTGGACAAAAACTCACAGAATCTTCTTGCTGAATTACACGAGTTTTTTCTTACCCATCTGGGATTTGGAGATTTCATTTTCCGTTTGCCGAACGGCACTATAATTGAACGGGCATCAGACCTTCGTGAACTTGAGGAAAAAGTCGCTCAGATACCTGATGAATCGCTTATATATCACGCCGAGCGCAATCACTTTTCCAACTGGATAATGTCTCGTTCGGAGATCTCCCTTGCTTCCAGATTCCGGGATGTTAAAGCCTCTTCGTTTGAATGCGCTGATGATATGCGACAATATATAATCGCCAATATTCATGCGGTGCGCAAGTGGCGTCAAAAAGGCGTGGTCGCACAATTTAAAAGTCATAATTTCGATGCTGATATAATGGAATTTGTTAAGGTCGGCAATGGATCATTAGGTGGTAAGGCGCGGAGTCTGGCTTTCATGTCTGCCATGCTGAATCAGAATACAAAAATTCATGAGAAATATCCTGAAATTAACATAGGAATTCCAAAAACACTTGTAATCAGCACGGATGGATTTGAATCTTTTATATCATTGAACAAGTTGCAGGATTTTGCCAAAAACGATTATCCTGATGGAGAAGTTACTGAAAGCTTTTTAAAAGCCGAACTTCCTGAATGGTTGTTAACAAATATTGAGACTTACCTGGATCAGGTAAAATACCCTCTGTCTGTTCGTTCGTCCAGCCTGCTGGAAGATTCACAGTTTCTCCCTTACGCAGGAATCTATCAAACCTATATGATTCCCAATAATCATTCCGACTTTTTGAAGAGGTTTCAACATCTGATCACAGCCATAAAGCTGGTTTATGCGTCAACCTATTATGAAAGCGCGAAGGCTTTTTCCCGCAGCACATCAAACAAACCTCAGGAAGAGGCCATGGCTGTGATCATACAGCAGCTTACAGGAGAAGAATACGGAAATTATTTTTATCCGGCAATTTCCGGTGTAGTCCAGTCTCACAATTTTTATCCGATTTCCAAAATGAAACCCGAAGAAGGTATTGCTCATATCGCACTTGGCATAGGGAAGACCGTTGTAGAAGGTGAGCGAACAGTTAGGTTTTCACCGAAATATCCGGGTATTCTGCCGCAGTTTTCCTCTGTTGATGATATACTGGCAAACGCTCAAAGATTTTTTTACGCTCTTAAGATTCGCGCTTACCCTGACGAACTCAATTTTCGGAATTATTCAAACCTTGAAAAAAGAGAAATTAATGATGCTGAAGCTGAATATCCCGTTAAGATTCTTTCCAGCACTTACGTACCCGGAGAACATAGTATCCGTGAGACAGGCTATATGCCGGGACCCAAGGTTTTAACCTTTGACAGGATACTCAAACACGAAACTTTCCCCTTATCGAGTTTATTGTCTGACATGCTTGAGCTTGGAAGAAAGGGCATGGGATGTCCTGTAGAGATTGAATTTTCCGTAAACCTGAGTTCCGATAAAATGAAGAAAAGCGGTTTCTTTTTCCTGCAGATGCGACCAATGGTTGCCGGCGGAGAAAGACTGGAAGTGCAAATAACCGAGCAGGAAATTGAAAAAGCGTTTTGTCGTTCCAAGCAGGCTCTTGGAAATGGAAAGAATGAAGAGATGGCCGATATTGTATATGTTAAGCCGGATGATTTTAAGCTGGAAGAGACGCAGCGGATTGCTGAGGAGATTGACAAGATAAATGCCGGCCTGCTTAAAGGAAAACATCCTTATCTGCTGGTAGGTCCGGGCCGATGGGGATCAGCTGACAGATGGCTTGGGATACCTGTTCAGTGGCGAAATATATCAGGGGTCGGCGCCATGGTCGAGCTTAGAAATGATAAGATAAAGGCAGACCCTTCCCAGGGATCGCACTTTTTCCAGAACATAACTTCTCTTGGTATTCATTATATCACAGTTACTGAAGGCTCGGATGATTATTTTAACTGGGAATGGTTGAATTCACTGCCTTCCGTTCGGGAAACAACTTATTTAAGACATGTTAAACTGGATAAACCTCTTACACTAAAAATTGATGGGAAAAAAACTCAGTGTGTTATTATTTGCAATTGATAAAGCAGGCGGATCATCTTAAAAGAAATTGATGATCCGGGATTCAAGGGGGGAACCCCGGAACCCTTTTCTAATTCACAGGAGGTTAAAATGACAGACATTTTAAAACTTATAAAGAATAGAGATCCTGGTGAAAAGGAATTTCATCAGGCTGTCATGGAGGTGGTTGAGTCTGTTAAACCTGTATTAGACCGGAATCCTCAATACCGTAAAAATGGTGTCCTGGAAAGAATTACGGAACCTGAACGTACTATCCTTTTCAGAGTGCCCTGGATGGATGATCAGGGTCAGGTGCAGGTTAACCGTGGTTTCAGAATTCAAATGAACAGTGCCATAGGACCATACAAGGGTGGATTACGCTTTCATCCTTCCGTAAATCTCAGCATTTTAAAATTCCTGGCTTTTGAACAGGTTTTTAAAAACGCGCTTACAACTTTGAACATGGGAGGCGGCAAAGGCGGATCAGATTTTGATCCAAAGGGAAAATCTGATAATGAGGTCATGCGGTTTTGCCAGAGTTTCATGTTGGAACTTTTTCGTCATATCGGCCCGAATACTGATGTGCCTGCCGGCGACATTGGTGTGGGTGCCAGAGAAATCGGTTTTCTATTCGGCATGTACAAGAAATTGTGTAATGAATTTACCGGTGTTTTTACAGGCAAGAGTCTGGGTTGGGGAGGCAGCCTTATTCGGCCGGAAGCGACAGGATATGGCAATGTATATTTTGCAGCCGAAATGCTTGCGAAGCAAAACAGCAGCCTTGAAGGTAAAATCTGTCTTGTCTCCGGTTCCGGTAACGTGGCACAATACACAGTGGATAAGATCATTGATATGGGCGGCAAAGTCGTCACCATGTCGGACTCTTCGGGTTACATTTATGATGAAGAAGGTATTGGCAGAGATAAACTTGCCTTCATAATGCGTCTGAAAAATGTCAGGCGAGGTAGAATCAGGGAATATAAAGATGAATATTCCGAAGCAGTTTACACAGAAGCCGACTCGTCTAAAGATTATAATCCACTCTGGGAACATAAAGCAAACTGTGCCTTTCCCAGTGCAACGCAAAACGAAATCAACGCCAAAGATGCTTCCAATTTGATTAAGGGTGGAGTGAACCTGGTTAGTGAGGGGGCCAACATGCCTTCCACCCCGGAAGCCATTAACATATTTCTGGACAAGAAAATTCTTTATGCCCCGGGCAAGGCTTCAAATGCCGGCGGAGTGGCCGTATCAGGCCTTGAAATGGCCCAGAACAGTATGAGGATAAGATGGACCGGAGAAGAAGTCGATCAACGGCTCAGGATAATCATGAAAAGCATTCACCAGACCTGTCTCGATGCATCAGCAGAATATGGCATACCCGGAAATTATTTCGCGGGCGCCAACATAGCGGGATTCCTGAAAGTAGTTAATGCCATGCTTGATCAGGGACTTGTGTAGGTTCAGAATAGTCTAACGTCAAACTATTCACTTGCCGGCCGTCTTAATGGTTTATGTATTATACTAAATATATTAAGAAAAATTTTCTCAAATTTTGCCAAGTATGATAATGAGGACCTACGTTTTTGGCTCGTAGTTACTGGTTTCTGGTTAAAATAAAAAACCAGAAACTTTCATTTTACGAACGATATTCGTTGTCCGATATTCGATGCCGGGCGTTATGCAAGGTCTCAACATGAGAGAGTCAGGAGGATATGAAAACTGCATTAATCACAGGAATCACCGGGCAGGACGGAAGCTATCTTGCCGAACTGCTTTTAGGCAAGGGGTATATTGTTCACGGAATCAAGCGGAGGGCATCTTCATTTAACACCCAGCGTGTTGACCACCTGTATAAGGATCCGCATGAACAGGATGTAAAATTTTTCATGCATTACGGCGATATGACTGATGCGACAAATCTGATCCGGATCATCCAGGAAATACGGCCTGATGAAATATATAATCTTGCGGCTCAAAGTCATGTCCAGGTATCCTTCGAATCTCCTGAATATACCGCAAACACAGATGCTCTCGGCACACTCAGAATTCTTGAGGCTATAAGAATTCTTGGCATTGAAAAGAGAACACGTTTTTATCAGGCCTCAACAAGCGAGCTGTACGGTAAAGTACAGGAGATTCCGCAATCCGAGCGCACTCCGTTTTATCCCCGCTCCCCTTATGCATCCGCAAAACTATACGCCTACTGGTGTACGGTAAATTACAGGGAAGCATACGGCATGTTTGCTTGCAACGGCATACTTTTTAACCACGAGTCTCCGCAACGAGGAGAAACTTTCGTTTCGCGTAAAATAACCAGAGCCGCCGCCCGAATTGCTCTTGGCCTTGAAAGCAAACTCTATCTGGGAAATCTGAATGCGCTTCGTGACTGGGGTGATGCAAGAGATTTCGTCCGGGCGCAATGGCTCATTTTACAGCAGAAGAAACCTGATGATTACGTTATAGCAACAGGAGTCCAGCATTCGGTCCGGGAACTTTGTGAGTATGCTTTCGGAGAAGCGGGTATAAGCATAAAGTGGAAGGGAAGCGGCGCAAAAGAAAAGGGTATTATTGCTGATTACGAGCCGGTGATTATTGCCGGGAGAAAAGAATTGAATTTTTGCGCAAACAGGCTTCGGAAAGGAGAGGCAGTCGTTCTTGTTGATCCCCGTTATTTCAGGCCAACCGAGGTTGATACTCTTTTGGGAGATCCTTCGAAGGCAAAAGAGAAATTGGGATGGACTCCTGAAATCTCTTTTAAGGAAATGATAAAAGAGATGGTCACGAATGACTGCAAAGAGGCTGTGAGGGAATATATATGCATGAGAAACGGCTTTGATACTCCGGCTTCATTTGAAGCGAATATGTGAAAAAGAAAAAGGTGTCAAGGATTCGAGGGTTCATGGGTTCAAGCGCTTAAAACAGTTAATTGGATACTCGGACCATAAATCAATTCTCGGTGTAATGAGCTGGCTGTATTAAGCTATTCGTACGTCAATAAATAACAAGCTGATAAATGATAATATATAAAGTAATAATTTAAAATAAAAATGGATAAAAATTCAAAAATATATATAGCAGGACATACAGGGCTTGTCGGTTCAGCACTGGTCCGGAGGCTTGAAAAAGAAGGCTTTTCAAACCTGATTTTTTGCAGTCATTCCGAACTCGACCTTGAAAGACAGGCTGAAGTTGAGACTTTTTTCGAAAAAGAGCGGCCCGAATATGTTTTTCTTGCAGCGGCTAAAGTCGGCGGCATACACTCCAACAACACTTATCCTGCTGAATTCATCTATAAGAATATAGCCATCCAGACAAATATAATTCATTCAGCCTGGAAAACAAGAGTAAAAAGGCTTCTTCTTTTAGGTTCTTCATGCATTTACCCGAGAGAATGTCCCCAGCCGATGAAGGAAGAGCATATGTTAACAGGCCCTCTTGAGGCCACAAACGAGTCTTATGCAATTGCCAAGATTGCAGGCATAAAGATGTGCGAAGCATACAATCGGCAGTACGGTATAAGTTATCTTGCCGCGATGCCGACAAATCTTTACGGGCCGAATGACAATTTCGATCTTGAAGAGAGTCATGTCCTTCCGGCTCTCATCCGGAAATTCCACCTTGCACGCCTGTCGTCCTTAGGAAAATGGGAAGAAATCGAAAAAGACAGAAACATCTTCGGGCCTGTTCCACCTGAATTGAAAGAGGCGAAAGCTTTATCAGACAAGGCAATTGTAAAAATCTGGGGTACAGGAAAGCCGTTTCGTGAATTTCTTTATGTTGACGATCTGGCGGATGCGTGTCTCTTTTTAATGAACCTGGAAAAAACGGTTTTTGCTTCTCTTCTTACAGCCGGCAAGACTCCAATCGTAAATATCGGCTTCGGGAAAGAGATATCCATAAAGGATCTTGCGGAGCTTGTCAGAAATATCGTCGGTTTTGAAGGAAAATTTCTTTTCGATTCATCGAAGCCGGACGGAACTTCGAGGAAGCTCCTCGATGTTTCAAGAATTAAAGCCCTTGGATGGCATCCGGCAACTTCACTTTCCGAAGGAATACGGAGCACATACGAGTTTTATTTAAAAAAATTGGATCACTACCTCGTCTAAAAAACACCATTAAACATTCCTCGGATCACCACATTTTTTGTAGGGGTTCCCCTACAGAAAATTTCAGGTTTCCCTGACAGACAAATTCCCTGAAAATGATAATAAGAAATACGGATCATCTCCAAATTAGTTGGTGATCCTATAGGATTCGAGGGTTCTCGCCACACTAATGGCGGGCCTTCGGCAGGATTCAAGGGTTCAAGTGACACGGAGTGAAGCGTAAGCGCTGACCATAGGCGCTCAATACTGAAAAATTATAAAGAATTAATGGTTTGGGTAAAGTCATCAACTTATAAAGCAATAAAAGCATTTCCAAAAAATGAGGGATTTGGCTTAACTTCACAGATTAAAAGAGTGGCTATGTCTATCCCGAGTAGTATTGCAGAAGGGAATGGGAGAAGATCCAGAAATATAAATATAAGGATAATCTCCTAAAAATTAACTTTAATGGAGTTGCGTAACGGTCTCTTTATTTAACATTTGGCGTTGATGGTAAAGTAAAAAGCGATATTCTGAAAGTTAAACATAAAATTGCTTTTTATGAAGCTGTCAACATTATTCACAATTCACTCTAAAATAGGGAGGAGAACCATGAGAAACTTGAAACGGTGTATAGGTCTTTTTGTTGCGATTACATTTATTCTGGCTTCAGGAATTTCTGTACTTGCAAAAGATGATGTGAAGATCAATATAAACAAGGCGACAGTAAAAGAGCTTACTAAACTAAAACAGGTCGGCACTAAAGTTGCTGAAAAAATTGTTGCTTTCAGAGAAAAGAACGGCCCCTTCAAAAATCCTGAAGATATAATGAAAGTACCGGGCATTGGTCCTAAAATCTTCGAGCAGAATAAAGATATGATAATTACCGGTGATAAACCCTGACGACTTCAAGCTCTGCATACGGCTCCCGTGAAAACGGGAGCCCGTGTCTTTAAACAAAAAATTCCTGAATAAATGGAGGGCAAAATGATTATGCATCAGGATAAGAGTTACGCTGTGGGATTGTTTATGTTTATGTTTTTTCTTTTATTTGCCATAAATGCATATTGCAAGGATGCAAAAGAGATAGATTTCCGCTTCCTGTCAGACGACGCGTTTGCAGCAATAGAAAAAAACAAGAAAGATGAGAAGATCCGTCATTGTCCACATCATGACTCGGATGGTAAACTGGACAACGAACAGGTGATATACATGATAGGTGTTTTTGACAAAGAGACCTGGATCGATGTTAAAAATAAAGAAGAGGCGAAAAAACATCTTGAGAAGCATTATGATAAATTCAAAAGCGAAATGATGAAGAAGGAACTGAAAGAACCTCTTAATATAAATAATGCCAAACTGACTGACCTTGTGAGACTTCCAAACATAGGACCTGTTGTAGCCGTTAAAATAGTCGAATACAGAAAAGCGCATATGCTGTTTAAAGATATCGACGAAATAAAGAAAGTTGAAGGAATAGGGCAGGGTACCTTCAATGGCATTCGCCATTATATAATGGCAGGAAATCAATAAGAACAGTGAGTAGAAGGATTCAAGGGTTTAAGGGGTCAAGGGTTCAAGCGAGTAACAGGCAAAAAACAAAGAGACAAAGACACATAGCAAGCAGAAACACTATCGTCTCGTGCCTTCCGCCTCATGCCTATTTATTCTTGACAATTCTTCCGATTTGTGTTCAAAGTATGAACACTTTAATTTCCAGTTTTTTAAAACACTTCAACAGTTAAATTGATGCTCTCTGGTGAGTTTTCGGCAACCGCCATGTAACTCACGGGGCGGAGCTTTCTAATCGTTTGAAGTCCTCTCGATGAAACAAGAACAAATCAAAAAAATTCTTAAGCCTATTCTCTGGGATTATCACATTGATCTATTCGATTTCCTTGATGTCGCAATTGGGAAAAAAATGTGAACCGGAAGCTTTGATCAGGCGAAAGCCTTGATACGTGTGTTTAAGCGTCTTTCCTGGTATGATCTCGTGAACCTTTTCGGAATTGACGGATTAGCAAAACTGCTTACAAATGAAATAATTTCTCGCATCCGCATTAAAGAATTGAGAGATAAATATAAATTCGCAAGAAAAATATTACACAAAGAGACTGTATTCTTTTCAGGATGGAGTCCTGAGTATAGTTAAAATTAAATACATACTTTTATCTGACCGGTGGTACCCTCTTTGCCGGGTATATTTTAGTCACAGATACTCTGATTATCTCGATCTTTTCATGAACCAGCGAGACAATTATTCGCAGAATGTTCAACTGTTATTAAAGGGGTTTGAAGAAGCCCAGAAAGACAGTAAATATTCTATTGATTATAATCATCTGCAGAAGTTCGAAAATTATTCGCAATTTATGTTACAAAAGAGAATTGAAGATGAAGATATCAGTTTAAAAGTCGATGTTGTAAATGATGTTGCGGTTCGCTAGGGAGATCTGCATTACGATGATTTACTTGGGGCAGTCGATAGCTGGCAGAATATACTGTCGAATAAAATTGCCGCAATATTCCGGTATGAGGCAAAGGATGTTGCGGATATATGGATAATTGCAAAACAAAGACAATAACCAAGGAAGCCGCAGTTGATCCAGTGCCTATTTTTGAGATTCTCAGGTCATTTCCCGTGGCTGAGCTACCTTATGTAAAATGGATAATTCCTGTTGATTCAGAAATCTTTAAAAAAGAACTAGATCAGATTGCAGAAGATATTCTTAATGGAAACCATAATACCCTTGGAGTATAACTCCAGATCTGAAAATAAAGCTCGAAACCATCATAGATGATTTCCTGTTCGCCGGAGATAATTCATTCGGGATTAAGAAATCTCATATTACTGATGCGAGGCCGTTTGACAATAATCAGGTACAGGATACCGAATATTATATGACCATGAACGAGAAACCAGAAACTTAAAACCAGAGACCATTTTTTAAGTGAACAATCAGGATATCAACACCCTCAAGATTCTTGAAGAGATCGGCAAGGAAGAGGTTCCCAGCCAGCGGGATATTGCCAAAAATCTGAACATATCCCTTGGCCTTGTAAATTCTTTCATAAAACGCCTTGCCCGGAAGGGCTATCTCAAAGTTACATCTATTTCCAGCAATAGGATCTTGTACCTTCTGACGCCGAGGGGTGTAGCGGAAAAAACACGCCTTACATACGCCTATATACAGTACTCCTACCATTTTTACAAGGACGCCAGAATAAAATTGCAGAGGCTTTTTTCGGAACTTTCGGAACAGGATGTGAAACAGATTGCTTTCTACGGAGCGACAGATCTTGCGGAGATCGCTTTTCTTTCTTTGCAGGAGACGCCTATTCAACTTGTTGCAATATTTGATGTCGATAAAGCCGGAAGCTCATTTCTGGGTTTGAAAATCGAACATCCGGAGCGTTTATCCGAATTTTCTTATGACAGGCTCTTTTACACCGATGAAGATCCGAATGATGAGTTTTTCAGGAATATAAGCAGAGAGAAGGTGGTTTTTATAAGGTAGTGAAACTTTCGTTTACAATAATTCCGCTACAGGCGATGGCTTATTGCCTGTCCGACTTCCGGTCGGCAGCAACAAATCCTCTCCATCCTGTTAATTCTGTCTAAAACAATTTACGCCTTGGCGGTTCTAAAACAAAAGTATGAAAATGGCTATGAATATTGATATCTATAAAAATAAATTATTCATATTGTCAGACGAAGAGAAGCTGGACATCATTAGACGCCTTTCCGGATATATTGAAAGCAGGAAGGAGATTACATTTGCCTATATATACGGTTCATTTATTGATGAGGTTCCGTTTCACGATATAGACGTAGGCGTTTATATTTCAGAAATAAAAAAAAAATCCGCAACTCCTTACGCTCTTGATCTGGCACATTTTCTCAGTAATGCATTGCGGATACGGACAGATGTATATGTTCTGAATTACGCACCGGCATTATTTTCTTTTCATGTTATTAAGGGACGCATGATATTCGAAAGAGATGAGAATTTTCGCATAAAAATTGTCGAAAATACAATACGTGAATATATGGATATAAAGCCTCTTATTCACAGAAGCATCAAGGAGGCGTTCGCGACATGACTCTTAACGAAGAACTTGTCCGCTCACGGTGTGAGGATATAGCCGAATCTTTGGGCCGTCTTGAAGAAATCGGGAAAAAAACAAAAAAAGAGTTTCTTGAAAATATTGATGCTCAGGATATAGCATCCTACAGATTACTTGTTGCAATTGAGGCTGCACTGAATCTGTGTTATCACATAACGGCAAAACGGCTGAAAAGGGTTCCGGATGATTATGCCGGATGTTTTAATGTGCTTTCTGATGCGGGCATTATTCCTAAAGGGCTTTCAAAAAGGCTTCAAAAAACGGCATGTTTTCGTAATTTGCTTGTTCATATGTACTGGAAAATCGATTACAGCAAAGTTTATGACATCATAAAACATGATACAAAAGATCTTCGCCGTTTTTCAGAACTTGTCGCCGGTCTTTTGTGAAATCAACACAAACCAGAGACAATAAACCAGGAACCACAAACCAATGAATCTGACAATTATCGGAACCGGGTATGTCGGCCTTGTTGCCGGAACAGGATTTGCCAACCTGGGCAACAAAGTAATATGCCTTGACAATGATGAAGCAAAAATTGCCGCTCTTTCACAAGGCGAGCTGACTATATATGAGCCGGGCCTTGAAGAGATCTTCAAAAGGAACCTTAAATCGGGCAGGCTTCTTTTTACATCCGATGCAAAAAAAGCTATATGTGAATCTGATATAATATTTATCTGTGTAGGAACCCCGACGAATCACATGCAGGAAGCTGATCTTATAGCCGTTGAAAATGTGGCCGAGCTTATCGGAAAGTTCATTAATGGTTACAAGGTTGTCGTAAACAAAAGCACTGTTCCTGTCGGAACCGCCGGGCTTGTAAGAAATATCATCAGAGCAAACCAGGGAAAACCGATCGATTTTGACGTGGTCTCGAATCCTGAATTTTTAAGGGAAGGAGCTGCGGTCAAAGACTTTGAAAACCCGGAAAGGATCATTATCGGAACGGAGAGTAAAAAAGCCGAAGAGATAATGACATCGCTTTATCGCTCGGTTGCGAGAACCGGCCGCCCCATAATGATCACGGATGTGAAAAGCGCCGAGATAATCAAGTATGCCGGCAATGCGATGCTTGCGACAAGAATAAGTTTCATGAACCAGTTGTCATATCTGTGTGATAAAACAGGCGCCGACATAAAGGATGTTTCAAGGGGAATAGGGTTGGACAGCAGGATAGGCGCCCGCTTTCTGCATGCCGGAGTCGGATACGGCGGAAGCTGCTTTCCAAAGGATATAAGGGCGCTTATATCCACATTTAAAAAATGCGGCTGCGACGCCGATCTTTTTGAGGCGGTTCACAGAATAAATGAAAAGCAAAAGGCGGTTGTGGTTGAAAAGCTTAAATCGGTTATATCCATAAGCGGGAGTTCGATAGCCATATGGGGACTTTCATTCAAGCCCAAAACCGACGATATCAGGGAGGCGCCTTCGCTTAAGATAATCGAAGAGCTTCAGAAACTGGGCGCGAAAGTAAATGCATTTGATCCGGTCGCAATGGAAAACGCCAAAAAAGTTCTTGAAGACGTCGCGTTTTTTGATGATCCGTATGAAGCTCTCCGGGGATGTGACGCTCTCATTGTTGCCACGGAATGGGATGAGTTCAGGAATCCTGACATGAAGGCTGTAAAATCACTCTTGAGAAAACCTGTTATCGTTGACGGAAGAAACATTTATGACCCTCGTGAAATGAAAAAGCTGGGTTTTACCTATGTCGGGATAGGGAGATAAACCAATTCAATTTATTCACGGTTATTCACTTACTGCTTCCGGTCGGCAGGCAACAATCCTGTCCATCCCTGGCCAAGGCCTGGTTTTCCCAGTATTCTGAGGTCCACTTTAAAGTTGCGCAAGGGCCTGTTAATCCTGTCTAAAACACTTT
>CAYODW010000055.1:0-17361 GCA_964402865.1 uncultured Desulfonema sp. | reverse complement strand
GATCCGAATAAGATATAAGCTCTTCAAATTCTGATTCGATGTATGCCGGGGCACATACATGAACTTCTCCGCCGAACTCTTCATGCCCAAGCCTTGCTTCATAGAGTGAGCTTGCGGCAACACCGCAAAGATATTTCCGCATTACGGGGAAAACTGCGAACATGGCAAACCCTTTAAGGGCCATTATAATTTTGCATCCTGCCTGTTTCTGAACCGAATCAAGTATTTTAAGGTTTCGGAGCAGAGCATCTTCCTCGATTATATAACAGGGGGTCGGCGCCTCATTTATTTTTGCCTGTGCCATTTTGTTCCTCAATATATAATTTCAATCCAGGGCAGGCCATACTTTTCCAGATTTTCCATGAAGGGAGCAGGATCAAATTCTTCCACATTGAATACGCCTTCCCCTCTCCATTTTCCAGTCAGCATCATCATGGCTCCGATCATCGCGGGAACGCCCGTTGTATAGGATATGGCTTGAGCCCTGATCTCCCTGTAGCATTCGGCATGGTCGCAGATGTTGTATATATAATATTTTTTCGGGCTCTTATCTTTCATCCCTTCAATCATGCAGCCTATGCAGGTTTTTCCTCTGTAATTTTCCCCAAGTGAGGTCGGTTCCGGTAAAAGTGCTTTCAAAAATTTTAAAGGAATTATTTTATGCCCTTCGAAATTGACAGGATCGATTCTTGTCATGCCCACATTTTCAAGAACCCTGAGATGTGTCAGGTATTCCTGCGAGAAAGTCATCCAGAATCTCATTCTTTTTATGGCGGGTATGTTCTTCGCGAGGGATTCCATCTCCTCGTGGTACATGAGATACATCTCTTTCGGTCCTATTTCCGGAAAATCAAAAGTTTTGTGGACTGAAAGAGGCTCAGTTTCGAGCCACTTCCCGTTTTCATAATATTTACCCCGGGCCGTTATCTCCCTTATGTTTATTTCGGGGTTGAAATTGGTGGCGAAGGGATGTCCGTGTTCGCCTGCATTGCAGTCCATTATGTCGATGTAATGAATTTCATCAAAGTGGTTTTTGGCGGCGTGGGCGCAGAATATATTCGTGACGCCGGGATCGAATCCGCATCCCAGAAGCGCCATAATACCCTTTTCTTTAAACCTTTCATGGTAATCCCACTGCCATTTGTAACAGAATTTGGCTTCATTGGGGGGCTCATAGTTTGCGGTATCGAGGTAATCAACGCCCGTTTCAAGGCAGGCGTCCATTATGGAAAGATCCTGATAGGGAAGAGCGGTATTTATAATAAGATCGGGAGATACTTTGCTTATTAACTCGATAAGTTCACCGGTGTTGTCTGCGTCAACCCTGGCTGTTTCAATAGGCTTTGAAAGCTGGCTTTTAATTTTTTCGCATTTATCGATAGTTCTGCTCGCAAGAACTATTTCCGAAAAAACTTCAGAAACCCGGGCGCATTTATGGACAACGACCCCTCCCACTCCGCCTGCTCCGATAATAAGTACCTTGCTCAATAATTTGATCCTCCATAGTTTATTTAATAAATACGGTAGATTATATTTATTATAATTAAGATTGTGATAGTTACCATTATAGAAACGCACTTATATTGTGTCAATCAATAATGACGGGAATGCATTGCAATCTTTCTTGATTAATAAAAGACCTTACTTTAAAGTTGAAACAGAATATGTTATATATTGTTCCTGCCTGATTATTCTCACCTGAGTTAGATATTATTAGAGGTTATGTTATTACGATAAAACGGAGGTAATATCCATGTCATATTCAAAAAAGAATAAGCCTATGAAAAAGAGCAACCTGTTCAGAGACTGGGGCACTTTCAACAAGGGAACAGACTGGAAGAGCCTGCAAATTTCTTTTGCCAACCATCTTGAATATTCCCTATCGAAGGATCAGTACACGGCAACTGAACGCGATCTCTATCTTTCTCTTGCGCTTGCAACCCGGGACCGGCTTATTGAGCGCTGGATACGAACACAGCAGCTCTATTACAACCATGATGTTAAAAGAGTTTACTATCTTTCGGCCGAATATCTTATGGGACGTCTTTTGATCAATAACCTTATTAATGTTGGAATTTATCATGAAACAAAGAGAGCGATGGATGAACTGAATATAGAGCTTGAAGATCTTGCCGAAAACGAGCCCGATATGGGCCTTGGAAACGGCGGGCTTGGAAGGCTTGCATCATGCTTTCTCGATTCAATGGCAACACTTGAAATACCGGCATATGGTTATGGAATAAGGTACGAATTCGGTATATTCGACCAGGCCATAAGGAATCTGGGCCAGGTCGAGCTTCCTGAAAACTGGCTCAAGTATGCAAATCCCTGGGAGATTGCCCGGCCCGAATACAGCTTTACCGTTCATTTTTATGGGAGAATCAAGCAGATAATTCTTCCTGACGGAAAATTAAAAACAGAGTGGGCCGACACCAATGATGTCATAGGCATCGCCTATGATATTCCGATAGACGGCTATGACAATAATACCGTCAATACATTAAGGCTGTGGTCTGCCAGAGCTTCAAAGGAATTTGATCTTAAATATTTCCAGCACGGAGATTATCTCAAGGCTGTTGAGGAGAAGAATATTTCAGAGAATATCTCAAAAGTTCTCTACCCGAACGACGAGTTGTTTGAAGGAAGGGAACTGAGGCTCAAACAGGAGTATTTTTTTGTTTCCTGCTCGATTCAGGATATTGTGAGACGCTATCTTGTGAATCATGATACTTTCGATGAGTTTCCCAACAAAGTTGCTATACAGATGAACGACACTCATCCCGCGCTTGCAATTCCCGAGCTGATGCGGCTGCTGCTCGATGAGCATGGGCTTGACTGGGAAAAAGCTTGGGATATCACATCAAGAACATGTGCTTATACAAACCACACCCTTCTTTCGGAAGCCCTCGAAAAGTGGCCTGTTCCCATGTTTGAAGCTCTTCTTCCGCGCCACCTCCAGATAATATACGAGATAAACCGCAGATTTTTGCGCGATGTTGCTGTCCGCTATCTAGGAGACGAAAACCGGATGCGGAAAATGTCAATTATCGAAGAAGATACGGAAAAGAGAATCCGCATGGCGCACCTTGCCATAGTAGGATCACATTCCGTAAATGGGGTGGCTGCGCTTCACAGCAGGCTGCTTAAGGAAAAAGAGCTGAAGGATTTTGACGAGATGTACCCGGGCAAGTTCAACAATAAGACAAACGGAATAACTCCTCGCAGGTGGCTGCTTGCCGGAAACCCGAGGCTTTCCGATCTTATTACATCGCGAATAGGAAATGAATGGGCCAAAGATCTGGATCAGCTCCGTAAAATTGAACCTTTTATAGAGGATCAGGGTTTTGTAAAAGAATGGAAAGCCGTAAAGCTTGCAAATAAGGAGCAGCTTTCGAAGATTATACTGGATAATACCGGCATCCAGATAAATTCCGGTTCCATTTATGACATCCAGGTTAAAAGAATACATGAATACAAGAGACAACTGCTTAATATACTTCACGTCATTTACTGTTGGCTGAAGCTCAAGCAGGAGCCTGATTTTTCGATGCACCCGCGTACATTCCTTTTCGGAGGGAAGGCTGCGCCAGGATATATTACAGCCAAAACCATTATCCGCCTTATTTGCCATGTTGCCGAAATGCTGAATAGAGACGCATCAACGAACAATACAATAAAAGTCTTGTTCATTCCCAATTACCGGGTTTCTCTTGCGGAAAAAATATTTCCTGCTGCAGATCTCTCTGAGCAGATTTCAACAGCCGGCTTCGAAGCTTCAGGAACTTCCAATATGAAATTCGCATTAAACGGAGCGCTTACTATCGGAACTCTGGATGGGGCAAACATAGAGATAATGGAAGAGGTCGGCAGGGAAAACATGTTTATTTTCGGGTTGACCGCTGAGGAGGTCTCGGCTAAACGGCAGGATTACAACCCGCTGGAATATTACGCAAAGGATCCTTTGCTTGCAAGGTCGATAGATCTTATCCGTGAAGGATTTTTCAGCCCGGAGGAGCCTAATATATTTCACGGACTTGTGGATCTGCTGCTCAATGAAGACAGATATTTCATACTCGCAGATTTCGAATCTTATTATAACTGCAACAGGGATGTTGATACTCTATACAGAGATCAGGATGCATGGACCGAAAAAGCGATATTGAATGTTGCAAGAATGGGCAAGTTTTCATCAGACAGAACAATCATGGAATACAACCGCGACATATGGCATGCTGAGCCCTGGCCGGTGCTAAAGGAATAGAAGGGGAAAGGGCTGACCCCTATATTGAACAAAGAGAGCTCAAAATGAAGATGATCAAAATCATGGAAGGATCACGGGGTGGAGAAGTCAGGTGCCTTGCATGTTTTATGCGTTTTTGGCCCAAGCGGGGGGCAAGGAAGGCAAAATGCCCCGGATGCGGAATTGAGTGGAGAATTTCCTGGACCTTCCCGAGGATAATCAAGGGACCTAACTGGGAAAACTATCCGACCGGCGATAAGATACAAGTGTCCTGATGCCAGCCACCCCTGAACCCTCGACTCGTCGACTCCTTTACCCCTTCAGTTTAGCCTATTTTTAGAACAAGCCCTGCGCCAGTATCACCTGCTGCACATCCACCCCACAGCAGATAACCGCCTCCCAGCATAGCTACTTCTTCTATTCCTTCAATGATACACCGTCCTGCCGTTGGAGCCTGGGGATGCCCGTAAATCAGCGAACTACCGTAGTTGTTGAAGCTGTTGACATCTATATTCATCTGTTTTGAAAGATAAATGTCATTGGCTGCAAAAGGATTGTGGGTCTTTATGGCTTTGACATCTTTAACAGTAATACCGGCCTTATCAAGAGCCATTTTTACAGCCGGAACAACAGCCATGGCCATAAAACCCTTTTTTGCCCTTGCATATCCATAGGATACTATCCTGATTTCCATTTTCGGATCGCTGCTGAGCTCTTTTGCCTTTTCTTTTGTTGTTACAACTACCGCGCAGTTTCCGTCTGCCGGATGGGTCTGCGCTCCAAAAGTATGCGTTCCGTCGGGTAGAACCGTTTTTAATGCCGCAAGACCATCTTTTGTGCAGGGAGTAATTCCTTCATCATCTTCAACCAGGATGGTCTTCTTCTTTGAAACATTTACTTCGACAGGAAACATATAACGTTTTTTGAAAGCCTTGTCATCCGCGAGTGAGTCCATATACTGCTCGTAACGTCTCAAGGCAACGGCATCACATTCTTCTCTTGTTATGCCTGCTTCCTTTGCAACATTTTCCGCAGTCTGGATCATAGCCCCTTTTGCCCATGGATCTCTGTTGAAATTATCCATCATCCAGTTTTCAGAAAGCACTTCTCCGCCCGGGCCTTTCGAATTGGGCCAGACCGTGTGTGGGCCGTTGGAACACCTGTCGGTCATGAGACAATATGCGTTATTGTAGAAACCTGTTTCGACTCCAAGTGCCGCCTGAAATATACATGTAGTGGATGTTGTGCAGGCCTGGCTTATCAATGCTCCCGGAATTCCTGTCGCGCCCATAAGGGCCGCCGCCCAAGGGCTTCCGTAAAACCACTGCGGCTGTCCTATCGTAATTCCCAGAAAAAGATAATCAAACATTGCCGGATCCCAGTTTTTCTGGGCAAACCATCTTTTGGATGTGTTTGCAGCAAGAATTATAGAATGTTCATTTGCATAGCTTCCCTGCCATCTGGAAAAAGGGGTGCTGTAGTAGCCTTTGTAAGGGATATAAGCTTTGGTCAACATTTATCAAACCTCCATGTATAAATATCATAATAATTGGTTAGAAGATAGTTTAAGGCCGTTTCAACCTCTATTTAGTGTATCTTTCTCTGAGTTTCCGGTGCAGGATTTTACCTGTCGGGGTTCTCGGCATTTCATCAGAATTTATAAATATGATCTGTTTCGGGCGCTTAAAGCTTGCAAGGTTATTCCTGCAGCAGTCCATCAGCGTTTTTTCATCAATATCCGTTTTGGGAATAACAACGGCAACAACCATTTCGCCCCATTTTTCATCCGGCAGGCTTACAACGGCAACGTCAAAGACTGAAGGATGACAGCCTATGACCTCTTCGACTTCGCTGGGATACACATGTTCTCCGCCGGTTATTATCATATTGTCCTTGCGGTCAACAATCTGAAAAAAACCGTCCTCATCCTTTTTAGCCATATCGCCCGCCGAAAACCACTCACCCCTGAAAGAACTGGCTGTTTTTTCAGGCAGCTTGTAATAGCCGTCAAAAAGCATCGGGCTTCTTGAATAGAGTTCACCGATTTCCCCAGCACCAACTTCTTTGCCGTCATTATTTATGATTTTAATTAAATCGGTTCCGAGGGATTCGTAGCCTATAGAGCCGAGTTTTCTGAGCTGGTCTTCCGGTTTAAGCACGGTTACTATTCCGGCTTCCGTTGATCCGTACCCTTCGTAAAGTTCGACTCCTGGGAAGAAGTCCATTATAGCCAGCTTCATGTTTTTTCTGACCGGAGCAGAAGAGCAAAGCAATTTTTTTATTGAGCTTACATTATGCCTTCTAGCTTCAGGGGGCACGTTTAATATTAAATTATAATGTGTCGGAATAAGGGAGATGAAGGTAATCCTTTCCCTTTCGATTATTTCCATGATTTCCTCGGCTCTGAAGGAGCGGGCCGGATGAACATAGACCGTGGCGCCTAAATACAGAAAAGTAAATGTGAAGAAGGTTGAATTTATGTGGCATAGCGGCATTACATTGAGACATATATCCTTATGGGTAAACCCGAAATCAGCAGCATTTATGAGATAAAAAGATATATGCGATTCATGGGAGCGGATTACTCCTTTTGGTTTTCCGGTAGTTCCTGAAGTGTAAATAAGAATCCATGTGTCTTTCGGGAGAACCTGGATGTCCGGTTCGTTATCAGGCGAATCTTTAATAAAACTTTCGTATTCCGTGTAACCGTCTATTTTCGGCCCGACAACTATATATCTCTCTTTTGAAATGTTTGTGAGATTCGGTTTTATTGCATCTATAACCGGAGCAAATTCATTATCAACAATTAGAGCTTTTGCATCAGAATTGTTAACTATATAATCTATGTCGCTGCCGACAAGACGAAAGTTCATGGGGACTATAATAATACCTGTTTTCCCTGTGGCGAGGTAGATCTCAATGATCTCTATGCTGTTTTCGAGAAGTACCGCGACTTTGTCCCCCTTTTTAAGTCCCATGCCGAGAAGGCTGTGGGAAAGGCGGTTAACCCTCTTGTTTGTCTCAGCGTAGGTATAGCTTCTTGTCCTGTCTTTCAGGGCAATTGTTGAAGGAAAATGTTCCGCATTTACTTTAAGCAGTTGGCCAAGATTCATCCAGTGGGCCATTAGATACCTCCATTTAGATGCTTAAGCGCGCATAAATTACATCAGCCGGATTAGATGGCAATCCGGGCGTCAACCGAAATAATCCGGTCCGAAAAGGCCATGACCGGATTCAGGTCCATCTCCTGAATCTGGGGAAAGTCGGTTACCAGTTGAGACAGGCGCAGAATCACATCGATAACCCCCGGTTTATCTATACCCGCTTCGCCCCTTATACCCTGCAGCAGCGAGGCGGTTTTAAGTGATGCTATCATTTCGCCGGCCTCGACTTCGGTAACCGGCGTAATTTTAAATGTGACATCTTTCAGGATTTCAACATAAATTCCCCCCAAACCGAACATGATCAGATGTCCCAGCCCTTTTTCAGCTTTGGCCCCGATAATCAATTCCCTGCCGCCCGGCTGATACTTCTGGACAAGAAATTTCAGATCGGATGCGCCGATTTTGGCCGACATGTTCGAAGCCGCTTCCCGCACCGCATCACGGCTCTGCAGATTGACGGCAACGCCGCCGACATCGCTTTTGTGAATGACCGATGCGGCATCGGCCTTGATCACGACCGGATAACCGACGGTGTCCGCCGCAGCTCCGGCATCGGCGACCGTATCCGCCATTTTCCATGCTGCGCATGGGATCCGGTAGGCATCCAGTATCGGATACACCTCGCCGGCTGACAACATATCGCGACCCGAGTCGGCAGCATTTTTCAGAATCATATCCACGCTGGATGAATCCACATCGGAGAATCGTTTTACTTCACCGATGTTTCTCGATCGCAATGCGCCGTACCGGCTCAAAGCCGCCAGGGCACGCGCTGCCGTACCGGGAAAGCCATAGCATGGAACACCGCCGGATTTCAGAATATCCGCAGTTCCCGTCCATTGACGGGGATCCGTCATGAGATTGCAGACAATCGGCTTTTTCCGCTGTTGATTGACTTCGGCGATCTGATGGGCGATCTTTTCAGTGTCCACAAAAAACGGGGTTACGAAATTGATATAGAGACTGTCGATCTGATCTTCCGCCATCATGACATCCATTGCAGCCCGGAAATGGCCGGCATCGGCAGTGGCCAATACATCAACCGGATTGCTGAATGCGGCTTCTGCAAAGAGTTTTCCTTTAAGATCCAGCATTGCATTTTCGGACAAAGTGGGGATCTGCATTCCAGCATCAACGAGAACATCGGTTGCAATCACCGCTGGCCCGCCTGTATTTGTAATTATTCCGACCCGGTTTCCCGCAGGAATGGGCTGTGCGGCAAACGCAGCAGCAGCCTGGCACAACTCTCCCTCATCTCTGAACGTCAGGATTCCCAGTTTTTCAAAAATCAGCTCGATCGCAATGTCTGTTTTGGCCAGCCCGCCCGTATGAGATGAGGATGCTTTGGCGCCTTCAGCGGTTCTTCCGGCCTTCATGGCCAGTATGGTTTTTTTGGCTGCCACTTTTTTGGCCACATCCATGAAGTGCTTGGGATCGGACAGGCTCTCAACGTACAGCGCAATTACACGGGTTCCCTCATCGCTGCCGAAATACTCCAGGATTTCCGTAATTGATACATCGCTGGCATTTCCATTTGAGGCATAAATCCGTGTTCCGATTCCCATTTGTGAAAAGCCCTGATGAATCAGCTCGCCGACGCCGCCGCTCTGGGCCACAATTGAAATGAATCCCGGATCGGGTTTTGTAAACGTGAAATTGCAATAAGCCCTTATATCAGGATCGGTGTTTATGATGCCCTGGCAGTTGGGCCCAAGAATACGAATACCGTATTTTTTGGCCCGCTCCAGAAAATCTTTCTGAAGGGCCGCTCCTTCCGGACCGATTTCGGTAAATCCGGCGGAATTTATAATGATGGCCTTAATCCCTTTTTTCCCGCACTCTTCCACCGCACTCGGCACAAATTTTCCGGCGATTACCATATGGGCCAGATCGATCTCTCCGGGAACGTCGAATACGGACGGATATGCCTTGACTCCCCTGATTTCATCGGCCTTGGGATTGATGGGATAGATGGCTCCGGTATATCCGAAATCGATCAGGTTTTTGATGATCCGGTTTCCTATCGACAGCTCTTTGGCTGATGCGCCGATCACGGCAACGGATTTGGGTCTGAATAGGGCTTCAAGCATATTATTTCTCCTCTAGTTGTTCGATAAAGGCTTCGACATTGGTTTTAGTCTGTTCATCGGAAACCAGCCGAAGATCGTTCAAATCCCCGTTGATGGTAAGGCTGGGAATACCGGTCAGGGCCTCAAGTCGCTGGGGCATGCCATACCGGCAGTTCGAGTTGTTCGGGCAGGTTTTTGCATCATGATAGATGATGCCGTCCACCTTGAAAAATTCGAGCATGCGCTTGATATACTCTTCCTTGGCGTCATCGGCGCGCACGATGAAAAGTTCTGTATAGGCTCTGGCCATGCTGTTAAATGGATCTTCGGGGTCAAAGGCTGAAAAAATCCAGCTGTTGCAGTAGGTTGAAGCCAGAACATTCACGCCGGCCCTGGCAAACAGATCGGAATGGTCCCGAAGCCTTCCCCACATGGGCATGCCGTCCCAGTATAGCCGGAAGCGTTCACCTTCAACCGCGGCCACCTTGTTCTGTATCCGGGTTTCCAGCTCCGTCAGCAGAAGATTGTAATAGTCCACAGCCGTCTGGGTGCCCCTCAGTACGACAGCCGGCCCCATGTGAATGGTGCCGTCGAAAAAAGTGATGGGCGAGGGTATGTTTGAAGCCGTATCAAGGACTTTTTTCCACAAGCTGGAGCATTCCTTTGAAAGCGCCAGAACATGACGGAGCTTCTCCATGTCGAATTTATTTCCGGAAATAGCTTCAAGTTGGGGAATCAGTGCCTTCATCTGGCTGGCAATCGAGACAACATGCGCATCGCCGACATTCTTGACGCCCCGGTGTGTGTGAATTCCCAGCAGAGGCACCTTGAATTCGGCAGCGTACCAGGCGAACCAGTCCTGAACATCCCTGCATTGATTGGTGTTATAAACCAGCACATCGGGCCTGGGTACCCTGTCAATTCCCGGATAGGCTTTTGAAAGGGGGGTAATGCCTTTCATATAGGCGCCGACATCGGCCGTCAGATAGGAGCAGATCTCCGGTGAGTATCCGCTGGCATTGGCAATCGGTATCATATCTGTCGACATTCGGGTAGCACCCAGCATGGCGCCGTGATTTTCCGGAAAATGCACCAGAAACCCAAGGGCTCTCAATATCTCGGCAGGCCCCACGCTTGTGCACCAGGCGATCTTCCGGCCGCGAGTCTTATCCGCCTCATTCAGCTCGTAAAAATAATCCGACATATAGCGATTCATCTGAACTGTCGCTTCAATTTTCTTTCGAACAACCTTTTTTTCTTCAGCCATATCCGTTACCTTTCTGCCAATCGAAGTTTATATTGTTGACTCTTCTCCCAATTGGTTGGGAGAAGAGGTCCAGGATTCAAGGATTCAAGGGTTCAAGTGTTTGTTTTCTAATGATTTTATCGTCTGATTTTATCTTTGGCTTTAAGCATCCCCTAAACATCCCCTATAAATCACCAGACAAAGTTGATAGAACTTTTCCCAGACCTTTAACTCTTTGTAATAACTCTTAAGCATTAAACTTGAATCCTTGAGCCCTTGAATCCTAATAGGATCACCAACTGCTTTGGAGACGATCCACATATTCTCTCAGAATGTTGATGTCATCCCCTCATTATTCTCAATTGCATACAAGGCAGCTCCCAGCGCTCCGGTAAGCTGAGGATATTCCGGAACCAGGATACGCCTGCCGATCATATCCTCCGTCATCAAAACCAGAAAAGGGTTGTGCGCCACCACTCCTCCGGTCATTACCACATGTTCGGACAAGGAATCCATTTCTATGATCCGTTTGATGACCGAAAGAAACAGTCCTTTGACAATGTCCGGAACCTTTTTTCCCTGACGGATTTTCTCAAGCACCTCAGTTGCTGAAAAAACAGTGCAAAAACTTCCCAGTTCAACCATGTTCAGGGACTGGCGGGCAAGGCCGTCCAGATCCTCCAAAGGGATATCCAGGCGCGCGGACATCTCTTCCAGAAATGCCCCTGTTCCAGCGGCGCATTTTCGATTCATCTTAAAGCTTATGCGTTTTCCGGCTTCATCCAGCTTGATGATTTTATTGTCCTGGCCTCCTATGTCGATGATTGTTATGGGCAGTGGAAAATAATAATAACATCCTCTGGCATGGCAACTGATCTCAGTTTTGGATTCCTGGGAGATGGCCACATTTTTTCTTCCGTAACCCGTAGTCATCGCTTTTGCAATCTGTCCGGCTGTCCGGCCTGCCATATCCAGCGCCAGGGTCAGGCACTGGTGGGAAGCCGCTTCAAAATCGGTGCCGGATTTGACAACGGCTCTTCCGATGATTTGCTGCACGCGATCGAGAATGACAACCTTTGTTCGCGACGCGCCCACATCAATTCCGGCAAATACAGGGTTAGAATCCTTCATAGAGTTGAATCCATCTGTTTATAAATAGGGTCGCTAATTATTTTTTGGATTCGATGGCCTTGACCAGAGAGCGAATCATGATGTTATAGGGCGTTTCGATACCAGCCTGGGCGCCGTATTCGATGAATTTACCGTTCATATAATCAATCTCGGTACGGCGCTTATTTTCAATGTCCATAAGCATCGAAGGCTTGTGATCGCCGGCTTTTCGCATGTATTCTATAGCTCCAGGATAAAAATCCCATCCCAAATTAACCTCATTGGCTCTTGCCACCTTGACGCATTCCTTGACCAGGGCATCCACAATCTGGAACACTATGGGGTCTCCCATAGCCTGGGCCATTGTCAGCCCGGTCACGGCGCAAACCGGATTCATGCATGAGTTCAAAATTGCTTTTCTCCATACCATGGAACTGATCTTATCCGTATGGCTGGTCGGGAGCCCGCAATTCGTGAGCGTTTCGGCAATGGCAACAGCCGCATGGGCCGATCCGGGATCGAGTTCCTGGAGAAAATGGGGGGGATGATGAAAGGGCATACGGACATGTCCCGGTTTCACAAGTCCGCATCCGTAGTTTACCACAGCTCTCATTACGGGTTTTTTCCCCAGGGTCTGTGCTATCACGGCTTCAGTATCAATACCGTTCTGCCAGCTTATTACGTATGTTCCTTCTTTGTAAAAACCCTCTATAGCCGAAGAGATAAGCGGAAGCGCGTTGGCTTTGACGGTCAGAATAATCACTTCCGGAGCTATCTCCGCAAGGTCATCAATGCTGGTGCATGTGCGGGAAACGACCTGCCGGAGGTTTTCCGCTCCTTCGATGATAATACCTGGATCCATTGCAGGTTTAAGCAAATCCGGAAATACATCACAGAGTGTCACATCATATCCGCCTTTTGCAAGAAATGCCGCAACTATGCATCCTACAGGACCTGCACCGACAACGGCAAATGATCGAGGCCGAAAATTAGACTTCTCTTCCATGTTATATCCCCCCATTTTATTCTTCATTGTACGAAAATCTCCAGCTTTACCGGACACTCATTTATGAATCTTTGCGGTTTGCAGTTCTCAGGAGATATTAAATTTTGGGCCTTTCATCTATTACTCTTTTTGCCTTCCCTTCACTGCGGGTAAGAAGTTTGGGTTCCAGAAGATTTACTTCCACTCCAACCCCCATAGTTGACTTGATATGACTCTTGATTTTATTTTCAATTTCAGTCCGTTTCTTCGGACCGGCATCATATACTTCCTTCTTTGATTCGACCTTTACAACAAGGTGATCCAGGTAACCCTTCTTGCGGACGATAAGCATATACTGGGGCTCAACTTCTTCAATATCGAGGAGCAGAGATTCTATCTGTGACGGGAAGACATTGACACCGCTTATAATCAGCATGTCATCTGAACGGCCGGATATCTTGTTCATCTTTATCAGTGTTCTTCCGCACACGCACTTTTCGCGGCGGAGTATGGTGATATCCTTTGTCCGGTAACGGATCATGGGCATTGCCCTGCGCTGCAATGAGGTAATGACAAGCTCTCCCTGTTCGCCTAAAGGAAGAGGCTCCAGGGTGGCAGGATCGACTATTTCGGCCAGAAAGTGATCTTCATTTATATGGAGTCCGTCCTGGGCTTCGCAGTCGAAGGCAACGCCTGGACCGCCATGTTCGGTTAATCCAAAGGCTTCCATGGCTTTTATGCCGAGTCTTTCTTCGATCTCCTTTCGCATGGCGACGGTCCATGGCTCAGCTCCGAAAACTCCGACTCTTATCGGAAGTTTTCTTGCATCTATTTTCAAAGCTTCGGCCTGCTCGGCGATTGTGAGAGCATAGGAAGGTGTGCAGCCCATGGCCGTAGTTCCAAAGTCTTTCATAAGCATGACCTGGCGCTCGGTCAATCCGGAGCTTGTCGGAACAACAGCACATCCTATCTTATTTGCTCCCTGGTGAAAACCAAGTCCTCCGGTGAAAAGACCGTAACCGTAAGCATTCTGAAAGATATCTTCCTTTCTTATGCCCGCAGCCCAAAGGTTTCTTGCCATGCATTCGGACCATTGATTCAAATCTTCAATGGTGTAAGGTCCTGTAATTGGTTTTCCGGTAGTTCCGGAAGATGCATGTATCCTACAAACCTCTTCCATCGGCACCGCGCAAAGTCCGAAAGGATAATTGTCTCTCAGGTCATTTTTAACCGTAAAAGGAAGCTTCGCGATATCTTCGGTACTCTTGATATTACCGGCTGTTATTCCGATTTTATCAAGTCGCTGCCTGTAGAAAGGTACTCTTTCGTAAACCCAGGCTACAGTCTCCTTCAGGTATTTGAGCTGAAGTTTGTTAAGCTTTTCAACAGGCATACACTCAAACTTGTCATTCCAAGGCATTTCTCTCCTCCTGTATAGTTATTCAATGAAACTTGTTAGCTGAGCTTTGCAGAAGAAAAGCCAAGCTCAAAAGCCTTTATATTAGATTCGGCAAATTTACCGGTTCTGGTCCTTATAGCCTCTTTCACATTATCGGCTGAAAGAGGCAGGATGTCTGTCTGCAACAATGCTCCGAGCAATACCATGTTAACCGACATTACATTCCCGGCCTCTTTTGCAAGAGCGGTTGCATCGAAAGCGATAAGTCTCTTTGTTTTTGCGCGGATGAGTTTCTGCAGCATTCCAAGATCGGGATAGACCCCCTTCCCAATGGCAACGGTAAATGGGGGAAGTGGAGAAAGGTTGGTGATAACTGTTGTGCCTGAATTGCACTTGTTCAAGGCCCTTAAGGTTTCTGACGGCTCGAAACCGACAAGCACATCCGCTTCACCATCCGATATAATTGTGCTTTCGGCTTTGCCGAAAACCAGGGCGGATTCAACAACTCCTCCCCGTTGTGCCATTCCGTGTATTTCACTCATACGGATAGGAATTCCTGAAAGCAGAGAAGCTTCGCCTAAAATGCGTGATGCGAGGAGGTTTCCCTGTCCGCCAACGGCCACAATAATCAATCTGGTAGTTTCCATTTTATTTTATCCTGTTTAACAGTACAAGTTTAAAAATCAACTCTTTGTTATTGAAAGTCTTTCCATCAAACGCTTTATTTCTTCTCTTTTATCGGCAATATCGCATTTTCGGGACAAATCTGGGCGCAGACCGAACATCCTGCACACATAACCGGATCTATATGAACCCTGTTATCCTTAATAAAAAAAGCAGGGCATGCAAGATCATTTACGCAATTCCTGTGGTTTTTACACTTTTCGCTGATATAAAAAGGTTTGCCGGTCGGCTTCTTAAGGCTTTTTGAATAGAGGGTGCACATCTCCTTTGCGATGACAACCGAAACTCCTTTAAAATTGAGGGCCTCTTTTATTGCCTCAATACTCTTTTTTATTCTGTAGGGCCTTATAATCGTGATATGCTGGACACCTAAAGCTTTTACAACATCTTCGATTACGATCCTGCCATACCCGCTTAAATTAAAATTGCCCATATCGACCCCGGGATTCGGCTGATGTCCGGTCATGGCAGTTATACCGTTGTCGAGGATTACCAGTGTAAAGTTGTGGTTGTTGAAGACGGCATTAACCAGTCCCGGTATTCCTGAATGGAAAAAGGTTGAATCTCCGATAAAAGAGATAACCTTGTTGTCAGTAACTTTTGAAAACCCGCAGGATGTCCCTACCGATGATCCCATGCATATCAGAAAATCTCCCATTCCGAGAGGTGGAAGAAAACCGAGCGTGTAACATCCGATATCTGTCGGATAAATTGTTTCCAACCCTTCCGCCGCTTTTTTGACGGCGTAAAAAGTAGCGCGGTGCGAGCATCCGGCACAGAGATTCGGCGGGCGCTGAGGAAGTTCGGGGATGTTTGAAAGGTCAATTGATTTTGGAGCCGGAGAATCCGCATCAAAGAATCTTGCGATACACTTTCTTACCATGGCAGGATCGAATTCATAAAGGCGTGAAAAGAGATCTTCTCCCTTGCCCCTTATGGGCATCGTCAATCCCTTCTCCTGCGCGAAAGCCTTTACAGTTTCTTCCATGTAAGGTTCGCCCTCTTCGACAACAAGAACTTTTTTGCACCCTTTGAGAAAGGTTTTAATCAGCTTAGCGGGCATCGGATGGGAAAAACCGATCCGAAGAATCCTTACCTTGTTTTCGAGATTCAGATCCTTTACGGCATCGGATACATAAATGTAACTTACGCCGTTACATACAATTCCGAATTCACCATTGCCTTCGATAAAATTGTATATTGAATTATCCGAAATATTTGAGGCTTTTTCTATGTTCTTAAGGAGCTTGACGTGGAGCTTTCTCGAAACAGCCGGGACCGTGACGCAGTTTAAAGGATCCTTTTTATATGAACCTTTCGGGATAAGCTTCCTGATTGAACCAAGCTCGACAATTGCGGTTGAATGGTTTATTCTTGTTGTCGTTCTGAACAAAACAGGTTCCTGAAGTTCTTCAGAAAGATCGAAGGCATAGGACATCATTTCCTTTGCTTCTTTCACGGAAGAGGGTTCGATTACAGGAAGTCCCGAAAGTTTGCCGTAATATCTGTTGTCCTGTTCATTCTGGCTTGAGAACATAAAGGGATCATCAGCCGTTATAATTACGAGACCTCCCTTTACCCCGACATATGCCAGGGTCATCAAAGCATCGGCTGCAACATTGAGACCAACATGCTTCATGATGCACATGCTTCGGACTCCTGAGTTTGCAGCGGCAGCGGCAACTTCAAGGGCGACTTTTTCATTGGTGCTGTATTCAAAGTAAAGATCGCTTTCCTGGGAGATCTTGAAGAAATTGAGGGATATTTCTGAAGAAGGCGTTCCTGGATAGGTAGCGGCAAAAGCAAGGCCTGCCTCAACAGCTCCTCTTGCTATCGCTTCGTTCCCGAGAAGCAGCATTTTATTGCCTGGATTATCAGTTAATAGCTTGTGCATTTTAGTTTCCTTTTATTTTCCTTTGTATTCAGGTCTTTTGCGTCCAAGAGATGAAAGTCCCTCAAGTGCATCGCCAGTTGAGAATATCTCCTGAAGGCGGCCAAGTTCTATTTCGATTGCTTCCGGGATAGGTTTCCCAATCTGGCTGTCAATTATTTCATTTGAAATCCTTAAGGCAATGGGGGCTTTAAATCCGATTGTCTTAAGGGTCTTTGCGGCAAGTTCATTGCTGACTCCTTCGGGCTGTTTACCGGCCAGGAGCTTTGAAACATTATCCCTGCTGCATAAATCTGCCAGCTCTTTGAACCGGGGAGGAATTTCACGCTTTTTGTATTTTTCAGGCCTCCCTTTTGCAACAAGCTCTCCAATTGTCCGGTCAACATCCGCCGGTTCGGCAATTGCTGTAACGATTCCAAGATCAAAAGCTTCCTTTACACTTATGGCCGCGCCGGTAAGGGTATAATATTTTGCAAGTTCAGGGCCGGCATTCAGGGCGAATCGAAGCATCCCGCCCAGTCCCGGATATATGCCTATACCCGTTTCAGGGAAAGCCATTGAACCGGCAGGCGT
>CAYODW010000054.1:0-17389 GCA_964402865.1 uncultured Desulfonema sp. | reverse complement strand
CGATCCTCTTTTGAGATAGTTAAAATTATCGAATCAGCGGGAGGAACGCTTAATGTGTCAGGCCTTAATCATGTTTCTGAGAACAAGGGGCCTGCCGTATACGTTTCAAATCATATGAGCATGATCGATACCTTTATCATACCTTCCATTCTCCTTTCGTTCTGCAGATTGACATTTGTGGCAAAGAAAGAACTTCTTGATTATCCGATTTTAGGATCTATAATGAAAGCCATTACTCCTATAACAGTATCCAGAAAAAGTCCGAGAGAAGATCTTTTTAAAGTCCTTTCAGAGGGAGAAGATTATATAAAAAATGGTTATTCTGTGGTAATATTTCCCCAGGCTACAAGAAGCGCCGTTTTTAGTCCGGCATCTTTCAATTCTCTGGGAGTAAAGCTTGCTCGAAGAGCTGGTGTGCCTGTCGTTCCTGTTGCTCTTAAGACCGATTTTCAGGGAAATGGCAGACTTGTCAAGGACATGGGGCCGGTTGATCCCGGTAAAACAATTTTCGTTGAATTCGGAAAGCCTATTGAAGCAAAAGATAATGGCAGCCAAACCCATCGGATAATTGTCGAATTTATTGTTAATAATCTGAAAAAATGGGGCGGAACCATAGAATAAGGACTTGCATGAGAATAAGAATTTTTGTTACAGGCGGAACCTTCGATAAGGAATATAATGAACTTAACGGAGAGCTGTTTTTTAATGAAACACATCTTTATGAAATGCTGAAGCTGGGGCGATGCGGATTACAGTTTGATATAACTACCCTGATGATGATAGACAGCCTTGAAATGACAGATTCCGACAGGGAGATAATTCTTGATAACTGCTTCAGGGCGGATGAGAATAAAATTGTTATAACCCATGGAACAGACACCATGGTTGAAACTGCTGGAATTATAGCAGGTTCAGTTAAGGACAAAACAATTATTATGACCGGAGCAATGGTGCCATACAAATTCGGAAGTTCGGACGGGCTTTTTAATTTGGGGAGCGCTCTTGCCTTTGCCCAGACCCTTCCGCATGGTGTTTATATAGCAATGAACGGAAAATATTTTAACTGGGACAATGTGAGGAAAAATAAAAAGACAGGAGTATTTGAAGAAATAAAATAGTTTCCATCCGGAAATGGCCCTTTATCAGGGATTTTAAAATCTGTTTTTCTTTTGAACCGGGGAGTATGCCTTTCAGAGTAGCTTCAAGAACAACCGTTCCGTCTTGATTACGGTAAACCGCTTCTCCTTTTGCTTTTCCTCTTTCATTAATTTCAGTTATTGTGAATGTGCAGGTTATTGTATCTTCGAAATATACAGGTTTCTTGAAACGAAAATCCATGCCGGATGCAAGCCATCCGATTTGACCACCAATTTCTGTTATCATGCCTGCCACAAGTAAGCCGTGGCAGATAAGCCCGTTTAATTTTTTTGCTTCCGCAAAACGCCTGTCATAATGAACAGGATTATAATCCTGTGTTATATCGCCAAAAGATTCAGTCTCTTTTTTTGTGAATTTGCGCACGACTTCAAATGTATCCCCTAATTTTAATCCGGCAACAGTTTTTTCTCTGATTTCAGATATTGATTTGTGTTTCATCCTTCACGCTTTTCCCATATTCCCGGTATAACAGTATTGCAGAATTTACATCTGTTTCCGGAAAGATTATATGCCGGCACCAGATAGCCCTTTCGTTCTATGAGTAGTTTTTTACAGTTATGACAGTACGTGTTCATTCCCTCGTGGTTCGGAACATTCCCTACATAAGCATAGCGAATCCCCTCCTTCATTGCCAGATCCCGGAAATTTTCGAGGGTTGAAACAGGAGTAGGAGGAAGCCTGTCAAGTTTGTATTGGGGAAAAAAACGGAGAAAATGGAGAGGATGATTCGGACCGAGATTGGTAAGAATCCATCCGCACATACGCTTAACCATTTCTGGGTCATCAACATAACCAGGCACAACAAGATTGGTCATTTCAAAATGGATACCCTTATCGTTTAATGTCTTAAAAGTATTCAAAACAGGCTCAAGTCTCCCTCCGTTCAGCTTTCTGTATATGCTGTCGCTGAAGGATTTTATATTAACATTTGCGCCGTTCACATATTTGCATAGTTCAAGCAGCGGCTCTTTATTTATATAACCATTTGATATCCAGAGCGTGGAAATGCCTTTTTCTTTTGCAAGACGTGCAATATCGATCATATATTCGAAATAAGAAATCGGTTCTGAATATGTGCATGAAATTGATTCGGAGCCGCTTTTTAATGCCGCTTTAATGACATCTTCCGGGAAAAGTTCGCTTTGGCGTACTTCACCGGGTTTTGCCTGGGAAATTTCCCAGTTCTGACAATTGAGACAACGGAAGTTACATCCTGCTGCCGCCAGTGAAAATGATTTCGTCTGAGGTTTAAAATGGAAGAGCGGTTTCTTTTCTATGGGGTCAATATTTACACTACAAGGATTGCCATAAGAAAGGCTATATAAGATTCCGTCAATATTGGCTTTTGATCTGCACACACTCCGGTCGCCAGGTGATAATACGCATCTGTGCGGGCATATTCCGCAAGCCACTTTCCTGTCGCTTAATTTAGTATAAAGAAAACCTTCATGAGACCATTTTGATGGTTTATCCGGCGCATCCCCCTTGAATATCTTTCCCCGGATGTCATCCGGACCCGGCAGGATTCCCTTTTTTTTTTCAGATGACCGGAGAGCAAATGAAGAACCAGGCACTGAGAGAATAAATGCTGTGCAATAAAGGAATTGTCTTCTGCTTATTATATTCATGATCTTGTCGCCATTATAATTAAGCTGATAAATTTCAAGATTATCAATCCCACGGAAGCCCGGATAATGCCAAAATATGGAATAACCGCAACACTGATAAGAAGCGTTCCGGCCGCTGCTCCGATCAGGTCGGCTGAAAATAATTTTGTTACTGCTCGATTGCTGTCTCCTGTCAGTTTAAGAGCTGTCGGAAACTGATAACCGCATGTCATTGAAACAATAAAACCATATAATAGAAAAGCGTACAAGGAAATACTATATCCGACCTGCTTAAAAGCCATTATCAAAATACCTGTTAGCAAAATAAGGATGGCGTCAGTTATTACAAGCAATATTTTTTTATTGCCTCCGTATCTGTTTCCTATCCATGCCCCTGGCAGAAGCCCAGCAAGAAAAATTGTAATTATCAGGCCTATTTTCAGATAAATATATCCGTAAAATATCTGAAAAGCGAAAATCACCAGTATTTCTGTTCCCATTGCCATGCATCCGGTTGAAAAAAGAACAAATTCTTCTTTTGTTATGCAAACAATATAAATGAGACTTAATGCAGTCAGAATCATAATAAAGACAAAGGGAGAAGTTGAAAACTTAGCAAACCACTGCATAAACATTATGCGCATAAGCTGCGGATATGTATCTGTATTTATCGGTGTTGACTTGTCAATGAGCTGCTTTAGCTGGTTGATCCTTTCATCGGTTACATTCCCGTAGTAATAGCTGTTTACATAGCTTGTGGAAATACCTTTACGATTAAGAGAGTCGGGAATATCAGTTTTTAAAGAGGATTGGGATGCCAGGAAATAAATATTTTGTCCCGGAAGCAACAGTACATTTTTAAAATGTCGAGAGAGGGTGTTATAGACGGAAGAAATTTTCTGCCGCTGTGGTTCCGCAAGGTAATTATCATATCCTTCTATTGAAAAGCTTAAAATGCCACCGGAAGAGAGGCGCTTGCTTACGATGTTATAAAAACTGTCCGTATAAAACCTGTTTATCTGATATGTTTCAGGTTCAGGCAGATTTAATATGATTGCATCGTATATTTTATCTGATTTTTCAAGGTATGTCCGTCCATCCTGATTAATCACATTAAGTCCATGGATTTTTTTAATAAGCTCAAAGCGGAACAGGACATCAGACAGGTCAGGATCCAGTTCAACGTAATCTATTGATTCCGGATGATATTTTTCAAGTTCTTCCATAATGTTGCCTTCAGAAGATATAACCAGTATTTGCCTGGGAGCAGAAAGCTGCGAGAGGGGATAGTGAATAGTCTCTTCTGCAATGGAAGTATTCTGATTGCTGAACAGGGGAACACCGTCTCCTATTAAAGTCAGTTGCTCTCTGTCCTGATGGACTTCTATGCGCCCATACTTTGATTCTTTATAATAGACAAGTCTGCCTTCAGCAGGAATAAGGGATTTTTGTTCATACAAAACACCCGAAAGAAGGACTAAAAAGGTAAGCCCCGTGCATGTAATTATTCTGAAGGGCCGCATGTCCGAATCTTTCAGCAGATAATATGTTGCGGCAAGAAGAAAAATATTCGAGATGAAAACGGATTGAAGAGGTGAAAAAAAGTAAACAAGGAAAAAGGAGAAGAGGGCGCCTCCTGTCACATCGCCGAGGCTGTCGGTTATGTATATGTACGAACCGGGATATTGAGGTTTTAATGCCCTTAATAAAAAAAGACTGTACGGCAGAACAAAGCCCATTAGAAGAGCGTATGGCGCTGTTATCAGAAAAATAAAGGCGAATGTCGGATAAAACCCCACCGAACTTCCGTGAATAAAGAGGATATCACGAAGTTCCCTTATCAAAAGAATCTGCAGAGCCGGAAGAGCCGCCAGAGCAAGTGAAAGGATGCCGAGGAGATTAGTTGACGGAGTCATTCTCTCACAAAAAAAACGTGAAATAATCGTTCCTAAACCGCCCTGAATAAGCCATGAGAAGAGAATCAGAGCAATCACGAATTCGTTGCCCTGAAATTGCGCGAGAAATTCGCGGATGGTCAATAACTGGGTTACAACAGAAGATATGCCTGTTGCTATGACAACCAGTAATACCGGATTTTCATTTTTCCTCAAAATACTGAACATTGTATATCAGAACTTCCAGCTTGGAGTTTTTCCATGAGTCTGAGGTAAGGCCGGCTTTTGTGCAAAGATGTGAAAGAAAATCTTCAGGCCTGGTAAGTTGTTCCCATACCTGAGGAAGAAAGGTTGCGCTTGCGCGTCCTTTCCGGATGATAACACCGTCAACACCCGGCCGGAGTTTTTTTATAAGGTCATTACCGTCCTTGTATTCGAGGGGCTCAGGTTCGCTTAATATGCTGATTTCTATTTTAACCTTGTCAAATTCTTTTAAGGTAAGTGGTGAAAAGCGAAAATCGTTGAATGCGGCGTTTATGGCGTTTCGCTTTACTCCTTCCGTAATCGGCGTGGAAGCATCGAGGTTTCCGATGCAGCCACGGAGCTGATGATGAATTTTAAGAGTTACAAATGTGCCGCTGCTTCTCTTAAAGCTTTTGTCGTCAAGATCCGATGCAAGTGATTCTTGATCCGATTTGGGTTTTATTCCGAGTTCTTCCGATATAGTTTTTCTCGCGAGCTTAAGAAGAATTTGTCCCTGTTTTTCATTCAGACTGTTTGCTTTGTTTTCATTTTCCATAGGGGGCTCTCCATAAAAAGCTATTGATGCATATCCTACAACTCTTGAACGATCTCCTGCTGTGTCTCCGCTGTTTGAATAGTGAATCAGAATCGGTTTCCAGCCATATTTACCGGCAAGGTTCATGATTATGAGGATAGGTGTTTTACCGCACGCGCTGTTATCGTGTTTTATCAGTTTTTCTTTTTCAAGATTCAATATTGCATTTATAGTTTCTTTATCCCTGTTAACAGCTTCGTCATATTGCAGATAGTGTGAAAGATCCGAGCTTGCCACAAGAAGTGTTTTGTAATCGAGTAGAGGGTCTATCGCTCCGGCGATTTTGTTATAATCGACGGAGCCGACTACAATCGGAACAAGTTCAAATTTTTTCAGATAGGTTTGAAGAAAGGGAAGAACGACTTCAAGGGAATGCTCATTTTTATCCGAAACAGGGATTGAGCTGAAAATCTCTTTCTGAAGGCGCAATTTTGCGGCATCTTTATGAAGTCTGACCTGGCCGAGAGGGGTTTCATATATGTCTGAATCGGATATTGCGCAGCCTGTAAAACCAACCCTGTGATCAGGTCCCATTAAAATGACTTTTGAAAACCGGTTTTCGTTCAGGACTATAGAAGCATGAGAAGCTGTAAGGCCTGAATAAATATAACCGGCATGCGGCAGGATAAGGGCTTTCAGCGATTTGCCGGAAGGAGCGGTAAAGAGCGTCTCTTTTGCTTTGGATGTAAGAATGTTTATGGTCTTTTCGATTTCTGATTTGTCAGACGGATAAAAAGATCCTGCATAGGCGGGTTTTCTTATGTTTTCCGCGAGGCAGGCCGACGTTGCCGAAAAAGATATAAGAATAAAAGCAGCCAGAAAGATAATTGGTTTTGTTTTCAGCATCATTGCGTCATCCCTGTTATTATACAGCCAAATGATATCTTAAAAATACAGTGATATATAGAAACTGTCAAACTAAAATGTATGCTGAAATATATGCTTTCCCATCAAATCGTCCGAACATATTGTTAACAATTTCAATCAATTCTTGACATAATTGAAGACATTTTCTATAAGTCGCAATTCATTCTGAACTGCTTCGCATCATTTTTTTGATATTCTCTTTTTCACATGCCGGTCGGCCCGGCGATTGAGGTGTTTATGGCAAGTGGTTATGCAGGAAAATATTGTATTGTGGATTTAGGAACCGGGTGGATAGATACTGTTGAGCCGGGAGATACGTTTTACAGAAAATATCTTGCAGGGTATGGTCTTGGGGCTGCCGTTATAATGGAAAGGCAGAAGCCCGGGACAGCGCCGCTTTCACCTGAAAGCCATCTGGGGTTCTGCTCCGGGCTTCTTACCGGCTCCGGCGCATTTTTTTCAGGAAGGTTCATGGTTGTAGGAAAATCTCCGCTTACAGGAGGCTGGGGAGACGCAAATGCAGGCGGATTTTTTTCGCAGGAGCTGAAAAGAACCGGATATGACGCGGTTTTTTTCACCGGAAGATCGGAAAAGCCTGTCTGGGTGTTTATGTCGGATAACGGGATTGAAATAAAAGACGCCTCTCTGCTTTGGGGTAAAGATATTACAGAGACGGAAGAACTTATAAAAAATGAACTGAATGATGATAAAGTCCAAATAGCCTCGATCGGAGAGAGCGGGGAGAAGATATCCCTTATATCGGGTATTGCAACTGACGGAGGGCGTATTGCAGCAAGGTCAGGCCTTGGCGCAGTAATGGGGAGTAAAAACCTGAAGGCGGTTGCGGTAAGAGGAAAGAAAAAAGTTCCGGTGGCCGATCAGGAAGCTGTAAAGGAAATAAATAAAAAATTCATTAATGACTATAAGAAATCAAACATAGCCGATAGGCTGACTTTGCGGTTTATGAATTTGTTAAGCCAGATAATTGCCAGAACGGGCATATCAGTTCCTGCCATCCCTTCTCTTTTAAAGGAGATTTATAAAAAATACGGGACTTCGGGCCTTACGGCCTATTGGGCCATGACGGGTGATATGCCTATAAAAAACTGGGAAGGTGTGGGCTATACGGATTATACCATCGAAAAGGCTGAGAAAAACTCTGACAAGAACGTGGTAAAATACCAGAAAAGAAAATATGCCTGTCAGTCCTGCCCTCTCGGGTGCGGCGGAATAATAAGTGTTGAAAGAGGGCGTTTTAAAGGCAAAAGCAGCCACAAGCCTGAATATGAGACACTTGGGGCTTTCGGGGGCCTCCTTTTGAATGATGACCTTGATGCGATTATCGAGCTGAATGAAATGTGCAACAGGGCCGGTATAGATACTATTTCAACAGGCGCTACAATTGCGTTCGCGATCGAATGTTTTGAAAAAGGGATAATAGATGAAAAAACAACAGGTGGGCTTAAACCGGGCTGGGGAAAGACGAAAGAGATAGTTAGGCTTGCCGAAATGATTATCCGTCGGGAAGGATTCGGCGATATTCTTGCCGACGGAGTAAAAAAAGCATCCGAGCGGATCGGAAAAGGATCGGAAAAGTTTGCAATGCATGCGGGCGGGCAGGAGCTTCCGATGCACGATTCGAGGCTTGATCCAGGGTACGCGATAGCTTATGAATGCGAGCCGACGCCGGGACGCCATACGATATCATGTTATCTTTATGCGGGGTACTTCGGGGTGAAGAAGAAATTTCCCGAAGCGCGCCGTATAATAAAAAGCGGAAAAGGCAGGAGCGCGAAGAAGGTTAAAGCATATGCTGCGGGAAGCTTTTACATGCAGCTTGTAAACTGCTCCGGCATGTGCATGTTCGGAGCTTTGACCAGTTCTCTTCCTCTGGTTGAATATCTGAATGCGGCTACAGGCTGGAATCTTTCCGCCGATGAATATCTGAAGACCGGGGAACGGATACTGAACTTAAGAAAGGCCTTTAACGTAAGAGAAGGGATAAAGCCTGCCGATTTAAGGCTCAGCGGGAGGGCTCTTGGAGAGACACCTCTTTTACGAGGGCCGCTTAAGGGCGTTACGGTGGACATGGAAGCCATAAGGGCTGAATTTTTCAAAACCGTCGGCTGGGATTCCACAACAGGAGGACCGACTGCAGAGAAGATGAAAGAGCTTGGAATAGAAATGGAAGGAGCACAAATAAAATAAGGCACGCCGAAATTAACATTCCGGCAGGCCTTATAAACCTATTCATTTACAAGCTCTGTTTATGCGGGTTGAGCCGGGTCGCTCTGCTTTATGAGCATTGTTGTGGGATCAAGTGAGAGCCGGGTCATACCGGCATCAGGTTTCCCGCCTTTTAACACTTTAAGATAAATCTCTTTTTCTTCAGGCTGGATCAATATAGCTGTTTCAAAAAGATCTTCAACATCATTAAACAGGCCTGGTATTACATCGGCAACCGGTATTTCATCCCGGTGAATACGGACAGTAAACCAGATTTTTAACGAATTCTTTTTTGCAAAGGATTTTAAATCGGAAAGAGATGGCTTTTGCGATTTGTCGAAAGGCAGCCCGTCAATCAGAATCATATGGGGACGAAAGATATTCTGCTCCATCAGATCGGTCAATCGTTCTTCAAGTTTAGGGACGCTGAATCCTTCGACTTCAAATGTCATAATAAACCTGTGCGGAAGCATCGAGTCAAATATCAGATCCTGATCGGTTATACTGTGTTGAGAAGCAATGTTCCGGTAAACTTCTTTGTACCATAAACCGACCTTTTTAACCGGATCATTTAAGCTTATATGAAGAACATTATTATCGCACAACAGGCTATGAATGGCTATTTGTATTAAAATTGCCGTTTTCCCGACACCCGCGCGTGCGAGTATGGCGCCAAAACCGCCCTGCGGCATAATATCTTCTCCTTCTTCGTGCCCTGTCAGCCGTCCTAAAGGATGGCTGAGAATAAGACCCTTTTCAAGCATATTAAATACTCCTCTTAATGGAATACGTGTTTTTCATTATAATATGGCTTATTAAGCCATTATTTTTTTTGTAGGTTCTTTTTTTCTTCTGCAACTTTTTTCTCCAGTTCTTCGGCAACCGACTGGGGGATCTGCTTGTAAGATGCAAATTCCATTGTAAATTGTGCCTTGCCCTGGGTCAGTGACCTCAATACGGTTGAATATCCGAACATTTCAGCAAGGGGAATCTGGGCTTCAATAACGCACATTGTTCCTTCATCCTGTGTTCCGAAAATAATTCCCCGGCGCTGGTTCAAAGATCCCATTACACTTCCCTGAAATTCGGTCGGCGTTTCAACAACAACCTTCATGATCGGTTCATGTATAGTCGGTTTTGCTTTTTGATATCCTTCAAGGAAAGCTCCACGCGCCGCAGCCTGAAAAGCCATTTCGGATGAATCTACAGCATGTGAGGCGCCGTCATTAATAACAATTTTAATTCCTGTTACTGGAAATTCCATCTTGGGGCCTTTTGCCAGACAATTTCTGAAACCTTTCTCACATGCGGGAATATACTGAGTCGGGATAGACCCCCCTCTTACCTGATTATCAAATATGAAATCATCTTCAACCGGTTCCATATAACCTGCAACACGACCATACTGGCCTGCTCCGCCGGTCTGCTTTTTATGAGTATAGTTAAACTCCGCCTTTCTGGTAATTGTTTCTCTGTAGGCCACCTTGGGCTTTCCTGCCGATACATCCGCATTATATTCGCGTCGCATCCTTTCAATATAAACCTCAAGATGGAGTTCTCCCATGCCGGAAATTATGGTGTCTCCGGTCTCTTCGCTTACATACGTCTTGAAAGTCGGATCTTCCTTGGTAAACCTGTTAAGCGCTTTTGATATATTGGTTTCAGACTTGCTGTCTTTGGGGGCGATTGCAAGCGATATAACCGGTTTCGGCACATACATTGATGTCATTGTGTAACTGATACCCTGCGAAACGAATGTGTCGCCTGATGCGCAGTCTATACCGAACAGCGCGCCTATATAACCTCCGGGAATTGACTCTATCTCTTCCATTTGATTGGCATGCATGCGCACAACACGGCCAACTTTAACTTTCCGGCCTGTGCGCACATTTATTATGGTATCCCCTTTTGCCAATGTTCCCTGATACACGCGGATGTAAGTTAATTGTCCATACTGACCTTCTTCAAGTTTAAAAGCAAGCGCCACAAGGGGCTGCCTCGGGTCAGCCGTTAAAATAACCGGCGCTTCCTCCTTATCCATATCAAGGGCTTCGTTTTCAATATCTGAAGGGCAGGGGAGCAATCTGGTTACCGCGTCAAGAAGCAGCTGGACACCTTTATTTTTATAAGCAGAGCCCAACAATACAGGAGTAATCTTTCGGGATAAGGTGCCGTTGCGAAGGGCAGTAATGATTAAAGATTCGCTTATTTCTTTTTCTTCAAGTATTGCTTCGGTCAGTTCATCCGAAAACATTGAAGCCGTATCTATGAGTTCTTCTCTTTTCTTGGCGGCATCATCCTTAAGATTATCCGGAATATCTTCGGTGCGAATTATCTCTCCGTTTTTACCGTCAAAATATATCGCCTTCATGGATAACAGATCAATAACTCCGTTGAAATCGGCTTCAAGACCTATGGGGAGTTGCAAAGAAACCGCGTTGTGACCAAGTTTTTCTTTTAATTGCTTGATTACTCTATCAGGATTTGCGCCGCTTCGGTCGCATTTATTGATGAAAGCGAGGCAGGGGACTTTGTATCTTTTCATCTGCTGATCGACTGTTATCGATTGCGATTGAACACCGCCGACCGAGCAAAGGACCAGAACAGCTCCATCCAGAACCCTCAATGACCGTTCAACTTCGATTGTAAAATCTACATGCCCCGGAGTATCGATAATATTGATTTCATGGTCGAGCCATTTACAAAATGTGGCTGCAGAAGCTATAGTTATCCCTCTTTCCTTTTCCAGCTCCATGGAATCCATTGTTGCGCCGACACCGTCTTTCCCTTTTACATCATGAATAGCATGTATCCGCTTGGTATAAAAAAGAATTCTTTCGGTCAGCGTTGTTTTACCGGAATCTATGTGTGCGCTTATGCCTATATTCCGGACCTTTGATGTTTCGTCTTTCATTTTTTTCGATCCCTTTTATCTTATCTCACACTACCCCAAATTTATGTATTTTAAAACAATATTTTATAAAGCCGTCAAAAAACAAAAAATCCCTCACATGGTAACCTGCTGCCAGGTGGGGGATTTAAGCAATGTTTTAAAGAGTTCCGACCTTCTATTAATAAAAAGCATGATTGTCAAGCAAAATAATTTATAATACTTTGAATTTTTCGTATATATTATTATATGATACAAGGAGGAAGGTTTGAATCACGTCAGAGAAACAGGATAAAAAATGAAAATTGCATGACCGGGATTGATATGAAAAATAAAATTCACAAAAGAGATATGTTCTCTGACGGGCTTCTGGCTTCAGGGCCTGTATGCCTCGGATATATTCCCATAGGCATTGCCTTCGGAGTTCTTGCGCAAAAGGCCGGATTTACTCCCTTTGAAACAGGCCTTATGTCTCTTCTGGTTTTTGCCGGAAGTTCACAGTTTATAGCGGTTTCGATGTTTTCAGCCGGTGCCGGAGCAGTTTCTATAATTACAACCACATTTGTCGTCAACTTGAGGCATCTGCTTATGAGCTCCTCTCTTTCTCTATTTCTGGGTCATCCCGGGAGAAAAAAGCTTTTTGCATTTGCCTACGGAATAACCGATGAAAGTTTTGCAGTTAACATTTCAAAATTCAAAAACGGAAAATGGGATATCAATCGGGCTCTGATTGTAAATTTTTCCACAAACATAATGTGGATCATAAGCACGGTTGCGGGCGGATATGGCGGGCAATTTATCAAGCCGCATTCATTTGGTATGGATTATGCGCTCATAGCAATGTTTATATGCCTTCTCGTTTTCCAATTGAAAGGGCGGATATATATTTTTACTGCTCTGGTTGCAGGAATATCGGCTGTCCTGTTGTCTCTTTGCATTCCGGGGAATTCATATATTATAATAGCTTCCGTTTTTGCGGCGGGGATAGGGGTATTTATTAAAAAGCTTGGGGAATAAGGATGTTATGATTATTGAAAGAGAGTATTTTTATATTTTTCTCGGGATGGGACTTGTCACTTTTCTTCCGCGTCTGCTTCCGGTTTATTTTCTTGCCGGACGAACTCTTCCGGGCTGGTTTATCGAATGGCTTGATCTTATTCCTGCGGCCGTGCTGAGCGCGCTGCTTCTGCCTGAACTTTTGACGGCAGGAACTCCGATAACCTTATCGCTTTACAGTTTGGAAATGATTGTTGCCATACCGACTTTTCTTGTTGCAGTTAAAACTAAATCATTGGGTGGAACTGTAATAACCGGAATGGGGCTGTATTGGCTTCTTGACATAATTTTCAAATAGGATAGAACTACGCAAATTTTTAAAGCCTTAAAAAACAGGAGAACCAAGTTGAATTTAAATACTTTCTATCCGGGGAAAGTTGTTTCCGCCGAGGAAGCCGTTTCAAAAATAAAAAGAGGAAGCCGTGTTTTTATCGGAACAGGATGCGGTGAGCCTCAACACCTTATCAGAGCACTCGTAAATGACAGCAGACTTCAGGACATAATGGTTTATCAGATGCTTTCGTCAACATTTGCCCAGTATGTTGATGATCCGTCATTTCTAAGGCGTTTTTCCCTGAAACTCTTTTTTATAAGCAGTACAATGAGAAAAGCCGCTTTTGAAGGGAAAATAGATTATATACCGACATATCTTTCGCAGATTCCCCGCCTTTTTTCCAGCCATCGCATAGGTCTTGACGTTGCGATGATTCAGGTGAGCCCTCCGGACAAATTCGGCTATTGCAGCCTTGGCGTATCGATTGATATTACAAGATCAGGGATGGAAAATGCCAAGCTTGTTATTGCCCAGGTAAATCCAAGGATGCCAAGGACCTGGGGAGACAGCTTTGTTCATATTGACGAGATCGATTATCTCGTAATAAAGGAAGAACCTCTTGTTGAAGCGCTTCCCGGCGCAAAGGATGATGTGATCGCCAGGAGAATAGGGCATTATGTTTCACAGCTTGTTGATGACGGTTCTACGCTCCAGATAGGTTTCGGCCATCTTCCTTATGCGATACTTCAATATCTTGATAATAAAAAAGACCTTGGGATACACACCCAGCTTATTACCGACGGGTTTTTGCCTCTTTTTGAAAAAAAAGTTATTACAAACAAAAAAAAGACGCTTCTTCCGGGAAAAGTTGTGGCTTCTTTATGCATGGGATCTGAAAAATTATACAGATTTGTTGATAATAACCCATTATTTTATTTCCGGTCTTCAGAATTTGTTAATGATCCGACTGTTATTGCGAGAAACGACAACCTTATCTCGATCAGCTCCGCTCTTGAAGTAGATTTAACAGGTCAAGTCTGTTCCGATTCAATGGGTTACCTTTTCTACAGCGGGATAGGTGATCAGGTTGATTTCTTGCGTGGAAGCGCCATGTCAAAAGGCGGCTTTTCAATTATCGCTCTTCCCTCAACCGCCCAGAACGGGAAAACATCCAGAATTGTATCGCACCTGAGCGAAGGCGCGGGTGTAGCAACAACAAGGGGAGATGTAAACTTTGTAATTACCGAGTACGGAATTGCAGAACTTCAAGGCAAGAGTATTTATCAGAGGGTAATAGAACTGGCTCAGATCGCACATCCTAAATTTCGCGAGGAACTCATCGAGACAGCAAAAAAACGCCATTATATATTTGCAGACCAACTATCTCCCATACAGGACGATCTTTTATTTCTTGAGGGATATAAATATAGTCTCAAATTAAAAAACGGCAAAACAATCGATTTCAGACCGCTTCTGCCATCCGATGAGTTTGCATACAGAAATTTTTTCTACTCTCTTCAGGAGAAGACGATCTACCTCAGATTTTTTTATAAAATGAAAATATTTTCCCACGAAGTTATACAGAGGCAATGGGCCAGCATCGATTACAGAAAGAATATGTCCGTTATCGGCGTTGTTCAAAAGGGCGGGCATCAGGAAATTATTGCTATCGCGTCATATGCAATGGAAGAACCGGAAAGAGCGGAAGTCGCTTTCGTGGTCCACGAGGATTATCAGGGTAAAGGCGTTGCCTCCTTTCTTCTTGATATTCTTGAAAAAATTGCAAAGGAGAATAATTATAAAAGTTTTTCGGCAACGGTATTACGGGAAAATCCGACTATGATTCACATCTTTCAGAAAAAGTATCCGAATGCAAAAATATCTGCAAGCGGTGGAAATGATGTCCAGATCCTCATGGATTTTGCGGATGTCAAGCATGACCCGATTAAAAAGCAAGAATAAAAATATGCAAATAGGCTCGGCAGAATGGGAAGAGATAATAATCAACGGTGCAAAATATTTCGATGTTAAAATCGGTTCAAAGGAAGCCGGAAAATTTTCAATACATGCAGGGGAACTTATAAAGTGGAATTCAAAAACAAATTTAACCGCGATAACAGAGCCCTTAGAAGTTGCCGTCAAACATTTTCTTGATTCATTAGCTCCTGCCCGCATAATACCTCCTTGTTCATCAATGCTTGATATGGGTTCCGGAGGTGGATTCCCGGGGATTCCGCTCAAGATTATTCTTCCGTCTCTTACGGTATCCCTGGTAGATTCTTCAAGAAAAAAGGTATCTTTTCTGAAACATGTAATAAGGACTCTCGGTCTTGAAGGTATTAATGCTTTTCAGGCGAGGGTGGAAGATTTATCGGAAAACAAAGAACGCTTTGATGTAGTCATTTGCCGCGCCTTTTCATCTCTCGATAAATTTATTGAGTCTGCATTACCGGTTCTTGCAGAGAATGGAATAATGATCGCCTTAAAGGGGAAAACAGGCTATAAGGAAACTGAGTCGCAAATGCTTTTGGGCAATGATAATCGACAGGAAGGACTATCATATGATACAAAAGCTATTAAATATTCACTTCCTTATATTGATTCGGAAAGAAGTTTGATGATTATTAGAAGAGATATAATTTCAAAAACAGGAAAAATTAATGCCAAAATTAAATAACAATGAAAGAATAAGAAATATTGCAATTATTGCTCACGTTGACCACGGAAAAACTACCCTTGTTGATGCGATGTTCAGACAGAGTGGTTTATTCAGGGTCGGCCAGGAAGTTGATGAAAGAATAATGGACTCCATGGATCTTGAACGTGAAAGAGGTATTACCATTGCCGCGAAGAACTGCTCGGTAATCTGGAAAGGGGTTAAAATAAACATTATTGATACTCCCGGCCATGCAGACTTTGGCGGAGAAGTTGAAAGGGCTATTTCAATGGCCGATGGTGCTCTCCTGCTGGTCGATGCATCTGAGGGCCCGCTTCCGCAGACTCGTTTTGTTCTGAAAAAAGCCCTTGCCGCAGGGCTGAAAATAATTGTTGTTATAAATAAAATAGACAGAAAAGATGCGCGTTCCGATGAAGTTCTGGATGAAATATATGATCTTATGATAGATCTTGATGCAACCGGGGATCAGCTCGAGTTCCCGCTCCTTTATGCAATCGGCAGGGAAGGGATTGCACAAAAAACTCTTGAAGAAAAGGGGAGAGATCTTCATTTGCTTCTTGATACCATAATAAGGGAGATTCCTCCTCCGGCTTATGACACAAACGAGCCTTTCCAGATGCTCGTTTCCGATCTTGGTTATTCCGATTACCTTGGCAGACTTGCCATCGGCAAAGTATTTAACGGGAAGACCGGCCATAATACAAGCCTTGTCTGCATTGACAGTGATGGAAAACAAAATCCGCTTAAGGTATCAAAATTGCAGACTTATGTTGGTTTAAAATTGGCTGAAATTGAAAATACCGAGCCCGGAGATATCATAGTTCTTTCCGGGATTGAAAATGTTAAAATTGGCGATACCATATGTACGAAGGAATTTCCAAAACCCCTCAAAAGAATTTCCGTTGACGAGCCTACGGTTTCGATGAAATTTACCATAAACACATCTCCTTTCTCTGGAAAAGAGGGCAAATATGTTCAATCGAGCAAGATACGTGAACGTCTCAATAAGGAGACATTAAGAAATGTTGCTGTCCAGATGGAGGAGACCGGAGACAGGGACTCATTAATTGTCAAGGGGAGGGGGGAGTTCCAGCTCGCGATAGTGATTGAAACCATGCGCAGGGAGGGCTTTGAGCTTTGTGTGGGGCGCCCCGAGGTAATTGTAAAATACAGAAACGGTGAAAAACTTGAACCCGTGGAACATCTTTTTATTGATTGCGATGAGAACTTTCTGGGAGTTGTATCAGAAAAACTTTCCTCGAAAAAGGGAAGGATGACCAATCTTGTTAACAACGGAAGAGGCAGAATAAGGATGGAATTCTCTATTCCTTCAAGATCTCTCATAGGCTACAGAGACGAGTTTCTTACGGACACCAAGGGAACCGGTATCATGAATTCATATTTTTCAGGCTATGAGCCGTACAGAGGTGATTTCCCGGTAAGATTCACCGGCTCCATAGTATCCGACAGGCAAGGCAATGCAGTGCCTTATGCTCTTTTTAATTTAGAGCCCAGAGGGCATCTTTTAATAGCACCGGGTGACCCTGTATATGAAGGGATGGTTGTAGGCGAGCATAACAAGGAAGGGGATATAAACGTAAATCCGTGCAAGGAGAAAAAATTATCAAACATGAGGGCAGCCGGAAAGGATGATAATGTCATCCTCTCTCCGGTAAGGCCCCTGACGCTTGAACGCGCAATAAATTTCATTCGGGAGGATGAAATGGTGGAGGTCACACCTGTTTCAATTCGTATCAGAAAAGCTGTTCTTTCGGCGCATAAGAGACATGCAATGCGGTCGGCAAAGCTTAAAATTGAACAATAAAGCCTGGAGAATCTGACCTGATCCGGTATTTAATGGACTTGTACGAAGTCGAATTCCAGACGGCAAAGTAAAAAGC
>CAYODW010000053.1:0-17668 GCA_964402865.1 uncultured Desulfonema sp. | reverse complement strand
TCGCGAATCTTGAGGAATGAGGCGTACATAAAAGTACGCCGCAATGACGAAAGATTAAGCGCAACGAAGAAATCGGACTTTTTACGAAGCCGTCAGGTTTAGTTACAATATACCGCATAACATGTCAAAAAAATTGTTTTGACTTTTATCACGAATCATTTTAAATTTCTGCATCTTTCAACCAGCAAGTCTGATATGCTTACCTTAATAATGCATACCCAAATAGGCCGGTTCGTCTTGTATATTCCTGTTGGACAGTTATTTTGCATGGCGGACGAAAGTATAAGTATTGGGGTGTTGCAACCTCTTTTCAGGCTTGCTTATTTTATTAATGAAATGGAGTTTTAAATGGCCGATTCGCTTACTTACGCAGATGCAGGTGTAAACATTGAAAAAGCAAACAAGCTGGTTGAATCAATAAGGGAAATTGCCAAAAAGACTATGAGGCCAGGTGTAATTGGTGAAATCGGAGGATTTGGCGGACTCTTTTCAATCAACACAACTAACCTGCAAAAACCAGTTCTTGTCAGTTCAACCGACGGAGTGGGCACAAAACTAAAAGTGGCCTTCATGATGGGTAAACACGATACTGTTGGTATAGATCTTGTTGCCATGAGTGTTAATGACATCATAGTTCAGGGCGCTGAACCTCTCTTCTTCCTTGATTATTTTGCCACGGGAGAGCTTGATACTGGAATCGCCGCTGATGTTATTACGGGTATCGCTGAAGGATGCAAACAGGCCAAATGCGCGCTTTTAGGCGGTGAAACAGCAGAAATGCCCGGATTCTACAAGAAGAACGAATATGATCTTGCCGGATTTGCTGTCGGAATTGTTGACTATGATAAAATTATTGACGGCTCCGATATTCGCATGGGGCATAAACTTATAGGAATCGCATCAAGCGGGCTCCATAGCAATGGATATTCGCTTGCAAGGAAGATATGTTTTAATGTTCTGAAATTAAAAACAGACTCATACGTACCCGAACTTGGGAAAACCATAGGAGAAGAGCTTATCACTCCCACGCGTATATATTCTGAAACAATTCTCAGCTTTTTAAAAGAGTTGCCAATTCATGGCCTTGCCCATATCACGGGAGGAGGGTTGTCGGAAAACATTATCCGCATAATACCCGAAACGTGTATGGTAAGGATCATAAAGGAAAGCTGGGAGGTGCCTCCTGTTTTCCATTTCCTGAAAGAGGCCGGAAATATCTCCGAGGAAGAGATGATGAAAACATTTAATAACGGAATAGGCATGGTTGCAATCGTTCCTGAAAAATCAGCGCAGGAAATAATGGAACGCCTTGGCGCCATAAAAGAAAAGGCTTTTATCATAGGAGATATTGCGGAGAGAAAAACCTCACAGAAACAGATAAAATGGATTTAACAGATAAAGTTATTAATAAAGACAAACGGGAAGCTATAAAAGTCCATCCTGTTAAAAAGAACCTTTTAAAGTTTTTGAACTGGCTCTCAAAGGGACATAAAGGACAGACTGTCTGCAAATCGTGAACTGCCGTTTCAACCGGCGCCAGGAAGGCGCCTTGATTTTATCATGATAATTCTAGGGATTGAAACATCCTGCGATGAAACAGCCGCAGCAGTGGTGGAAAACGGAACCGGAATATTATCTTCAGTCGTATTATCCCAGATTGAAGTTCACCATCCGTACGGAGGAGTTGTCCCGGAACTGGCCTCAAGAAAACATATCGAAGCCATAGTCCCTGTTGTAAGGGAAGCAATAAAAAGGTCTGGTATCGCATCTGACCGTCCTGACGCAATAGCGGTCACGCGTGGACCCGGCCTTATAGGATCTCTACTGGTAGGTTTTTCATTCGCAAAAGCATATGCCTTTGCGCTCGGCATTCCGTGGACTGGCGTCAACCATCTGGAAGGACACATCCATTCCGTTTTCCTCGAACCTGATCCGCCTCCTTTTCCTTTTATTTCACTTCTAGCTTCAGGAGGACATACCGGTATTTATTATGTTGACTCTTACACAAAGATGGAGCTGATGGGACAAACCCGAGATGATGCCGCAGGAGAAGCTTTTGACAAGGTTGCCAAAATGCTGGGACTCGGATATCCTGGCGGAAGCATTATAGGAAAAACAGCGGAAAAAGGAGATCCTCTTAAAATAAATTTCCCTCGAACCTATCTCGATAAGTCAGGCTTCGATTTCAGCTTCAGCGGGATAAAGACTTCGGTCAGCCGCTTTATACAAACCCATGCGGATGAGTATAAAAATATGATTCCTGATATAGCGGCAGGATTCCAGGAAGCTGTGGTTGATGTTTTATCCTACAAGCTCATCAATGCCGCAAAAGAGAGAGGCTGCGAACATATTTCAATAGCAGGAGGAGTTGCCGCAAATAAAAGGTTAAGGGAAAAGATAAATATTGAGGCTGATTTATCCGGCATGAAGGTGCATATCCCCGCCCCTTCCCTTTGCGGGGACAATGCAGCCATGATAGCTGCGGCAGGTTATCACAGGCTGATAAAAGGTGATGCTCAGGATTTGAACATGGATGTATTTTCAAGAACTCTTTAGCGTATTATTTATCACACGAGGGCGGAAAGCCACAAAGAAAAAAACAGCGGGTTGGAAAAGGAGATATGACATGGCCATAAGTAAAATTTCCCGGGTGGCAGTTATAATATGCGCCTCCCTTCTTTGCGCGTCCTGCGCCATTAACAAACTAGACAATTCTCTTTATTTCAGGACAGACGTGTATGCTCCTTCAAAACCTTTTTCCGGAACGCTTGGAGTCGATGAATTCATTGATCTGAGACCTCAGGGAACCACAAGCGACGCTAAAAAATGGATAGGCTTTATTCCGGGAGTTTTATGGATCGATTTTGTTACAGAAACTCCCGATACCTTCACCGGGTTCTCTTCATACAATTCATTCCCGTTCAAATCTTCCTTTGCAAGAGCCATATACAGAAATATCGGTGAAAATGATCTGTTTGAAAAAACAGTCTACCTTCCGGAGGACAGGTACGCAAAGACGGCGTGGCGCCTTGAAGGGATCCTCAGGCAGACCACGCTCAATGAAAGATGCTATTATTACGGGTCGGGATTTTATGCCTGGTGCACCCGAATAATAGGGCTTCCCTACGTCTCCTATGAAACGGATCTTCACATAACGCTTCGCTTGAGAAGGATAAGCGATGACGAAATAATCTGGATTCATGAATTGAAAGGATCACGAACAGACAGGTATTACAACATATACCAGCTCATGGCCGGAAAAGATGAAAAGCATATTCTCTCTTACAATTTTTCAAAAATTCTGGAAGAAAAAATGCCTCCTGCCATCGAATCTCTCAAGGCGGCTCTTGGAGCATCATTGCAATAATGAAGATAGACAGAAGGCGCATAGACTGAAGACTGTCAGCTTAGGCCTTCAGTCTTTGAAGCCCCCCACAGCAATCTACGAATAATGCTGTCACTGTTCACTATTCACAACCCCGGGAGGTATTTTTCTTTAATCCTCATGATCCGGCAGACCGATTTTACGGCATCCGCCCGTATCTGTGCCGAATCACGCATATTCTTCAAAATTTCCCCGAAAGCGCGTTCAATATTCGGCCCGGCATGGCATATCAGAGCCATGTCTATTCCCGCAGAAAGAATCTGTACGATTGAAGTTTCTATTCCGTAATGATTCTTTATGGCTCCCATGTCAAGATCATCAGTCATAACAATTCCCTTGTATCCCATGCGATCCCGCAAAAGCTCTTTCGCTATTTTCTTTGAAAGGCTTGCCGGCCATTTATTGTCGATTTTTGAATAAAGAATGTGAGAAAGCATTACTCCTGCAACTTTATGCCGTATTGCAGCCTCAAAAGGTATGAGATCAAAAGATTCCATTTCATTCAGTTCAGCATCAAAGGAGGGAAGTTCAAGGTGTGAATCAAGTACCGTGCGGCCGATTCCGGGAAAGTGCTTGGCAACCGCCATTAACTTTCTTGACTGGAAGCGTTCTATAACCAGAACGCCCAGTTGGGAAACCCAGTGCGGGTTGGAACCGAAAACTCTTCCGGACATAACACTTACGGCACCTTCCGGCGCAACATCCATAACAGGCGCCATATTCATATTTATACCGACCTCAAGCAGTTCGGAAGCTGTTGTCTCAGCATAACTGACAGCATCTTCTTCACTTTTCATGGCGGGATTTCCCGGGAACCGGGTGAAAGGTTCTTTAAGTCTTTCGACCTGGCCGCCTTCCTGATCTATAGCAATAATAATAGGAGGCTGTCCGCATGACCGGGCATAATCCTGCGCCGATTTACAAAGATTTTGTATCTGTCCGGGATTTTTTATGTTACCTGTAAAAAGTATTATTCCACCGACCTTCAAAACACCGATAAGGAACATCAGTTCCCTTGTAAGTTCCGTGCCGTCAAAACCAACCATCAGCCGCTGACCGGCTATCTGCTCTGAGGAAAAATCTGAAATATTCATTACCGAATCTCTGCTCAAATGTTATGCCGTCTGTAAAATTACCACAGCCGTCAGGCTAAATCGTCATTGCAATAAGAGCGGCGCCGATTGCTCCGGTTAACTGCGCCATTTCTGAAACCTCTATAGATTTGCCTGTCTTGCCCTCAAGAGCTTTCACAACCCCTATATTCTTTGCTACTCCGCCCGTCATCATGACAGGAGAAGTCAGGCCTAACCTGCCTGCCATTGCTGCAACCCTTGAGCCGATAGATTCATGAATTCCCGCTATTATGTTTTTCCTTTTTTCACCTTTAGCTATAAGCGATATCACTTCAGATTCGGCAAAAACCGTGCAAAGGCTGCTTATTTTTGCCGGATTATCGGCCTTAAGAGAGATTGATCCGAAATCGTTTATATCAACTTCAAGCGCTCTTGCCATCACCTCCAGGAATCTGCCCGTCCCGGCCGCGCACTTGTCATTCATGGCGAAATCCTTCACTTTTCCAGCTTCATCCATGACTATCGCCTTGCTGTCCTGACCTCCTATATCTATTACGGAGCGAACGGCAGGGTTCAAAAAATGCGCGCCGGCCGCATGACACGTTATCTCTGTTATGCTTTTTCCCGCAAAAGATACGCTGTTTCTACCATAGCCGGTGGCAACAATTCCTTCAATGTCAGCCCGGTTGATGCCGGCTTCCGAAAGGATCTTTTCAAAAACAGCGTTCCCAGCATTTTTTGAGTTATAGCCTGTGACTATAACCGCGGTTGACAAAAGCTTTCCGTCCTTAACAAGGGCGGCCTTTGCGGTAATAGATCCTACATCAATTCCCAAAGTAACCATCTCTTTTCACCTTGCCTTTAATACTTCCATGTATGCGTCTATTCTTGTTTCGATCTGACTTTCAGAAAAACTTCTTTCATCAACCATGTCGGCCTCTATCATCAATGTGGGAATTTCCCTTTTTTCCTGCACGATCCTCTGTATATCATACTGGCCGAGAGAGTAAGGTTTGCAGCTTCTGTTCGAATGCATGACAACTCCATCTGCATCGTACTTATCTACCATTTCTATTACGGTCTCAGCCATTTCATCGACACCGATATTAAGATATATCCTCGAATACCCTTCGGCCATGGTACCCAGAAAATCGTTCTCATCTATATATTTCAAAGAGCCGCACCATGCCGATGTATATGTATCAGCCACCAGGCACGCATCGTGTGCGGAAAACTTTTCTGAAAGCCATTTTGTCTTATACCATACGGGCAGATTATCCCACAGGAGCCTGTATTTTTCATGAGGGACAGCGCTGATGCCCGACGCTATCCTCTCCCTCATTTCCTCAAGCAGCCCGGAATAGTAGTCAATAACAGTCTGGGTTCCTCTTAGTGTGACAATCAGCGCAAGATGGAAAAATGCGTCAAAAGCGCTCAACGGTGCCGGTTTATGCGCTGCCGTATCCAGCACTTCCTGCCAAAGTCGCTGTCCCCTGACAGAAAGTTTGCCTACCTCGGCCATTCTGTCAAAATCACATTTCTTCCCGCACGCCATTTCCAGAAATTCAATATATTCGTCAACCTGTTTTCTGACATATTTTCTTGCCTCATCCGAAAACTCGGTGTGACAAAATGGCGTGTCTAGAATGAAAAGAGGCACATTGAAATATCTTGCCTGGATCTCATACCATTTCAGTACTGTTCCGCATATATTGTTGCAGCATATCAGCATATCAGGCCTTGGAAGCCCTCCGATAGGACCGCCGTTAACTGGAGCGCAGGCTATATCAGCCCTGGCATAGGAACAGAGGTCTCTCGAATAGCCCATCTGTTCCGATTTTTCGCACAGGTCAACTCCCATCTTGGATGCTCCTATCATCGCCCCGTGGTTTTCAGGATATACCGGAATTATATCCATTACTATTAGAGGCTCAACAGGGCCGCCGCTTGTGATCCATGCGACTTTCTTTCCCGACTGTTCGGCCGTTTTAGCCTCTATGTAGTAATTTGTCATGATCTCCTTCATCTTTTTGACCGATTTTATCTTTCGCTTTTCTTTTTCCGGATCCGGAGTATGGCCATCAGTAGTCATGATCTTATCCCTTTTTATTAAACTTTTTCATTATAACATTTCAAGGAATGCCTCGCACCTTGTCTTGAATTGTCCTTCCGAGGGCAACTGCTCTTCAATTTCAAACAGCATACTCGGTATCCCTTCCTTGTCCAGCATCTCTTTCATGTAAGGATAATCAAAAGAGTGGGGATCGCAAAATTTCAGGAAAAGAAATATCACTCCTTTTGCATTATTATCTTTTGCGATTTTTACGACATGCTCACCTCTTGAAAAAAGTCCCGAATGTTTTGCCGGGCAGATAATACGGTCCGAATATCTTCCGGCTATTGATTCAGTAATATCACCACTCAAATCAATGCTCCCCTCAAAATATCGTGAGCCCGTGCAAAAATCATCCCAGACTACAGCTCCGCCCGAATCTTCGATAAGAGAGTAAATATCCGGCAGGTTGCATATCCCGCCGGCAAGAACAACTCTTTTGCCGCCCGGCTTCATACTCTCCTTTTCTTTCTGCAGGTCTTCATTAAATGAGGCGAGTTCTTTTAAAAGCAGATCCCTGTCCATAACCATCGAAGCCTTAATTATGGCATGAACATCACTGCTTCGTATAACAGCGGGATTTTCACTTCTGATTTCAAATATCTTTTTAAGATATGCCCTTATTTGATTATATTTGACCGCGGAAGCCCTGAGATCGTCGGGTGAAATAACAACCCCGAGGCTTTTTTCAATATCGCGAATGAATTTATTTATAACATCGGCCATGTATTCTTTCGAGCTTTTCGTATCGAGTTTGACCGGCAGCACAACATCGATATGAAATCCGGTATTCGCGTTTATCCTCCATACATCTGAAAGCCTTTGAATTGAATCGCATGTATGCGGAAAAACCGCCCCGTCAAGGAAATCAAGCCCTCCGGATAATGCATCTTCAAGGGCTCCGCGGACAAGACTGCAACTGTAGGCCTGCAGATGGGCATCCGCAAGGGAAACATCTCCTCTTCCAAAAATCCTGAAAGGAACGGCTCCCGCCGCCACTATTATCTCTTCAGGCGCGTAAGAACAAAAATAACCGACGATTTTCCTGCCTGTCGTCTTCTTAAGTTCTCTTACATATTCGTTTGGGCTTTTTGCTATCCGGTGGAACAGAGCCAAGTTATTCATTTAAGGAATTCTCCCGGTTCGATGTATTTGTCATTCGAATATTTGCTCTTGCAATGAAGATCTGTTTTCATGCGAGTGACTTAAATCATGCAACTTAAAAAATCAACTGATTCTCAAAATAGATTGATTAATAAATTACATCTTGACCAAAAACTTATGGGGTGATATCGGTTAAAAAAATTCTGTTTTTCTTGCGGTTTAAAGAGATCAGGGTATCGAAAAGATTTTTCAAATTAATCTGTTATATTTTTAATAAAAGGGTTTTTTAATAGTGCTTACCGAAAAAAACTCCAAAACCGACGATACTATTTCCATATCAGCAAAAACCAAGGTGAAATTCGAAATTTACGGCGAAGAGATGATCGAAAAAGAGGTCAAACTGAGCGGTAACAGCGGAAGGGTTTATCTACCGCCCGACTGGGTCGGTCATCAGGTTAAAATAATCAGGATCGATTAATATTATAACACATCTACAAGGAATCCTGCCGTGGATAATTTACTTATAAGAAAACTGCGAAAAGAAGATGCTGAAGAGATCAGCAGGATATACCATTCCATAACCAAATCGACGAATGTCGATGATTTCAAAAAAATTGTTGCCAAGCAGGCCCAGAGGGATGAAGATGCGAGTTTCGTCGCCGAGATAAACGGAAAACTGGTCGGATATTTGATAAGTTACACGCTCATCGGCGGATTCGGCATAGCAAAAAGCGCCTGGGTAGCCAACCTCGGTGTAAATCCGAAGTACATGGGCAGGGGAATCGGTGAAAAAATGGCCGAAGAAATTTTTCGGCACTACAGGGAAAAAGGAATAAAGGACATTTACACTTCAGTGAGATGGGATTCCACCGACCTTCTCTCTTTTTTCAAAACTCTCGGTTTTGACAGGAGCAATTTCATAAATCTAAAAAAGAACATAGAGTAGAAATTTCATAAAAGGATTTCCATCATTTATCTTTACCCTTTCTGACTATGGTTCTTTCTTCTTCGGGAACAGGAGGCGGAACAGGTTCACCTGAAATTTTCGTCACCGCACCGAATTTAGGGGGGCAAACTTCAAGGCAGGTTCCGCATTTTATGCATTTCTCCTGGTCAATTACATGAATCAGGTTCTTGCCGCCTGCAATCGCCTCCACAGGGCATCTCTTGGCGCAAATCGTACAGGCCTGGCACTTACCAGGATCAATATAATACGAGGGCGCCTCACTGAATAACCTCTCTATCTCATCGCCGGTAAAAAGTTTATCATATTCTTCCTTATTCTGAAGACGTAACCCCAGCTTATCGTTTTTCACCATTTTAATGTACGGGATCAGCTTTGTAATTTCCGCAAGTTTGGACTTCAGATCATTTTCATCTATTCCATCGCCTTTGCCGAGCGGTCCTATCTGCTTAACCTTTTTGCCGAACTCACTCATAATTTCGGCAAAAAGGATTCCTTCACCGGCAGACATAAATTCGATTCTTAACCTGTCAGGATTGAGACCTATATGTTCCATTATTTTTTTACATAGAAGCGCCATATTCAGCGCATGATAATTTCCATGAGTAACATAATTACATTCATTCAAACGGCAACCGCCGATAAACACACCGTCTGCTCCTTTCAAAAAAGCCCGGAGTACAAATGCCGGGTCAACTCTACCGGAACACATGACGCGAACGAGCCTGATTTCAGTCGTATATTGCAGTCTGGAAACTCCAGCCAGGTCAGCAGCACCGTACGCTCACCAATGGCATACAAAACCCAGTATTCTCGGTTTAAATTTAAATACCGTGCTCATTCGTTCTCACCCTCTTTGTTAAAAATCCCTGTTTTATTCATTAACAGCAGCGTCAATTTGGCTCAAGAGCTCTTCATCGGTAAAATGCTTTAGTGAAATAGCCCCTGTCGGGCACTTTGCATTACATAGACCGTCTCCTTTACAGAGAACAGGATTAACTACAGCTTTTTTTCCCTGTCGTGTCTCACGAAACTCTATGGCGCTATACGAACAGACAGAGATACATTGCCCGCACCCCATACACTTTCTCTCATTCACTTCGCAAACAGAGCCGGATGCAATGACTGTATCATGCGAGAGAAGGGTCAAAACCCGACCAGCGGCTCCGTAAGCCTGGTTGATCGATTCCGGTATATGTTTAGGATAGTGAGCCATTCCGCAAAGATAAACACCGTCCGTTGCAAACTCAACAGGTCTTAATTTGACATGGGCTTCTTTGAAAAAATCATCCGGTCCCAAAGAGACCTTGAACAACTGAGATATTTCCCTGTTTCCGGCAGGGGGTATAACGGCGGCAGCCAAAACAAGAAAATCGGGAGACAGAGCAAGCTTCTTTCCCAAAACATAATCCGTTACGGCAACTCTCAGAATGTTCCGACCATCTTCTTTAACAGCTTCCACATGAGGTTTATCCTTCGGTTCATAGCGTATAAACTTTACATCTTTATCTGCCGCTTCCCTGTAAAAATCTTCTTTGAATCCGTATGTCATCATGTCCCGATAGAGAATATATATATCCATCCTGGGATTTATCTCTTTCAGTTTCAGGGCGTTCTTCACGGATTCGCTGCAACATATCCGGCTGCAGTAGTTTCTGTCTTCATTTCGGCAGCCTACGCATTGGATCATCACGATACTTTCCGCGTTGATTATCTTTTCTTCTCCTTTGATGATCCGCTCCTCCAACTCCAGGTGGTTCATTACCCTGTCATCTTCTCCGTAAAGGTATTCGGCGGGTTTATATACATCAGCGCCCGTAGCTATAACGGCTGCGCCATGTTTTATCTCCGTGACCCTTCCTTCAGATTTTACTTTCGTTACAAAATTCCCGACATAACCTGTAGCCTCCGTGATTGCAGCATCGGTATATACATGCACCAGAGGATTCTTATAAATCCGGCGTATAAGATCACGCAGATATACCTGAACATCGAGTCCTTCCAGAGTGTAATGAATTCTTCGTGCAGTTCCACCAAGGTCTTTATCCTTTTCCACAAGGTGAACTTCATGTCCCTGGTTGGCTATGGAGAGAGCGCAGGTCATGCCGCCTATACCTCCACCAACCACCAACGCCGCCTTGTTTACCGGCAGATCAAATTCCTGTAACGGCTCCAAATAGCGGGCTCGTGCTACCGACATCCGGATTATATCTTTTGCCTTCTGTGTGGCATCTTCCTTTTCTTTAGAGTGGACCCAGGAATTTTGCTCCCTGATATTGGCCATTTCGTAGTAATATTGATTAATTCCCGCCTCTCGCACAGTGTCCCGGAATAACGGTTCAAGTGTCCTGGGGCTGCAGGCGGCGACAACCACCCTATTAAGCCCTTTTTCCTTTGTAACGTCTGTTATTTCTCTGGCACAATTAGTAGCACATGAAAAAAGCTGTTCCTGAGCATAAACGACATTAGGCAAGGTTAAGGCATATTCTACCGTGGAAGGAACATTTACCACCCTTCCGATATTAGCCCCGCAATGACACACAAAAACTCCTATCCTTGGCTCCTCTTGGGAAACATCCCTTTCCAGCGGATATATCCTCTCTTTGGCCAGCTTCCCTCTTCTGTAGTCAAGAAATTCACCACATTGGGAGCCGGCTCCGCTGGCAGTAAATACCGACTCCGGAATATCTATTGGACCCTGGAAAGCGCCGCTTATAAAAATTCCCCGGCGAGAGGTCTCCATGGGATTAAAAGTATCGGTTTTACAGAATCCGTGAGAATTGAGCTCGATCCCGAACTTATTTGCCAGGCCCTTCACACCGGAAGGAGGATTCAACCCGACGGACAACACCACCATATCGAATTCTTCCTCTTTTATTCCATCACCGGGAGTAGAATACCTTATAGTTATATTCCCGCTTTCCGGGTTCTCTTTTTCTATTGATACGTAGCTTCTTATAAACCGAATCCCGGGAAGTTTCTCTGTTCTTTCGTAAAATCGTTCGAAATCCTTCCCAAAGGAACGAATATCGTTATGGAATATCGTACACTGGGCTTCTGCGTCATGATCTTTTGTCAAGATTACCTGTTTCTGGGTATAGGTGCAGCATACGGCCGAACAATAACTGTTGTCGCCCGGTGTAACCCGTCTGGAACCGACGCATTGAATCCAGGCTATTTTGTGGGGATGCTTCTTGTCGGAAGCACGCAGTATCTCCCCTTCGTATGGTCCTGTGGCGCATAGCAGCCGTTCATAATCCATGCTGGTTACCACGTTCTGCATCTTTCCGTAGCCATATTCATCTCTTACCCTGGGATCAAACGGCTCAAGTCCTGGAGACAAAATTATCGCCCCGACATTTACTTCTATCTTCTCTGTCGTTTGATTAAAATCTATGGCGTTATTCTTACATACTCCTTCGCAAATACCACATTTCTTCTCTTTAAGGTAAAGACAGCTTTCATCTATATAAGTGATAAGAGGAATTGCCTGAGCAAAGTATATATGAACGGCTTTATTATTCGATATATCCTGATTAAATTGATCGGGGTATTTGACCGGGCAGTATTCAACACAGGTGGTACAACCCGTGCATTTGCTCTCTACAATATATCTGGGCTTTTTAATCAGTGTTACTTTGAAGTTTCCTGCTTCTCCTGCTACACTGTCAACCTCAGTATATGTCAGGACCTCAATGTTGGGATGCCGGCCGACCTCGACCAGTTTTGGCGAGAGTATTCACATGGAGCAGTCATTGGTGGGAAAAGTCTTGTCAAGCTGAGCCATATGGCCGCCGATGGCAGGTGCTTTCTCAACGAGGTAAACCTTAAAGCCGGCAACGGCAAGATCGAGAGAGGCTTGAATGCCGCTGATTCCTCCGCCAACAACCATTACGTCTCCGAAATTACTCTCCGTGAATTTTTTGCAAAACAGTTCGATCTGTTCTTTTTCCACTTCTATCCGCCTTTATCAGTTTTGATGGTCTCGTAAAAAGTCAGAATTTGCCTTTTTATGTCATTCCCGCGAAAGCGGGGTACGTAGTAAAGCACCAGCGCTATCAAGTATTCTCAACTAGTTCTGGACCCCAGTTTTCACGTGAGTGACGGAATTTTATACTTATTACGATACCATCAGTTTTGATGATTCTCTAAAAAGGCAATTTCCGGATGTAAATTATATTACTTCCTGGAGAATCTCCGTAATATCCTTAACCAATATCTTTTCAGTGACATTCAGGGTTAACCTGCTGTCTTCAAAATTGGCGATGCAATACGGGCAGGAGGTAACCAGCACATCAGCCCCGACTCCCATCGCCTGTTCCAATCTGAGGTCTGAGAATCTTTCACTCTTTGGAGTTTCCATCCAGATCCTGCCTCCTCCCCCGCCGCAACATAGACTATCTTTAAGCGCATCCGGCATTTCCATCAGATCCAAACCGGGTATCTTCTTCAAAACTTCACGCGGCTCGTCATATATACCGTTATGCCTGCCAAGGTAACATGGGTCATGATAAGTAACTTTTTTCCCATACGCCTTGCTGATCTTAAGCCTTCCCTCATTAATAAGCCCGAATAAAAATTGGGAGATATGAACCACCTCAAAATTTACCATAAATTCGGGATATTCGTTTTTGAAGGTATGGTAGCAATGAGGAGAAGAGACAAGGATTTTCTTTACCCCGTTATCGATAAATGTTTTGATGTTTTCTCTGGCAAGGCGTTTGAAAACTTCCTCATCACCCGTTTTGCGGATGCTTTCTCCGCAGCAATTCTCCTTGGCGCCCAGAATCCCGAAATCTACCCCTGCACTTTTGAGGAGATTGGCCGTGGCTCTTGCAACCTTTTTTAATCTCGGGTCATAGCTGAGATAGCAGCCGGGGAAATATAAAATTTCCATCCCCTCGGTAAATGTCTTTACGGAAAGACCTTCAGCCCAATTTGCTCTGTTTTTACGCGCCTCATTCAATGGGTTCCCTTCCCCAACGAGACTTCCGCTTATGGATCGGATAGGCTTGACTGAAGTGGGAAAAACCCCGTATTCCGTTGCAATCCTGCGCAAGGCAACCCCGGATTCTATCTGTTTTACATCTCTGGGGCACTGCTGGGGACATTTTCCGCAGGTTGTACAACGCCAGATATCTTCACTCTCAATATCGGTCATACCGAACGCGGCTTCCCGGACTATCTTGCGCATACTAAAAGATCTGACCCTGTTCCACGGGCAAACCACATCACATAAGCCGCATTGAAAACACAATTTGAAGGCTTCTCCGCCGTTCGATTTTATGACATCTACGATCTCTTTGAAGTCGGCTACATTCTCCACAGTCTTTCCAAATCCTCTTTTTTCGACCTATGTTTTCAGCCCTTTTTGGAAATTGACATCCGTGCAACGGTTTCCATTATCTTGTCCAGTCCAAATTTGCTTACCAGGGCTTCCAGTCCTGTATCTAACTCCTCCACGTTCACTTCCTCTTCTACTTCCTCTTCCCTTTCTTCGTATGTCAGGGCGTCAGTTATGCACCACTGAACACACAGGGGTTCTTCCAGTTGAGGATCACTTTCACACATATCGCATTTAAGAGGGAGGCCTGAATCAGGTTCTTTGAAAAGATCCCTTGATGGACAGGAAGCCCTGCAGAAGGCACACTCTTCATATTCCTTTCCGTCAATCGTATATTTGTCCCTGCCCATACATTCGGCTTTAGCATGTTCACCCGCATATACAGGAACATATATGTCTTTTATGGGTTCACGAATCACCCGGATACGTGACCTCGCCGGATTGTTGCTGCTGTATTGCGGCACAGCGTGAAAGGCCGAGCAGGCTACTTCGCATGCCCGGCAACCGTTGCATTTATCAACATCAACTTTTATTGTTTTAATTATTTTCTTTTTTTTCTCACCCATTACGCCGCCTCTTCGTTTTATTGCTTCTCTTTTTCCGCCGCAGTCTCTCCGGAAGGATCTTCTTCACTGTCCGTTAAGATCCCCCTATTTACAAAGTCTTCGATCACGTAATCCAGACCGAATTCATGCAGTGACTCTTTAGTAGGAATACCCTCATTATTCCAGCCCTTAAATTTGTAATATGTATCCAGGAGCTCCTTTTCAAGTTCAGGGAACCTTTTCTTCCAATGATTCTCCGGAGGCTTCTCATCTTTTCTTCTCATGCCTCTTCTTATATTAATGGCTCTAACTAAAGTTCGGTATCTTTTGGCTGCCTGTGTCAGTTTGGCTTCATCCATATCTATCCCCGCGCCCGATGAGATAAATTTCGGGTAATTATGTATATGATAGGGAGGCTTAAGGGGAAATGATGACAAACCGGAGCACATCCCGAGTGCATCGTCGATGTAGTGCATCCTCTCCTGCCAGTCAACAATATCACAACACATTTCAGCTGTCGGGTAATAGGGCATTGATTTTTCTCCGCGGGGTTCCCAATCCAAAAAAAATTGCTTGAACTTTTCATCAGGAACCTGGACCCAATCCTTCACAAACGCTTCTCTCTCCTCTATTGTAACAAAAGGCGCCTGGGGGAATTGCCCTTCAATCTGGGTAATGTTCATCTTCTCGCCGGTAGCATACATAAGAAAATAAATGGGATTCAGCATCGACAGTTTGAGAGGCAATTGCTCATGTTTTTTAATATTATTATGAGCATATGCTTCTGCGCCCTTGCCAATCTGCCGGGCCGCCCAATATGTGCCGTTGGCCAGAACATCGCCGATTCCTTCCCGCCGAACAATTCTGTCCAGTAACCAGTAGAATCTTCCCTCGTTATCGGACGGCATTCCGGGAAAATCATCGTCAGTTAATATTCCGGCCTCCAGGAGTTCAAGGGCAAAGGCCATGACCTGCGGGGTTGAGAATCCGTCCACCCCGTATTCCGTGGCACTTTGAGCGATACCCAAACCAAATTCCAGGTCTGAAAAGGCCGCCATTGTATAAGTAAGTTTCGAAAAACATTTCATCATGTATGTTGGAAGTCCGGGGGGAGAAATGGTTGCCCCGCATTTCATCGGACAGTTATAGCAACTTATCAGCCGCGTCCTCATATTTTCCATTGTCTCCATCCAGTCTTTTGCGATTTCTTCATTCCAGAAATCTTTTCTGCGGACGCGGGAGTTTCCCCACATGAAATTCTCGGTGTGCCACTTCTCATCATGCACTTTCATCTCTTGCGGTGACCCAAGCCCGGCCAAAATAGGCATTACCCCGGGGATTGGATTGTTTTCGCGGTGTTTTATATATTTCAGGACTTCGTTGCAAAGATCCATAAATTCACCAGGTCGGGCAATATTGATGTCCTTTGTTCCCCGAACAGCTATCGCCTTTAACCCTTTGTCTCCCATAATGGCGCCTATTCCACCCCGGCTGGCACTGGATCTGCCCTGCTCGATGGAAGCAAAATAGACCCTGTTTTCACCGGCGAGGCCGATAGCAGCCACCTGGGCTTTCGGCTCCCTCAACTCCTGTCGGATAAGCTCTTGAGTTTCAACAGCGCCCTTACCCTTCAAATGTGAAGCATCACGTATTTCTACTTTGTCATTATTTATCCACAAATAGACCAGATCTGGTGATTTGCCGCGAAAAATGACTTTGTCATAACCGGCATACTTCAATTCCGGCGCCCAAAACCCACCCATCATTGAAAAAGCCATTAGCAATGTCTGAGGCGAAATGGTGGAAACAATGGTACGATTACAGCCGGTAGCAGGGGTGCCGCATAAAAGACCGGCGCTGAATATGAGCAGATTGTCTGGATCAAACGGATTAGTTTCAGGAGCAACCCTGTCCCACAATATCTTGGCATTAGTACCCAGACCCCCCAGATAAAGTTCGGTCTCTCTCGGGTCAGTTGCTACCCTTTCAATGTTTCCACGGGTCAGATCAACTTCTAAATTAAACCCTGTCTCTGCGTACCTCATTTTTTTCCCCTTCCAGGTTAACTGAATCTGCGGCATGCTTTCTGATTAATCATCGTTTGCATGCAGGCGCTTAGCTTAAAACATCCTCCACCAACAGCAAGCACTTTCAATGCTGCTTGTGGCAGTGAGCTTAAATCAAAAAATTACTCTTGGTGATAAAAAAAGATTTTTATGGCCTATACAATGTGATTGCAATATAGCTATATCGTAGTTGCGTGTCAAGAAAAAAGAGGGCAGAGATATGGCGATTTCAGACCATATGAAATTTACTATAAATCATGTTTGATGCTCCAGTAAAAAGTCAAAATTCCGACGGCAAAGCAAAAAGTTCAAGTTCAAGGCGTCGCAAATCCAGTGCGATGAGGCCTACTCATCGTACGCTGAAATCGCAACGGGATGAAGCGCAACGAAGAAATCGGACTTTTTATGAAGCCGTCATGTTTGAGTCTATGGATGGTATTCGCCTCAATTATGACATTTTTATAATAAGTCCGTCATTCATACCATGTAACGATTTCCTGCAAACCCACCCTCCCTGTCCTGAAAGCGTTTGCCGGAGAAGACTCATCGGCATATCCAAGGGCAATGCCCAGAAGAATTTCCTTTTCTTCAGATATATTCAGCGCCTGAGAAATATCTTCTTTATAAGCCGTTATAAGTCCGATGGGGCAGGTCGCGAGCCCTTTTGCCTGTGCCGCCAGCAGTAGATAAGAAACTGCCAGCCCGACATCCAGATAGCGAAGTACCGGAAACAGTTTGTCAATGGCCACAATGATGGCCACAGGCGCGCCATAAAAAGAACAGCTTCCCTCTTCGATAAACCGGTTGAATGTCAGCCCGAGGGTTGATATTTCGGGTTCCATGACTGCCATTGCCTCTGACGCGCGACGGCTGATTTTTACCGGAAGAGGCTTCTCCGTGCCCGGCCCGCACTTGACTATCCGTTCAGATCTGGCCTTGTTTAATTTCCTCACCAGCCGATCCTTTTCCTCCCCATATGTAATGACAAATTCCCAGGGCTGGAGATTTATCGCCGAAGGGGCCCAAGAAGCACAGGCCAGAATCTCTTCAATATCGCGCCGGGAAACCTCTTTA
>CAYODW010000052.1:7600-17818 GCA_964402865.1 uncultured Desulfonema sp. | reverse complement strand
AACTATATATTGTGGTTAATTTTTCTTGACACACAAGCGGCTTATTTATATATTTGACTAATCAAAAATGAGCTCTTTGTAGATTGAATGAGGGTGGAGAAGTTTTAAAATGGATCCTGAAACAAGGAAGAACCTCTTTGGGCTGAATAAATCGGCTCCTCCGCGTTTTTTTCGGCATGAGGACCTGATCAAAACCTTCGAAGCGGCAAAGACCCTGGATCAGACGGAGCTGATTAACACTGTAAATTATCTTCATTTCACAGGCAGCCATCTTTTTGTTCTCTTGCAGCACCCGGTCTATCAGGACAAACTTCTTGCTAAAGCTCATCCCGAACCCTGCCTCGAAAATCAACTGACCTGTCAGTGGGATGAATCCTATTTTCAATACAAACTGGAATCTTATCAAGTACTTCACCTGGTCATCATGAATAATCAGTCCATGATTGCCTCTCCAATAAACATCTTGGACGGCGGTAAAAGCAGCTTCACGATCCAGTTGCCTGAGAAAAGTTTTGTTCTGAATCTACGGCAGACACAGCGATATCCCTGCAGTAGTGTCTCTGCTGAATTGATGCAAAGCGATTTTGTTGCAAAAGGTGAATTGATAGACTTCTGCTCCGGATCATTCCGGATCAGGGCAGACTCGGAAGCGTTTAAATATAATAACTGGTTCAATCCTGATGTTCCAGCATCAGTTCGCCTGTTTTCAAATGAGAAAATAATCTATTCGGAATTCTGTAAATGCATACGCTGGCAGGAGGATCGCAATATATCTAAAGAGATTGTATTTGCTGCTGGGAATGATCATATCAGCCGTTTCCCGGCAAAAAAAATTCGTAATCCCCGGCAACACATAACACCACCACTGACAGCCGTATTTGCACATCCTCTTTTAAAGAAAAAAATTCATAGAGATATTTTTGATATTTCAACAACTGGTTTTTCCATAAGTGACAAACCTGATGATGATCTGCTAATGCCGGGCATGATGATTTTTGATCTTTCCATTCTTCTTGCCGGCATATCAATTGCAAATTGTGCCGTACAGATCATCTACCGGCGGATGGAAGAAAATAATATCCGTTATGGCATAGCCATTCTTGATATGGATATCCATTCATACAGTCGCATAAACCATATTCTCGGGATTAATTCAGACCCTCAAATCTCCGTCTCCACGGAAGTTGATATGGATGCCCTTTGGGAATTCTTTTTTCAGACAGGATTCATCTATCCTGAAAAGTATGGCTTTTGCGTTGCTCATCGCGAGAATTTCATTAAAACTTACCGGAAGCTCTATCAGGAAAATCCTGAGATTGCCAGGCATATTACCTACGAAAAAAACGGGCGGATCTATGGACATCTTTCAATGATTAGAGCATATGAACGGACATGGCTTTTACAACATCACGCCGCAAGGCCAATGGAAAATAAAAAGCTCCCCGGTTTTGTAGTTTTGCGGCAGATGATGTTTTTTACACATGGCATGTATCAATTGCCCTCGTCGCGAATGGATTATGTCATCTCATATTTTCGCCCTGAAAATAAATTTCCTGACCGCATTTTCGGGGGATTCGCCAGAGACTTTAACAATCCTCAAGCCTGCTCCCTTGATCTTTTTTCTTATCTCACACTGCCTGTCGCTTTCCCTGAGAATGACCTTCCTCAGGGATGGATTTTAAGAGATAGCTTGCCTGTTGATTTATGGGAGCTGGCACAATTTTATAAGCACAACTCCGGTGGTCTCTTACTCAATATCCTGAATTTTGGAGAGTCAGATTCTGGTGACGAGTCCTTGGAGAAAGTTTTCGAACGCCTTGGTTTTTTAAGAAAGTGGCGGATTTATTCTCTGATTTATCAGGATCAGCTCAAGGCTGTTTTTATAGTTGATCAGTCGGATCTGGCAATAAATATGTCAAATCTCTTAAATTGCATAAAAGTTCTTATTACTGATCCTGCCGGGCTGCCTTCGGAACTGCTTTCATTCGCTGTTTCAAAACTGGGTAAAGTCTATAACCTTGACAAAGTTACCCTCCTCCTTTATCCTGCTTCCGGTATCAAATCAGCCGGTATTTCTTATAAAAAGCAATACCAGCTTTGGATCGGTGACATGCGGTATATGAATCAATTCATGGATTATGTGCAAGAGAATTTCAGGATGAAGTACGATTGAAAATTCTATCGTACCGAGGAGATATGGAAGAAACGCCCTTATATAACACTGCAATAATCAAGAGCTTTGCTGAATATATAGACAAATATCATCCTGATATTGATATGATGCCGATTCTGGATTATGCCGGAATCACGACTTATCAACTCTCGGATGCAGGACATTGGCTTACCCAAACGCAGGTTGACCGGTTTTATGAAATCCTTGTGACTGCAGTTGGAGATCCCGATCTTGCCAGAAAGGTCGGGCAATGTGCTACGATTTCCAAAGCTGGGGGCGCCGTATCACAATACACCCTCGGGTTCATGACCCCATCCGCTGCTTATACCTTTTTAGGTAAACTCTATCCCCATGCAAGCCGGGGTTCATCCCTTGAAACCAGAAGCATTGGATCCAATAAGGTCGAAGTCGTTGCTATCCAGAATCCCGGCGTTAAAGAAAAGCCTTACCAGTGTGAAAACAGATTAGGTACATTTGAGGGTATCGCGAAACTATTCACAAACGAACTGGCAAGGATTGAACATACAACCTGTATGCATATTGATCATGGGGACCGTTGTATTTACAATATAACATGGAAGACAACACCATCATTTGTCTGGAAAAGGATCGCCAATTACAGTTACCTGCTCTGTTTAATAATCTGTTTATTCCTTTTTTTTGCCCTTCCTCGCAATTATAGCATCACAGCTATCTTATCTATGATCCTCGTTGCTATGGGCATAACTTTATATCAGGTTCATCTGGAAAAAGATGAACTGGCAACGACTTTCAAAAAACATGGCGATACTGCGAGCAATCTTCTTGATGAGATCAATACAAGATATAACAATGCCCTCCTGGTTCAGGAGATCGGGCAAGCAGCATCCAATATTCTGGATATTGATAACCTGCTTAAATTTACTATGGAAACGGTTGGTAAGCGATTGGATTTTGATCGGGGATTAATAATGCTTGCCAATCGGGAGAGAACCCGTCTGGTTTACAGGGTCGGCTACGGATATAACCCTGATGAAGAGGATCTGTTAAAAAGCACGGAGTTTCATCTTGATAACCCAAAATCGAGAGGACCTTTTATTGTTTCCTTTAAAAAGCAAAAACCTTTTTTAATAAACGATTTTAAAGACGTAGAGAAAGATATTTCAGAAAGAAGTCGCGAATTTGTTAGAAAAATAAACGTAAAGTCGTTTATTTGCGTCCCTATAGTCTATGAAGGCCGGTCAGAAGGCATTCTTGCCGTGGATAACCAATACTCAAAACGACCTCTTAACCAGAGTGATATCAATCTTTTTCTAGGCATAGCACCACAGCTTGGAATCAGCATCAATAACGCCAGATCTTACGAGCTGATCCGCGAAAGAGAGCAACGATTCAGAGCTCTCAGTGAAAACGCCCCTGACATAATTTATACTCTGAATGTTGATGGAAGATTTTTATATGTCAATCCTGCCTGGGAAAAAATTCTTGGTTATAATAAAGAAACTGTCGTAGGAAAGTTCTTTACGGATTTTTTAAAAAAGGAAGATATGGAAAGATTTACCCCTGTCTTCAGCTATATAAGAGATAACAGGCAGACAATTACCGATTTGTATGTTCCGATATTGCACAAAGATGGTTCAGAACGGCTATTTTACATGAGCGGAGCTCCGGATGCAGATTCTGAAGGAAATGTAATCGGTGTCGTAGGAACCTTTAAAGATGTTACAGATCTAAAAAAATCGGAGTTTGAATTAAGGGGGATGAACGAAAGTTTAAAGCAGGAGATTGAAGATAGAAAACTGGCGGAAGCAAAAAGAGCAGACCTTGAGCGCCAGCTTCGGCAGGCTCAAAAGATGGAAGCGGTCGGAACTCTTGCCGGCGGGCTGGCCCACGATTTTAATAACCTGCTGATGGGCATTCAGGGATATACTTCCCTGATGCTGTTGAGTACAAACGAAAGTCACAATCATTACGAAAAACTGAAAAATATCGAGAAGTATGTTGTCCGCGGATCTGACCTTACCAAGCAATTGCTTGGATTTGCACGGGGAGGTAAATACGAAGTCAGGCCTACCAACATAAATGAACTGATCAAAACAAGTTCCCACATGTTTGGCCGCACAAAAAAGGAAATATCTATTTCTACAGCGTTTGAATCGAAGATCTGGAGAGTTGAAGTTGATCAGGGGCAGGTTGAGCAGGTACTTCTGAATCTTTATCTTAATGCCGCGCAAGCCATGCCCGGAGGTGGAAGCATACATATTGAAACTAAAAATGTTATAATCGATGAAAGTGAAATACGAAACAAATATTTCAAACCCGGCAAGTATGTCAGGATAATAGTTAAAGACACAGGCGTCGGTATTGATGAGAAGACAAAAGGGAGGATTTTCGACCCGTTTTTTACAACAAAAGAGATGGGGCGCGGAACAGGCCTTGGACTTGCCTCTGCTTACGGCATTATTAAATCTCATAATGGATTTATCAATGTCGAAAGTGAAGTGGGCCGAGGCAGTGAGTTCATCATCCACCTGCCGGCTTCGGAAAAAGCATCCATAGAAGAGACCGTTATTGCTGAAAAGCTGGTTATGGGAAATGAAACCCTGCTTCTTGTTGATGACGAAGAAGATATTCTTAAAATAGGCGCCGAGATGCTTAACAGATTGGGTTACAAAGTGATGCCTGCCAGAAGTGGAATGGAAGCGGTTAAACTGTTCACGGAAAAGAAGGATGAAATAAATCTGGTGATTCTTGACATGGTAATGCCTGAAATGAATGGAAGCGAAACCTTTGACCTGCTTAAGAAAATCCAGCCTGATCTTAAGGTGCTTCTTTCAAGCGGATACAGCCTGTCCGAAGAAGCATCACAGATCTTAAAAAACGGACACAACAGCTTTATACAAAAGCCTTTTGATATTAACAGAGTATCTTCCAAAATCCGCGAGCTTCTTGACAGAGAGAGTTTGATTGTGTGACCCTTGATATGGACGCAGATAAACTCCGGTTTCTATTAAGAGACTGTGAAAAAGAAGCGCCTGAATCAGAAGCTGCCGACGAAAAAATCTACGATTAAATGACAACTCATGAACATTAAGGAAAAATATTTTTTTGACGGGGTCGAGGCTTACAGGTTCGGTTTCGGTCCTTTAGGTCCTCCGCTTATGTCCGTTTTCATGTTTTATCTTGACGGCCTTCTTATTGATACGGCCCAGAGCAATATGGAAAAATATGTCATCGGGGCTCTGGAGGGAAAAAAAACAGAGAAAGTTCTGCTTACGCACCACCATGAAGATCACGGCGGAAATGCTTCGGCTATAAGCAAATGTTATAATGTAAAGATATATGGCCACAGTACAACAGCCGATAAAATGGAAAAATCCTTTAAAATAAAACCTTACCAGCTTTATACCTGGGGAAAATCAGGACGGGTATCAGTTTCGCCTCTGCCTGCTGTGATTGAAACCGGTAAATACAAACTGAGACCGGTTCACACTCCGGGACACAGCAGGGATCATACTGTTTATCTGGAGGAAGATCATGGATGGCTTTTCTCAGGCGATCTTTTTCTCGGGGAAAAGATAAAATATTTCCGTTCTGATGAAAAATTCAAAGATCAGATTGATTCCATCAAAACTATTCTTGAATACGATTTTGATGCTCTATTCTGCGCACATAACCCTGCACCTGAAAAGGGAAAAGCAAGACTTGCAAAAAAACTTTCATTCCTGGAAGAATTATACGGGGAAGTTCAGAGGCTGTGCTTAAAAGGGTATTCTGAAAAAGCGATAGTCAGGGCTCTGGGAAATGAAAAGGATAAATTAGTGAAATTTGTGACGCTGGGAAACGTCAGCTTCGCGCAAATGGTCCGCTCTGCCTTGGAATCATGATTTTACTTGTGCATAGGACAAAAATTAAACACTCACTGCTAATTAGTGTCCATCCGGAAACCGGTTTGGATACATGTGAGTTTCCAATTCGGAAATAGACATTTTGGGGCAAGCTCGAGGAAATCAAGGGATTGCGCGGAGACATACGCATTGTATGTCGCACAAGAAATCCCGAAGATTGACACAGAGATCGCACAAAAGGGCCATTTCCGGATGGAAACTAATTGACTCTTCGCGGATATCCTGTTTCTATAATATTAGGAAGGAATTATGAATGTACTCATTGAAAAAAAAGACTGCATATTTACAGTAATCATAAACAGGCCTGAAGTAAAAAATGCAGTTGATGGGCCAACAGCAGCGGCTCTTGCCGATGCCTTTCGTGAATTTGAAAATGATGATGCCTTCCCGGTTTCTGTATTATGTGGTATCGGCAATACTTTTTGCGCAGGAGCGGATTTGAAGGCTCTTGCCAGTCTGGATAAGAGTCTGTTGAACAGACTTGAACCTGAAGGTGACGGCCCGATGGGACCAAGCAGAATGATGCTAAAAAAACCTGTAATTGCAGCAATTTCAGGATATGCAGTTGCAGGTGGTTTAGAGCTTGCCTTGTGGTGCGATTTGCGCGTAATGGAAGAAACAGCTGTTTTTGGTGTGTTTTGCCGGCGGTTCGGGGTTCCTTTAATAGATGGCGGTACGGTTCGGTTGCCCCGTTTGATCGGTATGAGTCAAGCTATGGATCTGATTCTGACCGGACGCCCTGTTGAGGCAATTGAAGCTGAAAAGATGGGGCTTGCAAACAGAATAGTGCCGCATGGAAAATCTCGAAAAGCCGCTGAAGAATTGGCGGCGCAAATTGCAAAATTTCCTCAGATCTGTATGAGAAATGATCGCATGAGCGCTTATGAACAGTGGGGGAAATCTTTTGAGGATGCGATGATGAATGAATTCCGGCGAGGAGTTGAAACGCTTAAAAAAGGTGAAGCTTTTCAGGGGGCTGAAAAGTTTACAAAAGGCGCTGGAAAACATGGAAGGTTTTAACAGGCTCATTGACACACTAAATTCTTCTTCATATACTCCCGCCGTGAAAAAACAAAGCCTTATAAATCCAATATCAGGAGTTATCCTTCCGGTAGTGCTCACTCTGCTGGTCCAGGCTTTGGTTTCAATGAGCGTAGTAGCCATTCCTGTATTCATGCCGGTGGCGGCCGGTGAATTAAATGTTCCCCCAAGCTATGTCGGCATCTTCATGTCCTTGATTTATTTGGGTGCGACAGGTGTCGCACCTTTCAGCGGATATTTTATCGAACGGTTCGGGGCAATTGGAGTAAGCCAGATTTGCCTGGTCCTGTGTGCTCTGGGATTGGTGGCATTTTCAATCCCGGCGCTCCCCATGATGATCATCGGGGCATTGATCATGGGAATCGGTTACGGACCTGTGACACCGGCCAGTTCTCATTTGCTGGTACGAACAACACCTATTTCAATTATGTCCGTCGTCTTTTCTATTAAACAGACCGGTGTTCCGGTAGGCGGCGCCATGGCTGGTGCGATTGTCCCTCATCTTGTTATTTTCTGCGGCTGGAAAATGTCAGCGATAATAGTGGGAGTCTTGAGTTTAATTCTTGGCATTTTCCTGCACCCATATCGAAAACAGTTTGACACAGAGAGTTCCAATCTATCCCGGCTTTCCTGGAAAAATGTAATTGAGTCGTTAAAAATGGTGATTTTCCACAATGAATTGCGCCATATTGTGATTGCATCATTTTTCTTTTCCACGATGCAATTGTGCCTGGTCTCCTTTATCGTTATTTATTTAATCGAAATCGTGAAGATGACGCTGATCCAGGCTGGGATTATCCTGGCTACGGCCCAGGCAGGTGGAATTATCGGGAGAATAGTATGGGGTACATTGGCCGATCGGTACATAAAGCCCCGTATTATGCTTGGTATTTTAGGCATTGCCATGGCTGCCGGCGCGCTATCATCAGCAGCTTTCTCGCCACAATGGCCTTTTTTTGCAGTGTTGCTCGTCTGCATACTTTTCGGAGCCGTTGCAATCGGTTGGAATGGCGTCTATCTCGCTGAGGTCGCACGCGTTGCAAAGCCTGAGTTTGCCGGTATGGCGACCGGCGGGTCACTTTTTTTTACATTTGCCGGCATCCTGCTCGGGCTTCCTGCTTTTTCTTTGATTGTTGAGAAGAGTGGCAGCTACCCGCTCGGATTCGGGATTGTTGCAGTTGCAACATTTATCTGTGGTATAGTTTTGTTGCTTACTCATAATTCGCGCTGAAAAGAATTTTGCTCTTTTGTTCCTTTTTGGCAGTTCCCAATTGAATAACTTCCGACATGATTATAATGAATTTAAAGAACTGGGCCTGACCCACATTTTATTTACCTTACGACGACAAAGACATGATAACAAAAAGTAAAAAGGTGCTGGTTTTCGGTCTGCTGATCATCATGGCAAGTACCATTCTGATGGCTTGCTCTACCGGCGCAAAGCTACCCGGCCTCGCCAAGGATGCAGTCATCCTTGCATTTGGTGACAGCCTGACCTTCGGTACCGGGGCCACACCGGCAGAAAGCTACCCGGCAGTGCTGGAGCGTCTGGTAGGTCGGCGGGTGGTTAATTCCGGGGTTCCGGGAGAGGTTACAGGTGAAGGATTATTTCGTCTTCCGAAGGTTCTTGATGAAGAGAATCCCGCACTCCTTATTCTTTGCCATGGAGGTAATGATATGCTCCGTAATCTTGATAAGCAGAAAACCGCCGACAATTTACGGGCAATGATCCGGTTAGCGCAGGTGCGGAGGATAGCTGTTGTTATCATCTCGGTACCGTCTCCTGGTTTAGCTCTGTCACCCCCGCCGTTTTACCGGGAGACAGCCGCAGAAATGGAGATCCCTTTCGACGAGAAAACCCTGGCCATGGTTTTGTCAGATCGTTCCCTAAAATCTGACTATATCCATCCAAATGCATCAGGATACCGTAAAATGGCTGAGTCGATTGCAGACCTTCTGAAGAAGAGCGGTGCGGTATTGTAAATCCCTGTAGCGGAACTGTAGTGTTTTGATAGCTATGCACTGGGAAAAGTGTTAAATGAGGTGTTAAAAGATAACTGATAAACCTATCGCAAAACTTCGATGGGTATCTTTGATCAATGACACAAATAAGGGAACAGGCAGGAGACTGAAACCTTTCCTCGATTATTTAATGGAAAAGCGGGGTTTAAATTTCTACGGCTATCATCCGGGGATGCTGGCGCGCCGCATCACTCAGCGGCTGACCGCCACGGCCTATTCCATCATCAAAAATCACAATGGGCACATTTCCGTGCTGATAAACATTAAGCTTTCTCTGATTAAAGAACACGCCCGGAGTGGATAAAAGATTTTGATGGATATAGAATCGCCCTGGCCCCTGGCAGAGATTGTTTACCAGCACCACGAACGGATGGACGATTCCGGCTATCCAAGAAATCTGAAGGGGGATGACATTCTCATGGAGACTTGCATTCTTAAGGGAGTTCTTTATGACGATGCTGTTGCAGATGCATGCCTGAAATTATTTCGGGAAAAAGGTTTTCAGATTGAAAAGACAGGATTTCAAGCAGTAATTGTTTACCAGCTTTACATTGACAGGCAAAACCAGTTATTTTATACTCCAACCGTCAAAAAGTAATTTCTTAGTTCAATTCAAGAATATAACACAAAGGAGGAGATCATGCAGGCATCCCGAGCAAGGAAACATATCATGCTGGCTTGCTTATTTGGCGGACTGCTCATTGCAGCCCCGCTGGCTGCACAGGATACCAGCAGCGATACCGACAAGGATTCGACTTCCACTGCGACAGCGTCCAACAGCCCTGCCCAGCAAGCCCGTACCGGAAAATTGGCCGCTGCCAGCAACAAGACGACCGACGACATCCAGGGCATGCGCTCTTCGGGTATGGGCTGGGGTCAGATCGCCCAGAGCCTGGGGCTGCATCCGAGTTCCGTTGGTCTTGGCAACGTCAACAAGAGTGAACAGGCTGCAGCGGTGGGACATGCCAAAGGTGACGACTCCGGAAGAGGCTCTGGAAGCGGCCACGGCTCAGGCATTGGTTCCAGCGGTGGCGGCGGTGGCCATGGAGGTGGCGGTGGCCATGGCGGCGGAGGCAGTGGTGGCAATGGTGGTGG
>CAYODW010000052.1:0-7500 GCA_964402865.1 uncultured Desulfonema sp. | reverse complement strand
GGTGGCGGTGGCCATGGCGGCGGAGGCAGTGGTGGCAATGGTGGTGGTGGTGGCGGTGGTGGAGGCGGTAAATAAGCAGCCATCATAGGGGTAGTAATCAGCATTACAAGAGCATATATCGCCACAGCGCTGGATATGTAATTAGTTTCCATCAGGAAAGATCTCTGTGTCAATCTGCGGGATTTCTTGTTCAACATACAATGCGTATGTCTTATGCGCAATCCCTTGATTTCCTTGAACTTGCCCAAAATTGCCTATTTCCGAATTGGAAACCTTTATGTGTCCAAATTTGCTTTCCGGATGGACACTAATTAATGTTAAGTCTTGTGGTTTGTCGGGTTGAAACATCCTTCCTGTCATGTTGTTTTTATTAATTTCCTATTTGATACAATCTTTCAATCGTTAATGATCAAATAACTGCTGAACACTAATTTAACATATGGGAAAAATATGTAGGGCAAGTTAGAACCGTTAGCAGTCATTGAAAGGATTTGTATGACAGGCACATTTCTTTTTATAAATGTTATAATCGTGGCTGTTGCTGTGTCAGTCTTTTTTCTTTTCCGCTATTTTTTAAAGGTTTCCCGAAAGCCAATTCTGGAAGTAAGTCTTGTGCCGACTGATAGTCCGAGATGGTCAGACAAGAAAAAAATCGGGGAGTTGATTGATGCTTTTCAAAGAAATCGTTTTGATCTGGCCGGACATTATGAATGCTGGGAAATATCAGGACTTATTATATCTGGTTTTGTAAAGCTATCTGAACAATTACTCGGAGTAATTTATGATCACCCTATAGCCGGAATATGGATTGATATTTGTGTTGAGTATAACGATGAAGAAAATCTCACCGTTTCCAATTCTTCAGCAGGAAAAGAATTAGATCATATGCCGCAATCAATAAAAATTTATTTGAAAGGAGGTTCTCTGGATGAACTTCTGGCAAAAGTTCTGGCCGAGAGAAAAAACAAGGGTCGGAAAATGTTAACAAAAGAAGATTTTGCTTCAACTTTTGAAGAAGCATATAAAAAAGAAGCGAAGTGGCGAGCAGGTAGAGGAGGCGTGACTTTCCCGGAAGTAAAGAGCGTTGCAGACGGGACGGGCATACCTTTGGATAGTGAAAAAATGCAAGCAAATACTCAGCAATTACAAAATATATGGATGGAGGAGAAAAACAAACCGAAAAAGGTTATGAGAAAATTGTATAAGGCGGAACTACCCGGAGAATTTCAGAGGCCGGAATCTTTCCATCAAAGAATGGAACAAAAAAGCGAGCCCATGCCCCAGATTAATATTCCAGTATTGCCGTTTTATATTATCCTTATTACAGCAATAAGCTACTGGTGCTATTACGGCTATCAATACAATAAAGCCCATTGGCCTGTTTCTCTAACAGCAGTTATTATCTTTGTATCTATCTTTCTTCTCCTTTTCATTATGTTAGTCTCTTTATGGAGATATAATAAACAGGTTAAAATGTGTTCTTATTTGAAACGAATTGCCGATCTTACGCCGGGAGCTTTTTTATTTATATCTGGAAAATCTCCCACGCTGTTCTATGCCCGAGAGGGATGGATTGGAAAAGTTGTTTTTTGGCAAGGCAGCGATGATGGGGAAGGCACAACAAGCCTGGAAGCGATTACGAGGCATTCCGGTGGATGGCTATCAATTAATAGAAAGAATATAATCAGCAAGGTTTTCTCCCGATCCAACAAAGAGAACATTCCACTACCGGAGAGCGATTTCAGCAATAAGTTTACAATGTCGGGTTCAGATAAAATATTGGCTGAAAAACTGCTTAATTCCAACATTGCAAACATAATAATGCGTTTAGAGGAATTCAAGAAACCGTTTATAGATATTGATGATAAATCGGTAGTGATAAGAATCGATGGTGAACTTTCAAATACAAGCAAAGAAACAGAACTAATGAAATTTTTAAAGATAGCTGAAAATATAGTTGATACCGTGGTGCAACAAGGGGGATAGGAAAACAAAAACAAAATGAAAGAATGGTCTTTAGACATTGATTCCTTGCCAGGTCCCAACCGCAAGAAATGGTCTGGATTGCGGGATATTGTTAAGTAAAGCCCTGACGGCAGATATGTCACGGTTCTTTATTCATGTGGTGAAATAGATATTTACAAAGAAGTGGGATTTTTTGCTCTGCTCGAAGAGTCAAAGGATTCTCCACAGATTTTACTTCACCCCTGCGGATTGACTTGTCTTGTTTCTAATTCTGTCGATACAACTATTCAATGGATTGGGGAACGGTTCTGTGTGGTTACCCCTTATAGCATAAGGCCTATCTTGTCTTTGTCTGGAAAGGTCAAATCGTTTTACGGGACAATGGTTTTTGATTTGAAAAAGAATCAGGTTGCTTACTTTCCCGGTGCTTCTTCAGTAGAAATCAGAATTGAAGATTATGGATTGAAAGAGAGTAACGTTGCTTTTCAGCGGGTGCGGTTTTTTGCGCTCCGCTGCAAAAATTTTATTATATTTTAACCTGCTTCTAATGATCAATTGATAAGGTTTACAATTTTCTTGGATGTGTATTCCCCCACATCAGCAAGCCCATCTACTGGCATAAATTGATTCGCGTTATTTGAATATAGGCATGTTACCGAAGCAGGAAAATCATCATCGGCTTCATAAAAAATATAGCATAGCGCGATTTTCGGCAATGGATAAACAATAAAGGAAAAATCACCTCCTGCTTCAGAAGGAGCTTTCCCCCCTTTTAGTGTTTTAGTAATTCTTTGCTCCGTTTCTTTGATTTTGGCAACATGAGGGAGAAGCAATTGTTCAGTATGTGTTGCAAAAGCTCCTACATAAGGCATGCTGTTAGGAAACTCCTTGAATGATTTGAGGGGTGAAGGAATACAAATATCTGAACAGGCATTTAAGGCGTAAAGAGATATTAGAATTCCAAATACTGAGGAATGTTCTTCCTCACCAAGCGTAATTCTTTCCGGATCAATCACACATCTTTCACCAAATGCATCAAAAATAAACTGCTCTCCATCCTGCTCGCCTGGAAGGTTCTTTGCAAAATCTTTAGGCAGATTACCGTATAGCCGATTTAGATTATCTTGAACAATTTTTGCATAATTGTCTGGCATTCCTTACCTCCGGTATTTCATAAAAATATAACGAAAAACTCAGCGGCAGCGGTCACATTGACCGCTGGGGTGATGTGTTAGAGGATTAAAAGTTCAGCTTGAACCCAATGTCAACTTCAGAGGCTGGCAGCCCGCCTTGTATTCCCCAATTATCCAGTGGCGGTTCGTTCAAGACAATGAAAATATCAGTTGGCACAATTCCAAGCTCACCGAACCGCCGAACGATAGAACGATAGAGAATACGTTTGGCGTCCAATGAACGCCCAGGGAAAAGGGTGATTTCAACGAGCGTGTAATTCTCTGTCTTTCCGGGCGGCACCGCAAAGTGCTCGGGCTTATACTCAATGTAGCGGATCTGACGATCTCCCTCCGGCACTTTAAGTGCTTCACGCTGGGCCTGGTAAACTGCCTCAATCAGCGCCGCGACCTCGGCGGCAGACCGACTTTTCCGAACTTCAATTTTCGCAAGTGGCATGTGTACCTCTAACAATTAATATATGAAGAACTAAACCGCTGCGCAGTGGTACTTGCTAACCTTTTTTCGGCTAATAAGATAAACTATCCTTCCATTTTAATCAATCCTGATTTTCTTGTTATCTCTTGTTGAACCGGTCGAATCCCCATACAGTTTCCTTTGTCATACCGTCGGCATGAGCTGAAGGGAATCTATTAACAAAGTAGATTGTATTATGGGAAAGTTAAGAGATCAGATGCTTGTAGACCTTCAGGGCGAAATAGCTTAGATTTGTTCATTATTTCCATAAGAACAAAGCATATCCGTCAAAACCAACATATGCTTGACTACAGCTTACTATAAAGAAGAGGAAGCTATACGTTCGGATTCTTTAAAGTAAAATCGCTCCCTCAGGTTCAATTGTGTTTTTGAGTCGATCAGTTGATTTATCTCTGACTCCAGAGCATTTTTGCCTTAATAAATAGTAATCTCAGCCCTTATAGTTAAGGATTCGTGTTGCTGCATCTCACTCTTTGTGATCAGTTTTTCATTGACATACATAAATAATTATTCCATACTTCTTCCTCATGAAAACAATATGTTATCAAATTTTAATTTATGGAAACTTACTATAAAGGAGAACCGACATGCGCAAAAAAGTAACGTCTAAATGGGAACATGTCTTGTCACTATTTTTCTGCTTAATTGCTATTGGCATGCTCTCTGGTTGTGTAGCTGGACAATCGATCCGCCTGGACTATAGTCCCGGTGTCGTCTCCAAGCCCTTGTTTAGCAGTCAAACAGCCGTCATTATAGTGAGTGATGAGCGCCCGTTTATAAAAAATGGAACGAAAACACCCGACTATCTCGGCCATTTTCGCGCAGGATTCGGCAATACTTGGGGTGTGACAACGAATGGGAACGTGCCTTTGGCTGAACTTATGGAAAAAGATATCCGAAAAGAGCTTACCGCAGCCGGACTAAATACAACCTCACAAAACCCGAGCAGGAAATTGATGGTTGATATCGTCGATTACAATTTCGACAGCTATCAAAATGCGAAGATGTGGTATGAAGTCAATGTCAAAGTTCTCGACGGCACCGGGAAGGTTCTTGCTGAAAACAAAATAAAGGAAACGCATGTGATCAGGGGGAGTGTTATGACCGGGCCAAAAAATGCTGTCATGCGTGAGGCTCCAATAATCTACAAAAAACTGATCACCGATATCGTTTACAGCGGAAGCACACTGGATGCGCTTTCCCAATAAATCCTGTTTGGTATGCCAAACCGCAACATGTTTTGATTGCAGTTTCAGCGGAGGCTATTTTACATAGAGTCCCTTGGGCTTTCCTTCTTTCAGATCGAAAAGTCCTTCTTCGCAGATCCGAAGAAATGGAATTGCTGCGCCGGTAAGAGTCACAAGAGTCAACATAGGATCGGAAAATGAAATGCCGAGGCCTGATGCCGCCTTATTTACTTCATCCATCTGTCTCGCAAGCACTTCAACCGGAGTATCGGAAATTATGCCGAACAAAGGCAGCGGAAGTTCCGCCAAAATCCTTCCCTTGTCGCATACTACGCAGCCGCCCTGAATCTCCTTAATCCTGTTTACAGCAAAAGCCATGTCGGAATCATCGGCGCCGGCAACAATGATATCGGAACAATCCCAGGCAGCGCTCGATGAAATTGCGCCCGATTTCATCCCGAAGCCTTTTAAAAGGCCTGTAAATATTTTTCCGGAATTATTGCTCCTGTCTATGGCTGCAACTTTAATAATATCAAGGTGGATATCGGAATTTATTTTCCCGTCAACAACGGGAAGTATTATTTTGACCTCTTTTGTGACAAGCTCGGTTATCTGGTCAATTACTCTGACTTCTGCCTGCAATCCACCGTTTTCAAATTTTATTTCAAAATCAGAGGGCTGTAATCTGCCGGGGAGCTTTATGCTGTTTCTGCCGGCATTCGAGAAGCTGTGCTCTCTTGGTGATACAAGAAGTTTTCCCCTATCAGCAATAACTTTCCCTTTGCTTAACACATACTCGGCTTTAATCGTTAAAGGATTTGGAATTACCAGCATATCTGCATATTTGCCGGGAGCGATACCCCCGATTATATTATCAAGTGAAAAGTGTTCGGCGACATTAAGGGTAGCCATCTGAACGGCAGTCACGGGATCAAAGCCGCAGTCTATGGCTTTCTGGACAATATATTCCATGTAGCCTCTTTCTATAAGATCCTTAGGTGTAACCCCGTCCGTCACCAAGGCGAGTCTTCTCAGGCTGACGCCCGTTTCCCTTATTTTTGAAATCGTTTCAAGATCTCTCCTTATGCTCCCTTCCCTCACCATGACGCAAAGGCCGAGTCTTAATCTTTCAATTACTTCCTTTGCATTTATCGGTTCATGGCATGAAGAGATGCCGGAAGCTGCGTATGCCGCAAGCTTTTTTTCGCTTGCCCCCGCAGAATGTCCTTCCAGCTTTTTTCCTGCGGCAAGTGTTTCATCAAAAGAAGAGAGCAGATAGTCAGGGTCCTGCAAAAGAGCCTGCCAGTAAGTTTCGCCCAGTCCCAGAATATCCTTTCTTGCAAGAAGTTTTTTTATAATTTTCCTTGGAACACCACGGGCTGAACTGCTTATTGACACCATGGCAGGAGCAGTTGCAAATATTTTTACAGGTTGATCACGCAAAGAATCGAGAAAATCCAAAACCCCTTCATATCCCAGAACCGGATATATCTCCATTGATTCGGTTATAATCGTGGTAGTGCCTCCGGGTATGACATACCTGAGAAATTCTGAAACATTATAAAGCCAGGCAAGATGAGCGTGTCCGTCGATAAGTCCGGGAATGATTGTTTTGCCGCCTGCATCTATCACAACGGTATTCTTTCCTATTGTATCTTCCGGCTTTCCCCCGACATAGGCTATCTTTTCACCCTTTACTGAAACCGAACACTTTTCTATAAATTCACCGGTGTAAACATTAAGAAGCGTCCCGTTATATACAACAAGATCGGCCTTATCAAGGCCTATGGCAACATCCATGAGTTCTTTTATCTCTCCGATACTCATATCTTTAAGCTCCTTGCTCTGTTAAAAAGGCCATCCATCATGCTTTCCGCATTCCTCAACTCCTCAACCGATTTAAAGTTTGATCCGAGCTCCCTGAATATCAGATCATAACGGGAAACGGGTCTGTCAGGATTTATTCCTGAATAATCAACCGGCTTTTTTTCATAGAGCTTATCATTGAAGAAATAATTAGCGGCGGTATCTGAAGGCGATCTGAATGGCCAGTCAGCTTTAAAACCGATAAATTCTTTGATAATCCCAATCAAGGCCTGATGCTTTTTAATATCCGTTTCGTCAATTTGGCTTTGAAGGCGACTTTCAATTTCTGAAAATAAAGCATTTATGAGAACGGTTTCAGTAATGATGAGCCCGTAAGAATACCAGTCATCAGCCGCTTCGCGGATAATTCGTTTATAGTTTTCAGGAAGCATAGTGTAAGACGGACAAAAATAGATATGGCAGGTCATGCTGCCGTAGTAACTGAGCCCGCTGTAATCTATTCCGTTGTTTCCGGCGGCCAGAGGATGAAGAAGACATCCCGCACGCGTTCTCTTTTTTCCAATCAGTCCTGCATACGGGCAATGGTAAAATTCATCGAAGGGCCGCTTATTGTTTTTGTATAAAACTTCTTCTCCAAAGTTTGTAATGGCGTCTGCTTCCCGCGGAACCTTCGAAAAATCATCGGTTCTGCGGAACAGCATATCATATAGTTTTTCGCGCGATAAATCCTGGACATTATACATACCGCAGCATGCGCCACATGATATATTTTCATTGACCTGACAAAGATAAACCCCGCCTGGGGCTTTTTTGTCCATTTCCATTTCGGGATTCATAAAAGATGCCTGAGGTA
>CAYODW010000051.1:0-17867 GCA_964402865.1 uncultured Desulfonema sp. | reverse complement strand
GGCCTGGTCGGCAATCTGGAATGGGCCTTTTTAAGCGGTGTCGGACTCTCACCGGGGCCATATTCTTCGACCATACCGCATCTTTTATTTTGTGCTTTTCAATTAATGTTTGCAATTATAACTCCCGCGCTGATAACTGGAGCTTATGCAGAAAGAATGAAATTTTCGGCTTTTCTTTTATTTACGGTGCTGTGGACAACCTTTGTTTATTTTCCCGTCTGCCACTGGGTCTGGGGCGGAGGGTGGCTTGGAAAACTCGGCGCCCTCGATTTTGCCGGCGGAACGGTAATACATATAAATTCGGGAGCTGCCGCGCTTGTTGTGGCCGTCATGCTTGGAAAGCGGCGGGGCTGGGGAAAAGAATCGATAATGCCTCATAATCTTTCCATGACAGTGCTGGGCGCCGGAATACTCTGGTTCGGATGGTTCGGCTTCAACGCAGGAAGCGCGCTTTCTGCAGGCGCTGTCGCTGTAATGGCTCTTGTTACCACGCAGTTATCTGCCGGGGCAGCCGCCGTTTCATGGCTTGCAGCGGAGTGGATATATCATGGAAAGCCGACTACTCTCGGAGCGGCTTCAGGCGCCCTCGCAGGTCTTGTGGCAATAACTCCTGCCGCTGGTTTTGTAGGACCTGTACCTGCGGTTATCATCGGTCTTGTAGCCGGCATTATATGCTGTTTTGCAATGATGATGAAAAGCAGGTTCGGATATGATGATGCCCTTGATGTTGTGGCTGTACATGGAGTTGGCGGAATCTGGGGCGCTCTCGCAACAGGTCTTTTTGCAACAACGGCGATAAATCCCGCCGGCTTTGACGGACTCTTTTACGGAAATCCGAAACAGGTTCTGATACAGGCGGTTGGAATTGTGGCTGCAATTGCGTTTTCCATGGCTGTTACTGCCGTTATCGTGAAGATTGTAGATAATATCACCGGTCTCAGAGTAACCGATGAGGAAGAGGTACAGGGTCTTGATGTGAGTCAGCACAGTGAGGTAGGATATACAATGTAAATATTGACGGCTTTGTAAAAAGTCCAAAATCCCGTCACTCCCGTGAAAACGGGAGTCCAGAACTAGTTGAAAAGACTGGATAGCGCCAGTGCTTCACTACGTGTCCCGCTTTTGCGGGAATGACATAAAAAGGCAAATTTTGATTTTTACGAGTGTATCGATATTAATAATAGCAGAGGAGGTATAACGATGAAAAAGATAGAAGCCATCATCAAGCCGTTCAAGCTCGACGACGTAAAAGAAGCTCTTAATGAAATCGGAGTTCACGGCATGACGGTTTCCGAAGTCAAAGGATACGGGCGACAGAAGGGGCATAAGGAGATTTACCGGGGAGCCGAATATGTTGTCGATTTCATTCCCAAGATAAAGATCGAGATTGTTGTTGAATCGGAGATGGCAAACAAGGTGGTTGAAACGATTGTTCAGCATGCAAACACGGGGAAACTGGGTGACGGAAAAATTTTTGTATTTCCGGTTGAAGGCGCAATAAGAGTCCGCACCGGGGAAAGGGGGAAAGACGCCCTGTAACCAATAATTAACCGGTTTTGTAAATGAAGGAGTCGGTATTTGTACGCTTTCTCGTCACTTTTAAAATAATACATGATATCGGATAGATAAAAACAATCACAATAAAATTGTAAAAGGAGGATATGTTTTATGAAACCAAAAGATGTATTGAATTTTGCGAAAGAAAAGGGAGCAAGAGTCGTTGATCTGAGGTTTATCGATTTCCCGGGATTATGGCAGCATTTTACCGTCCCGATAGGAGAGCTAAGCGAATCGAGCTTTGAAGACGGATTCGGGTTTGACGCATCAAGCATAAGAGGATGGCAGCCGATAAATGCAAGCGATATGCTTGTTATTCCTGATCCTGCTACAGCAAAAATGGATCCCTTTTTTGAGGTTCCGACGCTTGTCATGTTATGCGACATAGTTGATCCGCTGACAAGAGAATCCTATTCCCGAGATCCCCGCTATATTGCCAAAAAGGCGGAGGCATATCTGAAGAGAACCGGAATAGGGGATACGGCGTTTTTCGGACCTGAAGCTGAATTTTTCATTTTTGATGATGTGCGTTTTGATTCCCAGAAGAACAGTGCCTTTTATGCGATTGATTCCGAAGAGGGAATCTGGAACAGCGGAAGGGATGAATGCCCCAATCTCGGATACAAACCGCGTCACAAAGAGGCCTATTTCCCGGTTCCTCCAATGGATAAATTTCAGGATTTGAGGACTGAAATGCTTCTTACTCTTGAAGAGCTCGGCATAGATATGGAATGTCAGCATCATGAAGTTGCGACAGCAGGCCAGGCCGAGATCGATATGCGGTTCAAACCGCTTGTTCAGATGGGAGACCAGCTCATGTGGTTTAAATATGTGCTGAAAAATGTCGCATATAACAACGGCCACACGGTTACATTCATGCCGAAACCTCTTTTTGAAGATAACGGTTCCGGAATGCACGTTCATATAAGTATATGGAAAGGGGGCAAAACTCTCTTTGCAGGTGATAAATACGCCGGAGTATCACAAAAGACTCTCTATGCCATAGGCGGAATCCTGAAACATTGCAAATCTCTTTGCGCATTCACGAATCCAACGACAAATTCCTATAAAAGACTTGTTCCGGGGTTTGAGGCGCCTGTTAATCTCGCATATTCAAGCAGAAACAGAAGCGCTGCTATCCGTATTCCAATGTATTCGACATCACCCAAAGCAAAACGGATAGAATTCAGAACGCCCGATCCGTCCTGCAACGGATATCTTGCCTTTTCGGCAATCCTCATGGCCGTGATAGACGGAATTGAAAATAAGATTGATCCGGGTGACCCGCTCGACAAGAATATCTATGATCTTCCGCCCGAAGAACTTGCAAATATACCGACCGCTCCGGGCTCTCTCGAAGAGGCGTTAAGCGCTTTGAAGAGCGACAAGGATTTTCTCTTAAAAGGCGGAGTCTTTACACAGGATGTAATCGACACATGGATCGAATACAAAACAAAAAGCGAAATTAATCCTGTGAAACTTCGCCCGCACCCGCATGAATTTATGCTTTATTATGATATATAACCGATAAGTGGCATGGCTGACTTCAATCAAGTGAAGTCAGTCATGCATTCACCTGCCTCCAAGCGGAGAGAGTTAATTCAACAATCCATCAGGACCGAAACCCGACTCATTTTTCCACTTCAATTTACATGTAAGCAGGAATGCCCGCTTTTTGATATTAGTGATAATTACAGCAACAAGCAATAATTAAGTATAGCTAACATATCGAATTATTTATAAATTACTTGACAAATAAACCTGTAAAATATACATTTTAAATCGATTTATTATGTTCATCAAAACACAACGGTGTGTTTTGATGAACGCCAAAATAAACAAAAACAGACAAAGACGTCTTGGCCTTTTTCGGAAAGACGTCTTTTTATTTTATTACAGTTGCTTCAGAGACTCATCGATTGAATTTTTGACCACAACCAGTGTGGAGAATTTAATATGGACAGAATACAAAAGCTATTAGAATCGAAAAAGCGCCTCATTCATGAGCTTGAACTTCCATGCACGGTTTTGAAAGGAGAGGAAGAAGGCGGTTGCGGAGTTGTCGGCTTTTGTTGCACAGAGCCTGTTCCAGGGCGGCACATATATGAACCCTCAAGATTAATGCACAATCGCGGCAATGGAAAAGGGGGCGGTATTGCTGCTGTTGGGCTTGTTCCGGAACAGCTTGGCGTCAGCCAGGAAATCCTTGATAGTTGCTATATGATCCACGTGGCTTTTTTAGATCCTGAAGTAAAAATAGAGCTTGAAGAGAAATATATTACATCTTGCTTTAATATTGTAGCCACAAATGAGCTCGATACTGTTGATGACTGGAAATCCGTCAAAGGACTGGAAGTGAGACCACCGGATGTATGGCGTTATTTTGTTCGTGTGAAGCCGAATGTCCTCGATGCCTTTATAAAAGAAAATGAATTCGAAAATATTGAGGTTCGAGAAGCTGAAGAAGAGTTCATAAATCAAAACAGCTTTAAACTGAATCAGGAGTTTTACGCATCGCTCAAAAATCAAAAGGCTTTTGTCTTATCGCACGGCAGAAACATAATGATCCTTAAGGTCGTGGGATATGCTGAGGCTATTGTAAAATACTATAAAATTGAAGATCTTTCTGCTCATGCGTGGATTGCTCACCAGCGATTTCCCACAAAAGGACGCGTATGGCATCCAGGCGGCGCGCATCCCTTTGCAGGAATCAATATGGCGCTTGTGCATAACGGTGATTTTGCAAATTATCATTCCGTTTCCGAATACCTTCTGCAGCGTAATATCTACCCGCAGTTTATTACGGATACCGAGGTGGCAGCCCTTATGTTCGATCTGCTCAACCGGACCTATAAGTATCCGCTTGAGTATATCATCGAAGCTCTGGCGCCGACTACTGAACTGGATTTCGACCATCTCTCCAAGGACAAGCAGTCGATCTACAGAAAGATACAGGCCACCCATATGCACGGCTCGCCCGATGGTCCATGGTTTTTTATCATTGCCCGGAATATTGCGCATCAGAATAAATTTCAACTTCTCGGAATAACCGATACATCCATGCTGCGCCCTCAGGTATTTGCATTCTCAGACGGTGATGTGCAGGTGGGACTGATTGCTTCAGAGAAACAGGCAATTGACGCGACACTCAATAGCCTGGCTCACGACGATAAACGAATCTGTCCTGTCGCTGACCGTTACTGGAATGCACGGGGCGGAAGCCATACAGATGGCGGGACATTTATATTCAATCTTGAAGCTGATTCTTCCGGCAATATGCGAATAAACTGTACGGATAAGTTCGGCTGCCCGATTCAAATGCCCAAACCTTCCGAAGCATGCGATTTTACAAAAGAGAGATCCCCTGCATCAGACTCGCACATTGAAAATAAAATAAAGAGCTGTTTTAAAACAGGTGACGCGAAACATCTTTTTGACTATGTTTGCGAAAATATCTCTGGCTGGAGTTTTGACGACATTCATGAAATGTGTCAGGCCATTCGAAAACAGGCCGGAAATCCTAAAAATACAGAAACTGCCATCAGTGCATTAACATTGCTTAATGACTTACGATACTCGACAGGCTCTAAAAAAAGGAGTCATCTTCTTCATATCATTCGCAATGAGCTGGATAATCTTTTCAGCGGTCTCCCGACGTTTGAAGCAGCGATAGCATATGGGAGTAAATATCGTCTGATTGATTATGAAAGCCGTAATTTGTTAAGGGCGCCTCATTCCGGTGAAACAACGCTGGTAATCAATTCAAGTATCTTTCCTCCTGAAGGCGATGAATGTGATGCGGCGCTTATTGTTGATGCCTATATAAAAGGATGGCGCCATTTTATTCAATTTAAGTGCTCAGGCCAGAGATATGTCGGATGTGGTCTCGGTCCGGAAACAGATGATGTGGTAATTAATGTCTATGGAAGTTCGGGCGACTATCTGGGATCCGGAATTGACGGTTTGACAATTATTATTCACGGCAACGCACAGGATCAATTGGGGCAGATTATTAAACAGGGCAAACTGGTCGTTTACGGTGATGTCGGTCAGACCTTTATGTACGGCGCAAAAGGCGGCGCGGTCTATATAATGGGCAATGCAGCAGGGCGTCCGCTGATCAACTCCGTTGGACGACCACGGGTGGTGATTAACGGAACCGCATTGGATTTTCTGGCGGAATCATTTATGGCAGGTGATCCTCATAAAGGTGGAGGCTTTGTCATTTTAAACGGTATCAGATTCGATGATGATGGCGGCATCGTTGCCTTACATGAACCCTATCCCGGTGGTAATGTATTTTCTCTTGCCTCAGGAGGAGCGATTTATATCCGCGACCCTCACAAAATCATGGTTGACGGACAGTTGAACGGAGGCATGTTTTTACCCCTGATAAGTAAAGACTGGGAATTGATATTACCGTACCTTTTAGAAAATGAACGGCTTTTCGGCATAAAGGTTGAGGATCTTTTAACTGTTGAGGGGCGGTTACTATCTCCTGATAAAGTCTATCGGAAAGTTGTGCCTTCAGCCGTTGGGGCCGTTATTTTAAAAGAAGAGGAAAACCTGATACTTGAAATGGAAACCGTGGGCGATCTGTATAATTAAGGATAAGTATGACGATCAGAATAAAAAAGGGCCAAACGGGAAAAGGCCTGCTTGATACTGTCGAAAAGATGTCGGATGTTGATCTGGGCGTTTGTTATCAGTGCAAAAAATGTTCATGCGGATGTACTGTCTCAAATCATGCGCAATCACCGCCTTCGGAAATAATCAGACGTCTTCAACTGGGCGCCGGTGATGAACTGCTTGACAATGATCTCATCTGGACATGTGTCTCATGCGAAACATGTTTTACACGGTGCCCTATGGGCATTGACATGGTATCAGTTATGGATGCGTTGCGCAAATTGGCCATTGAAAGAAAGGCCGCAATTCCGGAAGGAAATGTTCCGTTATTTAATAAAGCATTTCTTAAAACGGTAAACATTTTCGGGCGCACATATGATCTTGGGCTGATGGCAATGTATAAAATAGGCACATCATCCTATAAGCAGGATACAGAAAAACTCCCGATCATTTTAAAAAAGAAAAAAATTGCAATTCTGCCTTCATGGAGCACCAACCGTAAAATCGTAAAGCGAATTTTTAAAAAAGTCAGGCAAAACAAGGAAAGTTTAAAATGAAATATGCATATTATCCCGGGTGTTCATCTGAATCGTCTGCCCGTGACCAGCATGCATCCAGTATTGCGGTTGCAAAAGCGCTTGGAATAGATTTTGTTGAAATAGAAGGCTGGTCCTGCTGCGGCGCCACTCCGGGACACCATACGGATCGTGTTCTGGCAGCAGCCTTATCGACAGCGAATCTGATTTTGGCCCAGGATATGGGACTTGATGTTGTAGTGAACTGTGCAGCCTGTTACAGCAGATTAAAAATGGCAAATCACGAAGTTTTGAACCATTCAGATATGCGCAAAAAAATCGCTGCTGCCATTGGCCGGGACTATAACGGCAGGGTTAACGTAAAACATTTTATGGAAGTTCTTCTCGAAGACTATGGAGCAGATGCTCTTGAAAAAGCATTCACCCATTCTTTAGCCGGGCTTAAGGTTGCGTCTTATTATGGATGCCTGCTAGTTCGTCCTAATGAAGTGACTCATTTTGATGACCCGGAAAATCCAAAATCACTCGACAATCTGGTGAAAGCAATGGGAGGTGAAAGTCTTGACTGGCCATACAAGGTTGAGTGCTGTGGAAACAGTCTTTCTCTGACTACAAAGTCAGAGCTTGTGGTCAGTTTGTCCGATTCAATTATCGGCATGGCCCGGGCTGCCGGCGCTGAATGTATCGCCGTGGCCTGTCCATTGTGTCAGGTTAATTTAGATCTCAGGCAGATTGATGTCAGGAAGCAAACCGGCAGGCATTATGACATGCCGATTCTATATATTACTCAACTGATCGGTTTATGTCTTGGCATCCCTGTTGAGAAACTCGGCTTGAACAAGCTTGTGGTATCTCCATCAACAATTATCAATGCTGTGAACGCTGCCGCTTAATTTGAAGTTTCAGGGAATTTAAAAAAATTATGTCAAATACGGAAAAGAAAAAGACCGGTGCGGTGCTGATTCAGGGTGGCGGGATTGCCGGTGTTCAAGCGTCGCTGGACCTCGCCAACTCGGGTTTTAAGGTTTATCTTGTCGAACGCTCTGCTGCCATCGGCGGCATGATGTCCCATCTGGATAAGACATTTCCAACAGGCGATTGCGCCACCTGTATAGTTTCACCAAAGCTCGTGGAATGTGCCCGAAACCTAAACATTGAAATTATGACATATTCGGAATTGTTAAAAATTGAGGGGACGCCGGGCCATTTTAATGCAACCGTAAAGCAGTCTCCCGGATATGTTGATTCAAAAATATGCAATGATTGCGGTGACTGTTTGCCTGTCTGCCCTGTTGATATTAAAGATCGATTCAACAGAAATCTCGGAACGCGGAAGGCAATCGCCAAATATTCGGCTCAGGCAGTGCCGAACATTGTCGGGATTCTTAAACTCGGTCACGCTCCTTGTAAGATAAAATGTCCGGCAAACATCAATGTGCAGGGATATATACAACTGATCAAGAAAAAAGAGTATGTCAAAGCCGTGAAATTAATCAGAGAGAGGAACCCGCTTTCGGCAATCTGCGGCCGGGTTTGCACGCATCCCTGTGAAACAGCCTGTATCCGAGGCGATGTTGATTCTCCGATTGCCATCCGGCAGCTTAAACGGTTTGCATCTGATAAAGAGATGGAAATGATTGCATCGGGTGAAATAAGCCTTCCGGAAGAAAAAACTCCCTCGCCGGAAGCCCCAAGAATTGCGGTTATCGGCGCAGGCCCGTCCGGGCTTACTGTCGCCCAGGATCTTGCGGACCGAGGATATGCCGTAACTGTGTATGAAGCATCCTCTGCAGCCGGCGGTATGCTCCGATGGGGAATTCCGGATTATCGTCTTCCTGTCAATATTCTGGATTATGAAGTTGAGCTGATTCGAAGAAATGGCGTCACCTTTGTTTATAATTGCAGGATCGGGAAAGAGATTCCTTTTGAAAAAATACGAGCTGACCACAGCGCTGTATTTGTCGGTATCGGGACGCAAAAAAGCACTCTCATGAAAATAAAAGGAGATGACCTTGATGGTGTTGTCCAGGGACTTGACTTCCTTTACCGTGCAAGCGCCGGTGAAAATAAACCCCGTCTTAAAGGGCATGTGATCGTTGTCGGCGGAGGTGATGTTGCAATGGATGCGGCGTGCTCTGCCATACGTCTTGGTGCCGAAAAAGTCACCATTGTCTATCGCAGGAGTGAAAAAGAACTGCCGGCGATTAAAGAGGAAGTCCATCATGCCCTGGAAGAGAACGTCAATTTTGAATTTCTCACAAACCCTGTGGAATTCATCGACAATGGGAATGGTAAACTCGGCAAGGTTAAATGCATCAGAATGAAGCTGGGGGAACCTGATGAATCAGGACGCCGCAGACCGATTCCGGTTGAAGGGTCCGAGTTTGAAATGAATGCCGACTTGATAGTCCTGGCGATCGGCAGCCGGCCGGATCTATCCTTATCCGCTTCAATACCCGGCTTAAAGGTGAATACATGGGGCAATATTGTCTCCGATAAATATTGCGTAACAAAAGTCCCTGGAGTTTTTGCCGGGGGTGATATTGTAACCGGTCCGGCAACTGTTATTGAAGCCGTAGCTGCAGGGAAACGGGCAGCAGAGTCCATTGACAGATATGTTCGCGGAATCAATCCGGAATTGCAAAGGTTTGAGGATTCAATAAAACCCATACCTGCAGAACTTCTTCCATCAGGGAAAGATGTTGAGAAAAAATCTCGATCCATAGCCAAAGAACTTCCTGTACCTCTTCGCATAAAAGATTTTTCAGAAATAGAACTTTCTTTTAACGAAGAAGAAGCGCTCGCAGAATGCGAACGGTGCCTGAACTGCGCGCTTTGCTCCGAATGCGGAGAGTGCGCGGATGCTTGTGAAAAGAAGGCAATTGACCATGGTATGAAAGAAAAAGTGATCGAGATTGATGTCGGTTCGGTCATACTCGCGCCGGGTTTTCAGGAATTTCAGGCAGAGGAAAAAGGTGAATTTGGTTTTGGTCGATATGCGAATGTCCTTACCAGTGTCCAGTTTGAAAGAATGCTGTCGGCAGCGGGTCCTTTTCATGGCCATATTTTAAGACCGTCCGACAGGCGTGAAGCCAAACGCATTGCATTCATACAGTGTGTTGGGTCACGTGACTCAAGATGCAATAATGAATACTGCTCATCTATTTGCTGCATGGCAACTACCAAACAGGCGATGGTTGCCGGCGAACATGTAAAAGGGCTTGAGGCGACTATTTTTTACATGGATATCCGAGCGTTTGGAAAAGATTTTGATCAGTATTATGAGCGCGCAAAAAAACAGGACGGCATCAACTACATAAAAAGTATACCCTCCCGGATAGTTCAGATACCGGGAACAAAAGACTTGAGACTCCGGTTTATAACGGAGGATGGAATCGACGAAAAGGATTTCGATCTCGTGGTCCTGTCTGTCGGCCTGGATCCGAAAAAGTCCGTCTCTTCATCTATCTCACGACTTGGCATAGAGTTAAATGAATACGGCTTTTGCGCTACAGATCGTTTTTTTCCCCTTGAAACATCCAGGCCGGGAATATTTGTTGCCGGCGTATTCCAGGAACCCAAAGATATTCCTGAAACCGTCACTCAGGCAAGCGCCGCAGCTTCAATGTCCATGGAACTACTTTCAAAATCACGAGATACACTTGTCACAAAAAGAGAATATCCGCCTGAACGCGATATTTCGGATGAGAAGCCGAGGATCGGCGTGTTTATATGCCATTGCGGAATTAATATCGCCTCAACGGTTGATGTTGAAAAGGTGACGATGGCTATTACCAGAGATCCCGATGTCATTTTTGCAACTCATTCAATGTATGCCTGTTCTGATGCCAGCCTGTCTGAGGTCAAAGAAGCGATCATTGAACACAGACTCAATCGTATCGTCGTGGCATCCTGTACTCCCAGGACTCATGAACCGTTATTCCGTGAAACGTTGCGGGAGGCCGGCCTGAATCCCTATCTGTTTGATCTTTCAAATATCAGGGATCAATGTTCATGGGTGCACTCATCCGAGCCTGAAGCGGCGACTCAAAAAGCGATTGAACTGGTGCGGATGTCCATTGCCAGGGCCCGGCATCTTTCACCGTTAATCGGAGAATCTCTTGCCGTCAATCAAGCCGGCATGGTGATTGGGGGCGGCCTGAGCGGGATGACGGCCGCGCTGTCCCTTGCGGAACAGGGGTTTAAGGTGCATTTAGTCGAACGCACCGGAAATCTCGGCGGTCACCTTCGCGATATTTACTGCACACTTGAACACGATAATGTATCGGAATTTACAGACACTCTGGTAAAGAAGGTTGAAACTAATTCTAATATTATTCTCCATATGAGAACCGAGGTCACCGGTATTGCAGGACATGTCGGGAAATTTAACATTAAACTTTCAAAACCCGGTGGGTCTGTTGAAGTCCCTTGCGGTGCTGTGATCGTTGCCACGGGCGCCGACCAGGTTGAAACTTCTGAATATCACCGCCATGAATCGGACAATGTAATCACCCAGGTGGAACTTGAAAAATGTCTGCATGATGATTCATTTAACGGGTCAGGTAAGAACATCGTCATGATCCAATGCGTCGGATCGCGCAACAATGAACGGGCATACTGCAGTCGGATCTGCTGTTCCATGGCGATCAAGAACGCCCTTGCCGTAAAAAAGAAAAATCCTGATGCAAATATTTTTATCCTGTACAGGGATATCAGGACCTACGGTTTCAGGGAGAAATTTTACAAGCAGGCCCGCAAGGCAGGCGTGGTTTTCATCCGCTATGCTAAGGAAAAACCGCCTGTTGTTTCAGAAGACAAAGGCCTTCTTGTTGCGCTCAATAGTCCGGATTTTCCGGAAGCGATTGAGATTGAAACGGATCTTGTTGTTTTGAGCACCGGAATCACTCCGCCCGAAGATAATAAACTGGTATCGAATATGCTGAAGGTACCGTTGAATCCGGATGGTTTTTACGTAGAAGCACATTTGAAGCTGCGGCCTGTTGATTTTGCTAATGAGGGAATTTTTCTGTGCGGGTTGGCCCATTCGCCGAAATTTATGGATGAAAATATTTCCCAGGCCCGCGCCGCCGCCGCAAGGTCTGCTGCCGTGCTTTCAAAGACGCATCTTGAAGTTGGCGCTCAGGTCTCACAGGTCAACCAGAGCAAATGTATTTCGTGTATGACTTGCGTACATTCATGCCCATATGGCGCACCGTTTCTAAACAAGGACCATAAAGCTGAAATCGCTGCCGCCAAGTGCATGGGGTGCGGAATATGCGCTTCCGAATGTCCGGCCCGGGCCGTGCAGCTGAAACATTTTGAGACAAAACATTTTAATATCATGCTTGATGATCTGTTCGGGCGTAATGAATTGTCAGCTAATTACCGATGAATTAGAGAAAAGAAAAACATGGAAAATTTTGAACCTAAAATTGTCGCCTTTTGCTGCCATTACTGAGCATATTCATCTGCGGACCTGTCAGGTTCCATGCGACTTCAATATCCAACCAATATTCGCATCATTCGAACGCCCTGTACCGGCAAGCTGGAGGTGGAATATTTTATGCGGGCATTCGAAAACGGCGCTGACGGCATTCTTGTTGCCGGATGCGAGGAGGGCAGCTGTCATTTTATTGAAGGCAATCTGATGGCAAAGCGCCGGGTAAATTATACTCGTGGTATTCTGACCGAAGCAGGGTTTGAAAAGGAACGTCTGCGAATGGTGAATATCGGCGCCGCCGATGCCCGTCGTTTTGTCGAGATCATCAAAGATATGATCGAGACCGTCCGCAATCTCGGGCCCAGCCCGGTGAAACCGGCCCGGACTCAAAAACCAATGAAACAGGAGATCCATCCATGATAGTAGCGGAAAGGAAAAGAATACCCGAGCTTGTTGAAATATTACGAGACTCCAAAAAGATTCTGGTGCTGGGATGCGGTACATGCGTTACCGTTTGTCTTGCCGGCGGAGAACGGGAAGTGAGCATCATTTCTTCAGCATTGCGAATCGCATCAAAAGTTGAAAGCCTTGATTTTGAAATTGAAGAGCTAACCATTGAGCGCCAGTGCGACAATGTGTTCATTGAAGAAGCGTCGGATGCGATAAAAAGAAATGATGTTGTGCTGTCACTCGGATGCGGTGCCGGTGTCCAGGCCATCGCGGAGCGATTTAATGAAAAACCTGTTTATGCGGGACTCAATACGGCGTTTATAGGTATTCTTGAAGAAAGAGGTCTCTGGACCGAGAAATGTGCCGCATGCGGAGCTTGCGTGCTGCATAAATACGGAGGTATATGCCCCATCACCCGATGTGCGAAACATATGCTGAACGGGCCATGCGGAAGCTCCCGTGAAGAGCGCTGCGAAGTGCGTCCTGACCGACCGTGTGCCTGGCAGCTCATCTACCATCGCTTGAAAAACATCGGACAATCAGACAGGCTTCAAAAGATAGAACCACCCAAGAATTGGGAACCAAGCCTTTCCGGCGGATGCCGTGTTATTGTTCGTGAAGACCATCGAATTTAATTGCTGGGACAAAGCAAAAACAGGATGTTTATGATGAAAGATACGCCATTAAAATTATGCTTGTTTTACTGCTCAAACAGTCTTGATGCGAATTCGCTCAGACAAAGCTTCAGCGAAATTGGAACGGATGAGTTGACGACAGTCAGTTTACCGTGCTCCGGGAAAATGAACCTCCTTTATATGTTAAAAGCATTTGAAAAGGGTGCTGACTGTGTGATGCTGGTAACATGCGGGCAAGGAGATTGTAAATTTCTTGAAGGAAACCTTCGTGCGCAAAAACGGTCTGAATCTGTGGATGCCATTCTGGAAGAAATCGGACTGGGCAGAGGACGTATGCGTGTTATCAGGAATAAAAATGAAGGCGCCATTCATCAGATTGTTGAGGAAATAAAATCGCTGCGCAAAGCGATACGTAATCAGAGTTAGGAGATAATGAAATGCTACAAGAGAGTAATCTTGATAACAAGATAAAAAATGGAGAATTTATAGTTACCGCAGAGCTTCTTCCGTCGGTAAGCGCGGAAAATCAATTTGTCGAGGAGTCGGCTGTTTTTTTTAAAAACGGCCTGACGGCTGTTAATATTGCCGATAATCCTCATGGACCGGTATTGTCAAGCCTTGCCGCTTCAGTGATTTTGAGCAGGAACGGAATTGAACCGGTTTACCAGATTGTTACAAGGGACAGAAATCGTATCGCGCTTCAGTCTGATATCCTTGGTGCCGCAGCACTGGGGATTAAGAATATTTTGTGTCTTTCAGGACATCATCAGTCTCTTACGGCGAGTCATGAATCTGCAAGTGTATATGATATCGACTCGATCCAGTTAATTGCCGCTGTAAAGAAGATGTGCGATGAAGGAGTTCTTCTGGACGGGAGTAAGATCAAAGGTTTATTTTCTGTGCTTATAGGCGCGGCAGTCAGTCCTTACATGAAACCCCTGGAATTAAACATCCTGCGCCTTGCCAAAAAAGTTGAAGCCGGCGCGAGATTTATCCAGACACAGGCCGTGTTTGATACAGAAGCTTTTGATAAGTGGCTTAAAGAGGCTATATCCCAGGGGATAACCGAAAAAACAGCCATTATTGCAGGTATTCTGCCATTGACGGGTGCAAGCGAAGCTGAAAGCCTGAGGGAGAAATATACGGATTTATCAATTCCAGACAGCATCATAGAAAGACTAAAGGCGGCGGGTAATGATACGTCACAAAAGAAAGAAGGAATTTCTATCTGTATTGAGACGATTAAAAGGATTAAAGAAATGGATGGGGTAAGAGGGATACATATTCTTTCCGGCGGGAAGGAGAATAACGTGCCTGAAATCATTTCCGCATCCGGATTATAAATTAGAGTGTGTCCATCCAGCGGGCACGAGAGAAAAGAAAATGTCAGAGAAATATCATATTCATACAACTCCTGTTCCACCTCGCCTTCCGCGTATCGGGAAACACGGCATCGTGGATTGGCGTGAAGACTGCGCAAGGTGCCATAACTGCGTGAAAAAAGCGTGCGTGTATGATCGTCACCGGCAGGAGGCGGAGTATATAAGAAAACTCGAATGCGTGGATTTCCTGTTTTTCGAATGCATGGGGTGTTTTTCCTGTGTCCAGAACTGCACTAAAAACCTTTTATGCCTTACGATTAATTCCGAATATGAACGGTTGGGCAACAGATATTGGACCCCTGAAATCATTCATATTACCTGGCAGCAGGCTGAGACGGCGGCGGTTCCTGTTTCAGGGGCAGGCTATAGAGGAAAATTTTCGGGCCACGGTTTTGATTCCATGTGGACAGACATGTCTGAAATTGTCCGACCAACAAGAGATGGGATACATGGAAGGGAGTATATCTCTACATCGGTGGATATCGGGAAAAAACTGTCACACCTCAATTTCGACGCAAATTCGAAGGGAACGGAAATCCCATCGATCATCGATATTCCGATGCCTCTGATCGTTGATATGAACCCTCCTGAATTCACCCTCCCGAAGCTTGAATCATTTATAATTGAAGCGGCGATGTTGACCGATTTGATAGCAATCATTGATTCGGGCAAATGGCCGATAGCCGCTGATGACAGACAGATTCGGAATATAGATGAATATCTGCCGCACATCGCGTTCCACTTGAATCCGGATGCGCCGGAGATCCCAAAAGAAGTGTTGGGTAAAACAAGGCTGGTGCAAATACCGGATAATAGCGATGCGATTAATCGAATGACAGAATTAAAGGAAATATATCCAGGAATTATCGTATCGGTGAGAGTTAACCTCGATTCGAGAGGCGTCGATCGTGCCGTCGATTTGGCCGATTCAGGGGCTGAAGTGATTCATATTGTTGCCGATTTCAATGGTGATGAGATTGGTGTTAACCACCCCAGATTTATAAAAGATATGATTCGCGAAATACATAAAGCCCTGATAAAAAGGGGCAGAAGAGATGAAGTGACGCTCATTGCCGGCAGTGGCATTGCTTTGCCGGAGCATATGGCAAAGGCGCTGCTTTGCGGTGCTGATCTGGTGTCAAGCTACCTGCCGTTTATGATAGCTCTTGAATGCCGCCTTTGCAAAACCTGCAAACCCGGACTTATATGTCCTGCAAGACTTGAAAGCGTAGATTTTAATTATGGAACCGGTCGAATAAGGAATCTGATTGCTGCATGGCATTTGCAGCTTATAGAACTGATGGGCGCAATGGGAATGCGTGAAGCACGCCGTCTGCGTGGCGATGTCGGGCGTGCGATGTTTTTTGAAAACCTTGAGGAGGAGATTTTTGGAACGCTTTTCGGGTCAAGAAAAAAAGCTTGAGGATATCCTGCCGAAGAACACGATAAAGACGCGTGTGCCGCAGGTTGATATCAGTCGTGAAATTGAGCCGGCACTATCACGTTATCGTAACGAAATCGCAAAATTTATCATTTTTCGAAACGACGACTGTATCAGGTGCGGCAAGTGTGCAGATTTATGTCCGTATCATGTTCATGTTCTAAAGCCGGGTTATAAATACTTTGCTTCTCCTAGGAGTTATTTGTGCATAGGGAAGGCTTGTGAGGAGACAGATCATTTCTGCGTTACCGAATGCCCGAAACATGCGCTTAGAATGGTTGAAAATCCAATGATTAAAGCGCTTGGAGATTATCGCTGGCCGGCGGATATGCTTTTGTCAACATGGAAAATGGCAGAGACCGGCAGCCCGCCTCCGGAAGAATATGAATATGATTATCATGTGGGCAAATCCGAAGGCGGATTTGACCGCATCAGATTTAGATTCCCAGAAAAACCGCCGATGAAATTGCGCGACGATGATATTGATACAAGTATCGTATTAAACCGGCGTGATGACGGGCGTCCACGGATTAAAATTGATGTGCCTTGGTATGGCGGCGGCATGTCTTTCGGATCGGTTAGCAATGTTACACAGCTTGCCAAAGTTCGAGCTGCTACCGCATGGAATACCTTCTCCTGCTCAGGAGAAGGCGGATATATGGAGCGTATGAAACCATATGACGACCATATGATTACGCAAGTTGCCACCGGCCTTTTTGGTGTTCGTGAGGAAACCATTCAGCGTGTGCGTATTATAGAATTCAAGTATGCGCAGGGAGCGAAACCCGGGCTTGGAGGACATCTGCTGGGTGATAAAAACACGCCCGCTGTTGCCAAAATCCGTGAAGCGGTGGTCGGCATCTCTTTGTTTTCGCCATTTCCATTCCACAGTGTCTATTCCATAGAGGATCATATGAAACACATCGACTGGATCAAACATGTAAATCGGCGTGCTTTGATATCGACAAAGGTGTCTACGCCGACAGATGTGGATATGGTCGCTGTAGGAAGTTATTCTGCAGGAACTCATATTATTCACCTGGATGGCGGCTATGGCGGCACTGGTGCTGCGCCGGACATTGCCAAAAAGAATATTGCAATGCCTATTGAATATGCGGTTGCAAAAGTTCACAAATTTCTGGTCGATGAGGGGGCAAGAGACAAGGTAGCCCTTATTGCGAGCGGAGGCATACGGACAGCTCATGATATCGCAAAAGCCATTGCATTGGGTGCTGATGGTGTTGTCGTCGGGACGGCGGAACTGGTAGCGCTTGGTTGTGTTCGCTGCTCACGCTGTTCAGCCGGGAGAGGCTGCCCGCGGGGTATTGCAACAACTGATCCGGGACTGGTTAGCCAAATGAACCTGGAATGGGCGACACAGCGGATCGTCAATCTTTACAATGCATGGCGGAAAGACCTGGTTGATATTTTGAAAAGATTTGGGATGCAAAGCGTCAGAGAGCTGGTCGGACGTTCTGATCTTTTGATGCATCTTGACTACAACAATGATGTGCAAGTTACATTGCAGTCAAAAATTTAACCATGGAAGGCATTCAATGAATAAGGTAATTGCAACAACTTGTTGGGGGCTGTTTTTATGTATCTTATCCTCCGGGATGGTCTTTGCAGCAGATAATGCAGCCGCAGATACCGGGACAACCGCGTGGATGCTGACATCTACCGCCCTGGTATTGCTCATGGTGCCTGGTCTGGCAATGTTTTACGGCGGTCTGGTAAGAACTAAAAATGTTTTAGGAACCATGATGCACAGTTTTGTCGCTATGGCACTTATCG
>CAYODW010000050.1:0-18463 GCA_964402865.1 uncultured Desulfonema sp. | reverse complement strand
TCACTTTGTTTTCCTATGAATAAGCTCTTTTAGCGCAAATGCAAGAGGTTCTTTACGAAATCATGCGCCGACGGTCTTGAATTTATCAGGCGGTGCGCCACATACCGGGCATTTGTCGGGTATCTTTTTATCTGTCACATAACCGCAGACCTGGCAGATATGGTACTCGTTCACTATATTCTTTATCACATTATAAATGGCCCGTTCGTACAATTTGGAATGAAACGATTCGGCGTCTCGCGCATGGCTGAAATTTAGTGCAGCGGCGGTTTCGCTTTCATCTTCGGCCTCTTTTATAAATTCAGGATAGGCCGTCTCGCTCAGAGTCTTTTCACGTTGAAATGAGTTCTCCAGGTTCGTGTCTGTATCGCTGACAACCAGATCTTTAGCTAAATTCAAATGCCTCGTAGCGTGGACGCGTTCCGCTTCGGCTATGGCGCGGAATAATAGCGCGATCTGGGGCACCTTTTCTTCGTCAGCCTTCTCGGCGTATGCCAGTAGCCGAAAGTATGCTTTTGCCTCACCGACAAATGCATCATACAGATTCTTGCGGGTCTTTTCTTTCATTGTTTCTCCTTATTCCATGGTTGGAGTATAAACGATCATGCAGTATAAGGGAAAAGGATATGAACTTACTATCCGGGGCGAGGATATGGCTAAAGGAGAGTCGGTTGTCAAGAAAAAAGACAAAACTTCACATGCTTTGGGTGAAGGGTCAGTCGCATCAGAAAGTTTTTTATTAACAATCAGAACATGCAAAAAGGCATTTGACAAAAGTTTTTAGCTCGATAGATTCGAATGAAGGTTTCCACGTCATGAATAAATTTGACTATTTCCCACGGGATGGGGTATTCAAATAATCGATGGGACATGCTTATTCTACATGCTTTTTTGCATTTACCCCTAACTCGTTAAAGGGTGGTTTATTCCAGCAAATATGAGGTGATGCTTCAATGACTAATTATATAATAGTTTCAATTGTTACTTTGTCGACACTTGCCACCGGCGTAATCGCACCTGAATTCGAAACGGTCTCACATGATGGACGCAAGATAACTCTATCTGCATTGCAGCAGCAAGGTCCTGTAATGATTGTCTTACTGCGAGGGTTCAGCTGACCTTATGCCAGAAAACATCTGGGTCAGATGAAAAATGATTTCAAGGACTTTGCGTCAAGAAACGCCTCGATTGTTATCGTCGCGCCCCATACAGCGGAACAAGTCGCGGAGTACTGGAAAAAAGAGGAACTGCCTATGATCGGTATTTCCGATGAGGACGGAAAACTCGCCAACCTTTTCGGCCAGGAGTGGAAGCTGCTGAAACTTGGCAGGATGCCCGCGCTTTTCGTGATTGACCGGAAGGGCGCTCTTGCATTCGCACAATATGGAACAAGCATGTCAGACATACCGAGTAACAGCGAAATACTGAAGGTTCTGGACGGGTTGAGGAAGTAATAGGTACTTTGGGGAAATTCATAAAATATAAGTATTGCTTTAACTCAATTGAATTATTGGTATAATAATTTAATAAAAAAAATCTGTTATGGATCAAAATGATAAAGTAATATTTGGAACGCTCAATACATCTGGCGTTTTGTTGATTTCTTTTTGGAGGCCGGGGCTTTGATTGTTTTGATCATATTCGGGTATTTCATATTGTAATATTACACATAATATGTATAATTAACTATGCTATTTGATTGGAATCCGGAAAAAAGTATCTCTAATAAAGAAAAACATGGTATTGATTTCGACTCTGCAATAAGACTCTGGTTGGATAAAAATCGGGTTGAGATTCATGTGCCATATCCTCTGGAAGACCGATGGATCATGATAGGAAAGATAAACAACAAATTATGGACCGCCGTCTTACAATACGCGGCGATATGATCCGTATCATATCAGTAAGAAGATCCAGGAAGAAGGAGATGGATCTTTATGAAGAAAAAGACATTCGCAAAGAATAATGAAGAGTTTGACCGCCGCTTTGATGAAGGGGAGGATATTCATCAGCTCATCGATATGTCAAAGGTTAAGATAACCAGACCCGGAAAGAAGATCCGGCTTACCCTGTACGTATCGGAGTCATTGGTCAGAGATCTTGATAACATACGAAACAGAATCGGTGTTGACCGAAGTGCCCTGATAAAGATCTGGCTTCATGAAAGAGTGAAACAGGAAACAGCAATTTCCTGATAAAGGGAGGGGATAGTGGACACCCCACACATTTGAAGTTTCTGGAGATATATCGTTGATTAAAGAAGCGCGCGAAAAATCCGAAATTATAAGACTAGGCAATCGGCGACAAGTTCCCAGAGGTATTTTACGGTAAGATTCTCCATGCCGTATTCTTTTTTGATGCTGTTAAACTGTCCGTGGCAGCTGTGGCAGGGAACAACCACCATTTCGGCGCCTGTAGCCCTTATCTGTTCCATCTTATTTCTACCGTAAGCTATCCGCTCGTTATTATATCCGGTCGTCAGCGTACCGCCTCCGCCTCCGCAGCACAACTGGTTCTCTTTGGTCGGATAAAGATCGACCCAGTTTTCCATACACTGGTCAAGTATCCATCTCGGTTCGTCAAAAAATCCATAACCGAATATTTTTTCGGCTTTCCTGCCGTAATTGCAGGGATCATGATATGTCGCAAGAACCTTTAACCTTGACTTGTCAAGTTTGATTCTTCCTTCCTTTATATATTTAATGAGAAGATCAAAGACTGTATATGTTCCGATATTTTCGAGCTCTTTGGGGTACCATTTTTTAAGACCAGACCTGGTCGCAAGATAGGCGTGCCCTCACTCCGGCCAGAGAAGATTTTTTATTTCCAGTCCCTTCATTTGTTCTAAGATTCTACCGGCCATTATTTTAACAGATTCATCATCTCCGGTAAAAAGCCCCCAGCTTGTTCCTTCCCAGTTTTCGGAGGTTATTGTCCAGTCCTCTTTTGCGGCATGAAATATTTTCCACCAGTATTTCAAATCCTCCGTATGGGTGTTTACCAGCTTGTTATGAATTGTTGATAAAAGGTTTGCTCCTTTTTTGTCTATAGGAACCTTAAAGTCTTCAAACCCCGGTTCTTCAGCTATTTCACCGGCGACATCTTCCACTATATAAATAAAATCTTCTTTGGGTAGAGCAAGGTTATTTCCGGTTTTTAGAGCCGCTTCAAGACCCCTCTGAAGTATTCCCGGCACTTTCGCTTTTTCACGCAATCCTCTTATGTGTCTGACGAGATCGGGAATCCGGATTTCCATTGGGCAGAGATGTTCACATTTGCCGCACATGGTGCATATCCACGGCCATTTGGCATTCACAACCTCATCTTCAAGGCCTAATCCCACCATTCTGACCATCATTCTCGGATCAAATCCGTCTATGCCTGAAGCAGGGCAGGAGCTTGAACAGAGGCCGCACGTTATGCAGAAATCATGAGAAAAAGGCAATGTTTTGAATCTGCCGTGATTTAGTTCTCCGATACTGATTATCGTTTCAGTTTGATTCATTTTTGCACCTTCTGTTTTTGTAAATTGCCTGAAGAAAGGGCCTTCAATCTATTTTCAAAATCATATATTATCTGCGCAAATTCGAATCCCATGTTTGATGCAAGCGTATTTATCTCAAGGCGCTCTTTCTCAATATTCATGTGTGAAAAAGATTCCTTCAGCTGTTCGACCCTCCGGCGGGCAAGAATATTTCCGTCTTCAGAATGGCAGTTGCCGGTGTGACATGTAAGTACAAGTACGCCGTCAGCATTATTCTGAAAGGCCGACAGGATGTATTCAGTTGAAATATATCCCGAGCATGGCACCTCCACAATTTTCAAATTTGCAGGCAGACTGTATCCCATGCAGGCGGCAAGCCCTTTTGCGCGGCCTGCCGAACGGCTGCAGCAGAAAGCAATGATATTAGGAGATGTTTTTGCGTTGTCTGAATCCTGTCTGATTTCATTCGCAACATTCCTTTTGTCCGGAAAGTTCAAGGAAATGGCGCCTCTCGGGCACTCCGCGAAACATATCCCGCATCCTTCACACGCGTCAGGCATAATTGAAGGCTTGATATTGAGGTTAATAGCCCGATAGGGGCAGCATCTGTAACAGGTAAGGCATCTGACGCATGATCCGCTTCTGATCTCGGCTTTTGTTTTTGGCTCTTTATTATTATCCGGTATTCCTGAAGTCAGAATCGCAGCATTGGCTGAATCGGTTACATTGTCGGCGGCATTCAGAACGCTTCTTGACGGTCCGGCAACAACAACACCTTTTCTGTTTGTATATATGCCTGTTCGGTGCAGGTTCCCGGATTGGAGGAATCCGCCTGCTCCCGTATGAAGACCGAAAACCGTCGCAAGCTCTTTCAGATAGCCGGATGGAGATATGGTTTCATCAACAATGGTAAGCTCCGGTGTAATTCTGAAATTAAGCCGGGTAATCTCGTCAACAAGTTCTATCGAGATCTTCCCCTCATCATCCTGAAAAATCCGGGGAAATGTATCCGTGAATTTAAAATATATCGCACCTGCTTTTTTTGTTTCCCGGTACAATTTTTCAAGGCCGTTTCCCGCAACTTTAAGGTTGCCGGTAAATATGTATGTTTGCAGATTATAGTCCGTCTGGAGTTTTAGAGAAGCAAGCATGATTTCTTCTGCGGTTACCGGATTGCTTTCATATCCTAGTCCTGTAAGAAATACTATTTTACCGTCCTGAGGAATCTGTTTAACAGAATTATTTGGAGAAATTATTTGATCGGCAAAAAAGGAGAGAGGTAGAATATAAGGGGCGGGTTTAAAGCCATAAGCGGAATAATTGGGACTTTTCTCATATTCTTCGGCAATAACAACTCCGGATATTTTTATAGAGATCTTTTTCTCGCCACTTGACATGACAACGGTAAAATCGCCGGCACATCCCTGGCAGGAAAGAATTTTTATATCCGTAATTATATATTCCGGATCAATGCCTGCGGCCCTGTATTCGTTGATCGCAGATGAATCTTCCTTTCCGTTTAATGCGATTATGATTCCTTTTCCGCTTTCGAGAAGCTCTTTGGCAATATTTACAGCGCAAGGGCTGCTTCCAATAATAAGAGTTTTCATCTCAGAATCAGGGCCCCCCTGGTTTTTAAATATTTCGCGACATCCCATGCCGTTTTTACCGCATGTGTAATACTTTCAGCTATTGATAAAGGGCCTCCAGCCGTACCGGCCACAAAGACTCCGCCCGACCCGGCAATGTCATCATTTTCACATGATTTAACAAAACCTTTATCAAAAGGGGTTATGCCGAGCATCTCTGAAAGCTTTTTTGTTCCGGCTCCTGGAATCATGGCTACGGAGAGAACAACCATGTCGTAAAAATCTTCCACAATAGCTTTTGACAGGCTGTCAAAGTACGTGATTTTGAGCCGGTCGTCTCCCGTTTTATAAATATCTCCCGGAACAGCCCTTGTCATACGGAAATCTTCTTTTGCCTTTTGATAAAGCGCTTCGAAATCTTTTCCGGAGCCCTGGATGTCTATGTAAAAGAAGGTTATGGCTGTTTCGGGCTTTCTTCTTTTTATTACATGAGCCATGCGAAGGGCGGATGCGCAGCATATTTTCGAACACCAGAGATGGTTGAGTTTTGAATCTCTGCTTCCTACGCACTGTATGAAAGCTATTTTATCGGGCGGCATGCCGTCTGAAGGTTTCAAGGCAAAGCTTTTTGTTCTTAACATTTTTTCAAGGTCAAGGTTTGTTATTACATTTTTAAAAACCCTGTATCCGTATGGTTTTTTCACAGGATCAAACGGCTCGAATCCGGTCGCTATAATAACAGCATCGGCAGAGGAGAAATAATCTGTACATTTTGATTGATTTATATGATCTTGATTTAATTGAATATTATAATTGAAGCGGTCGTTTTTCGATATTCCGTTTAAGTTTGCGCCTGTGTGTATTCTGATGTTTTCATTATGAATGACATTATTGAGCTTCTCTTCCGCCATGCATGCGCCGCATTTTGCACAGCTTTCGGTGGCTTTGCAGGTAAACTGAATTGCATGACCTCCGAGAAAAGACTCTTTTTCAACAAGCTCGACTTTTACGCCGAGTTTTGAAAGTTCATGGGCTGCTGTAAGGCCGGCGATCCCGCCGCCAATGACAAGAACTTTTGAAGATTCCATTTTGGATTGTTATCTCCCGGTAACGGATTCTTGTTAAAAAGGTCAAAAGGAAGAAAGTGCCTCTATAAATTACCTGTAATTTTGTCAACCTCTTCTTTTAGAAATTGTGCCAATTCTTCAATCTCCGTTCTGCTTTTCCTTCCGATACCATTTGAAAGTTCTTCAAGCTTTTCTTCATCGATGTCGGTTATCTTGTTAATGAGAAAAGTGTCGGTCTCCGAATCGTCAAGCAGAAGTCCGCAGCCGCCGACAACACCGAGAAATTCACCTTTGGCGAATACAGGGTAGACGACCTTGAATAATCCCGCATCACACTCTTCGATAACTGCTTTTCCAGTCTGTTGAGCCTGGGCCGCAAGGTTCATATGTGCAACAGCGCATATGAAGCTTTGCCCCCTGGCATTCGCCTTGATAAACGGGCAGAGCCTGTTGGGCCACTTCTGGAAATCGCTTATCCTGATTCCTTTAATATCAAAAACGGAGGCGTTAAGATCTGATCTTCTGTTGATCTCCTTTTCGAGTTCAACCCATTTTTCAAGAGGCAATATATCGGTAAGCTTCATCTTCCTGTTCCTTTTAAATCGGCGTTTTTTAGCCATGCTTCAAGGCGCCTGAGTCCTTCTTCAGTTGAAATTACAGGATCATATCCGAGATCTCTTTTTGCAGCAGTTATATCGAACCAGTGAGAAGTTGCAAGCTCTTTTGCGACAAATTTTGTCATTGGTGGCTCCTTTTTCATATTCAGCGTTCCGTATAAAAATTCAAAAAAAGATCCGGCGCGCAGGGCGGCTTTGGGACTGATGGATCGTGTTACAGGTGGAAGCCCTCCCGCCTTTAAAATGCTGTTGATCATCTTCCAGAGAGGGACGGGTTTGCCCTGGCTTATAAAATAAATCTTCCCTGATAAATGACAGTTTATTTCAAGAGAATCGGCTGCCAGGAGATGGGCATGCGCGGCATTGTCTATATAAACAGTATCAACGAGATTTTTCCCGTCGCCTACTATGCGAAGCCTTTTTGCCCTTTTGATTATTCTCGGGACAAAGTGTTTGTCACCCGGGCCCCATATGAGATGAGGCCTTAAAATAATTGTTTTAAGGCCGGATGCTGAAGCTTTCAGGACATGCTGTTCCGCGATCGCTTTTGTCTTCGGATAGTGGGCGTGATAACTCTCGGGATACCGAACCGATTCATCGGCGCCTTCCATATCCTTCCCGTCAAACACAACACTCGGAGAACTTGTATGAATGAGAAAGGGAACATTATGCGCCAAACATCCTTCGATCACATTTGCGGTTCCTTCAGCGTTGATTCCGTGATATTCGTCGTAATCGCCCCATACACCGGCTTTCGCTGCAGTATGAAACACCATCTCTTTTCCCTTGCAGGCGTTTTCAACGGCCTTTTTATCTCTTATGTCGCCGAGAATATGTTCGGCATTGAACCGTTCAAGTTCAGGATGATATCTTCTGGAAAAACTTGTAACGCAGTCGCCTTTTTCAAAGAGAAGCTTTGATATTGCATATCCGAGGAAGCCTCCTCCGCCGGTGACAAGAATATTTCGTCCGCCTTTAACGCCCATTTCCTATTTACCACCTTCTTGTACGATCTTTTTTTCAGCCCATGCAGCGAGCTTTTCACGGAATATTTTGGAGTTATGTCTGATGTCAACGGGAAAAGATTTGCAAAACAGAATTATTTTTATATCTCCGGTAAGTTCATTCTTTTCCGCAATTTCGAGAAGCTCTTTTTCAAGTATTTTTCTATCCGTTTTTGATTCCTTTTCAGGCTCGATGCATATAACAGGTATTTGGTAAGGTTTTTTCCCGATTCCAACCAGCGCGCTCCTGAAAACCTCCGGATGGTTGTTGAATATGGCCTCGCACGGAATCGTAAAAAGAGTCCTGTCAGGTGTTATTACACGATGGCTTTTCCGGCCGAGAAACCAGATTCTTCCTTTTTCATCTTTTCTCCCGAGATCCCCCATCCTGTGCCATGTGCTGTTTCCGTCTTTTATTTTTGAAAGAGCGTCGGCTTCAGTATTTTCGAAGTAACTTTTTGTAACAAGTTCGCCTCTGACTGTTATTTCACCAGCTTCACCGTCTGCTGCAATAATATCATCAGACCATTCATTTACCGGGTCATCTGTAATTTTTATTATCTTAACATCTATTCCGTTTAAAGGGGTTCCCACGCAGATTCCATGACCCCGCTCGCTCAAACTTCCTGTTTCGGACAGAATCTCTCTGCTTCCGATTGATATTACCGGAACTGCCTCCGTGGCGCCGTATGGGGTATGTATTTCAGCTTCATCGGTGAGCATGGAGGAAAAGCATTTTATATTTGAAAGCGAAACAGGGGCTCCTGCGGATACGACTCTTTTTAATGTGGGAAGTATTATTCCTCTGCTTTTGCCGTATCTTCCTACTCGGTTTAAAAGGGCAGGGGAGGCGAACATGTTTGTCACGCTCTGATTAATGACCGCTTCGATTATTTTTTCAGGATTGACCATGGCAGGTTTAGTTGGATCCATATCGGGAATAACGGCAGTCATTCCTATGGCTGGATCAAAAAGGGCAAAAAGGGGAAATGTCGGAAGATCGATTTCATATGCTCCTATCCTGAAATGCTCTTTTATGTGCCTGACCTGGGCATCGAAATTGCCGTGCGTGTAAACCGCGCCTTTTGCAGGACCGGTGCTGCCGGTAGTAAAGAGTATGGCCGCCGTATCGTTTCTTCTGGTTGTTGCCTTATGATATGGTTCCATTGCGCCTGTTCTTATCTTATTGAGAGTATGCCCTCCCCAGAATAAGCGATATCCCACCGTTATCCATACTTTGACTGTTTTGAAGAAACCGGGGAATAATGTTCTGAGCACATGTGCAAGCGGTATTCCGATAAAGGCTTCGGGTCTGGTAGATTTAAGGCAGGAGAGCATCCTTTTTATGCCCATGCCGGGGTCAACTACTACGGGGATTGCGCCCGTTTTAAAGAGAGCAAAGACAAGGGCAAAGAAGTCAGGCCCGGGTTTTACCATCAGGATGGTCCTTGTTCCCTTATTTATACCCGATTTATTGAGCCCATGGGCTATCCGGTCAGATTCACAGGCAAGTTGATTGAAAGTAAGATGAGCATAGGCGATACGACCTTTTTTATCACGTGAAACAGGATAGACTACAGCTCTCTTATGCGGCTGGATTTCCGCCATTCTCCCAAGATGAGATGATACATTTATAAAATCAACGTTTGGCTGCTGCATAATCTGTTTTACCGGATCAGGGCATATGCCTTTTCAGGAACTCCTTTACAATCAAAGATATTTTTTCAGGTTCATCTTCAAGCACGTAATGCCCCGCATTTTCAAAAATATGAGTTTCGGCTCCTGGAAAGCGTTTCCGCCATTCGGCAAGATAACTTTCCGTAAAGACAAAATCATGCTTCCCCCAGCAGATGAGCATGGGAATTTCTGAAAGACGATAAAGATTATCTTCCACATCCTTTACTATGCCGTAACTGGGATCATTTTCGCAAAGGGGTATATCCTGAACAAATTTTAATACCGCGACCCTGTTCTTCCATGAATTATAGGGAGCAATAAGTCCATTCTTTACATCTCTTGAAAGACCCTTGTATGAATTCATATAAAGAGCGCATTTTGCAAACAGGTTTAACCCGAGAGCGGCAATATCTGCAAAAGAGCCTTTATTTCGTATCATCCGCAATCTTAAAGGGATCTTCTTTTTTCTGCCCGGTGGGAAAAAGGCTGCGGTATTCATAATAACAACAGAGTTTATCTTTTCAGGAATTTTAACCGCATATGCCATGCCTATCATCCCGCCCCAGTCATGGAGAATAAGAGTAATTTTGCCGGTTAATCTGAGCCTGCTGAGGAATAAATCTATATCTTCGATACGGCTTTTTAATCTGTAATCATAATCGGATTCACCGGGTTTTCCGGAAAGGCCGCAGCCTATATGATCAGGGGCTATTGTGCGGAATTCCGTTGAAAGATCCTTTATGAGGGAGCGGAAATAGAAAGACCAGGTCGGATTCCCGTGAATCATCAGAACAGGATTTCCCGATCCCTCGTCGACATAATGGTATTTTATCCCTCTTATTTCCGTATAATTGGATTTAAACGGATAGAGGTTTTTTATACCGGAAATATCAATATGGTTTTCTTCTACCATTTTATGCCGAGCATCAGACAGTTAAGGCCGCTTCCTATTCCAAGGAAACCGACAAGATCATCTTTTCCCAGAAATTCACGTTCATAAGCAATGGCCGCCGTAAGTGGCAGAGATACTGTCCCTATATTTCCAAGATACTGATACGTGGTAAAATCTTTTTCTTTCGGTATCCCGATTGATTCAAGAATGGTTTTCTGATGCGCGGAACCAACCTGATGGCATATTATCTTGTCCGGTTTGTCAGCCGGCCATGAGAGCTCTTTCCTGAAAGCCGTAAAAGTTTCTATGCCGAGAACAACTCCGTTTTTAAGAACACCTACCGAATCTGTTTCCATTATGTGAAGCCAGCTTGCAGGTATTCCAGTATCCGGACCCCATCTGCAGAGTTTATGATGTTCGGTGGCGCTTCTTATCATACCACCCATAAGCCGATGTTCCATTTTTGAGACAGATTCGTCCGCCAGAAGCACAGCGGCTGCACCTGAGCCGCCTGTAAGGGTTGCAATTGTTTTTCTGAATATATCCATATTTTTTTCTTTAAGGAGACGTTCTATGGTCGAGTCAACTATCTGCCGGGCTGATTCGCATGATACAACAAGACCGGCTTTTATCTGGCCAAGTTCTATGGAGTTTGCAATCTGCACCATGCCGTTTAAAACTCCAAGGCATGCATTTGAGACATCAAAAATATGGGTTTCGTGTGAAAGCCCGAGTCCATAGGCAACTGCGCAGGCTGTTGCAGGTTCCAGATTATCTCTGCATACTCCGCCATAAACCAGCATACCGATATCTTTTATGTCGATGTTAGAGTCGTTTATTGCCTTCCGGCCTGCTGATATTGCTCCTTCATGCATAGCAAATCCTTCATCCCAGAAGCGTCTTTCGCGTATGCCTGTTATTGTTTCAAGCTGGCCTTTTTGAAAATGGAGGTGATCATAAAGCGGTTGAAGGCGCTTTTCGATATCATCCGATGTTATTACATTGGGCGCAAGCTCATAGCCGAATGATTCTATATAAACCTTTGAATAGAGCATTTAATTTAAACTCCGGATTCTGGACTCCCGTTTTCGCGGGAGTGATGACTGGGAATCAGTTTTATACCAAAGTTCTTCATTTTGTATATATACAGTCCATCAACTTTTAAATAACCGTCTGCCATTATGCAGGGTAAAGGTTCATCCCTGATTTCGGTTACAATCGTTTCAACTTCAACCTTTCTATTTTCCGGAATTATTTGCCCGCGGTAAATCCAATTATGAGATTTCCCGGTAACCGGAGAAAATCTGTGGGTTTCAACAAGATGCCCCCATCTTTTAATCGCAATGAACTTTATTGTCTGCAGAAAAGATTCTATTCCAAGAGAGCCGGGACAAACAGGGTCCTGAAAAAAATGTGCCTTAAAAAACCATTCTGACGGATCAACATTTTTTATTCCCCTGATATAGCCGAGTCCGGAAGGACCGCCGTTTTCGGCAAATATGCCGATGGCATCTATCATGCGAAAAGCCTTTGCAGGCATTCCAAGTAATGGTGACGGATCTATAGCTTTGTCGTCGGGTGACAGAGGAGCTTCATCCGGAAAAGTATGTGAAACGCCATTATTGATTTCTTCCTGTGATGATTTGTATATCTCTTTATCAATGTCACGGATTCCAACCTGCTTTGACAGAGCCTCCTCGGAGAAAAAGCCAAATACGGTATCTCCTTCATAGATGATTCTGCCTGACTGCAGAACCTGCATCTCAAATTCTTCAATAATCATATCTCCTGCTTCGGAGATTTTTTTTGCGCGGGCGCGCATGGTCAGTGTTCCGGAATCGAAAAGGACTTCAGAGTGTTGCACAGCATTTCCACCAAGATTTCGGAATTTTAAATCTATGCTGCTTTTAAGCGCAGAGCCCATGTACGCCGCAAGCCAGCCGCAGGGCTGGAGTGCGATTTCGAGAAGCACTGCAAACGGCATGGAAACCGAGCGGTTTGCCCTGAAGTACCAGGCATCAGGACTGACGTCGTATTCCGCTTCTACCCAGCCTCCTGGCTTCATTGCCCACGCTTCAGGCTCAACAGACGTAATCCTGTCCATAAAGAGATAGGGCGGCCCGGGCAGTCTGGCAATGCGTCTTTTTGAATCAAATATCTTATATTTATCTCCGAAAGCCTCAGAAGGTTTCCCGATGGAGAACGCGAGTATTCTGTCACGGTCGAAAAGAACATTATTCTTTTTACTTCTTGATTCCCATAACGATTCTATCTCATGCCGTGTAATTCCAGTCATTTTCATCGACATGTCTTTGAAAAAAACAATCCTCTGCCCGTCTGCATACATATATGCGTCGGCTATAACATAGGGCTCCGGGCTGTATCCCAGCTCTTTTACTTCCACTTCATATATTACTTTATCTGTTTTGGGGGTGACCGGCCCACGGCATTTTAACAGGCTCTCGATTCCGGGAACAGGTTCAATGCACACGCCTGGTTTTTCAGCGACCCAACCCATGCGCATTAAAAAAACCCTCAGAGTATGGGCGCAGCATTCATACATGAGCGTTCCGGGCATGACCATGTCGTCTTTGAAATGACAGGTCAGGAACCAGTCATTGGGATGAATGTCCGCTTCCGCCCTTATTATGCCGAGGCCGAAGCGGCCCCCTTCAGGTTTCAAAGAAAGTACTCTGTCTATGAGCTTCATTCTGCCGCCCGGAAGCCACAGAGAATCTGTCAGTTTGATTTCTTCAAAAGAGTCCCCGAAACAGCCGGAAAGGCTTCCTTCTCTGAGGAAATCAAGGGCTTTCTCATCAAAACTATCCGGGTGAAACGGCACAAGTTCTTTCCAGTCGTCGGGCTTTTTACCGGGGGTGAAAGCCATATCTTTTTCCGTCAGAATGATTCCTCCGGAGTTTTTCACTTCCTCTTCGGTAAAAAATCCGGCACATCCGTTATACATGCTTATCAGATGGCTTTTCCCAATATACCCCTCAAAATTAAAAAAGAAAAGATAAGTCTCTTTCTGTTTAACAAATCTTTCGATATTTATTACATAACGGATTACATCCCCGGGTTCTGGCAAGCCGCGGTGAAATATTACCGTAGCATCAAGCAGCCTGTAAGTTCTTTCACCTTTTACCGCAAGATCGATTCCAAGATAGGAACAGAGAAAAAGATCGGCCTGACCGGCTTCAACGGATATGCAGACCGGAACCCGGTTTCCGTCAAGATACCAAGCGCCGGGCAAAACATCATGTTCTGTGACAATCTTTCCTGATCCGAGAGAAGATTTTTCTCCGTCGACGGAGATTATTCTATCAACAAGCATAAGAGGCTCATCGGGAAGACGCACCCTTGCCCTGTATGTGTCAACAATTGCAAATTCAGGCCCCAGTACATTTGCAACAGACCCTGTCGCGAACTCCATGCACATATCACGTGAGAATAGGGCTTCTTTCTTTACACTTAACCTATTATCAAAAGTCATCTTTTCAAGCAGGTTTATCTGAAAAGAAAAAGTATCAGCAAAGTTTTTTGCCAGTTCATTAGAAAAATCGAGATATTTTTCATGTGCTTTGGTGGTTGATTCAATGTTGCTTTTTATGGATTTTATCAATGTGATGTAATCTGTTTCGTTATGACCATTTACTTTATAAATCTTTTCGTTAAAAGAAGGAATATTTGCAATATCTTCGGATTCATTTGTGTTATCCGGTTCTTTATGATCATCTGTTTGTATATTTATCATGGAAGAGGCGGGCGCCTCGCCTCCGGTGGGCAATACAATCCTGCGGCCTTTATTCTGAAATAAAACATTTGTTTCCGGAGAGAAATCTTCGTAAATCCTTTCCGTATCTATAGGAATTCTTTCACCTATCATGGACCCAATGAGTTTCATGAATGTAACATATTCATCCTCACCCCTTACAGATGCTGAAGCGGCAAAGTGAGGTCTGTCCTGGAGAATTCTGTCTATCATTCTTGTGCACGAAGAAAGAGGCCCGGTTTCAATAAAAATGCGTATTCCGTCTTTATATGCCTGCTCTATTGTTGAAGTGAAGTCAAAACCGCAGATCGCCTGTTTTAGTATGGACGAAGCGGCGTTTGCGCCGGTCATTTCATATGAACGTCCAAGCGCACAGCTGTAAAAGATGATTCCTTCAGACGGATTAACAGGGAAAAGGTGAAGCTTTTCGTATTCATCTGCTACAGGTTTGACGGCATCGCAGTGCACAGTTACAACACCTTCAAGAAAAAAAGCTTCGCATGAAAGACTCTTTATTAAGGCCTCAACCTGTTTTTTCATGCCTCCTATTACACATTCATCCGGTGTGTTGACTATCAAAAGTCTTACATAAGGAAAAGCCGGCAGAGCATCGATTACATTTTTTGCCGGGCGATTTACTACCGCGGCGCACCAGTCTATCTTTTCACCGGATGGTATATTCCATGCATTACGGGCGGCATTGCATGTACCTGCAAGTTTTGAAGTAAACAGGTCCGTTTTAAGCATTCTGTCAAGCATTTCACCGTAGTCAGGCCATACATTCATTGCAAAATTACCGGCAGACTCTCCGAGGCTGTATCCTATGACAGCAGAAGGTTTAATCCCGAAACTCATCAGAAGCTTGGCGATAATACCGCTGTATGCGACCTGTCCGAAAATCATGTTTAAAGGGCTGGCGGCAATTTTCTGATTTGCATCAATTTCCCATCCCTTGTTCCATGAGCTTCGCCATGGAACAAAGCATTCCGGGACAATCTGTGTTTTAAGCCTTTCCGTCATTGAATCCATTTTCCGCAGTATATCCGGAAAATAAACACCTGCTCCTCTGCCCATTCCAAGATAGTGATTACCGGAACCGGGGAAAACGAAAGCCGTTTTATTCTGCAGTCCGAGCGGATTCGGTGAATAGTAGATTCCACCCGGGCCATTCATTTTTTTATGAGTGTCTGTTTCAATAATGTATTTAGCCTCTTTTATCCATTGTCGAAGATGAGCGGCATTTCCTGCTGCTATCGTCAGGGCATATTTTTTTGAACTGTCGGGTTTTTTATGCCGCATCCAGTTAAATGCACATTCATTTATGTCGCTTGTATTAATTATTTTTCCCGAAAGGGAATCAACGCCTTCTATGAGTTCATTCTTTGTGTTGCCGTCAATTATAAAAAGACCGAAATTTCTTTGTCCTAAGGGTTTTTTTCTTTCTATCGAAATCTTTTCAGAAATGGCATTTGGTAAGGGGTATTCATGGCCTTTAATAACAACATGCATACAGTTTCCGTCCTTTGCTACTGAAGATATGCATGCCATGCGGGGGCCGTCGATTCTGTTTCTGTACCAGAATTGTGGCAATACGGGAACATGGAGATTGTTATTAATGATAGCTAACGGTTCTGTAAAATTTACCATCGGCGGTATGATTTCATGGTAAAGACAAAGGGAAGCTTTTATAAGGGAAGCAAGCCCTGATGCTGATCCGGCATTACCAATATTCGGTTTGACAGAACCGATAGCGCATCCGGCATGGGAGTTTTTGAATAATTTATTTAATGTTTCTATTTCGATGGCGTCTTCTGAAGGATTTCCGCTGCCGTGAGTTTCGAAATAGCTTATTGAAAATGGTGAAACAGAAGCATCGTTTAATGCTCTTTCAAGAGAAAGAGAATAAGCCTCCTTAAGGGGAAGGCGCCCATTATGCCCGCTTGCGCCTGCCTTGCCGACTCCATTAATGACAGCATAAATTCTGTCATTATCTTTAATCGCCCGGTCAAGATCTTTCAGAATTATTGCGGCAGCGCCCTCGCCAGGCAAGGTTCCTCCGGATAGAATGTCGAAAGGAGCTACCTTGCCGCTTTTTGAGTAACTCTGTAACCTGTCGGAGATTATTATGTTTCGTATATCACCCGAGAGATCAACGGCGCCTATAAGCATCATATCAGCTTCATTCTGACGGATAGCCCGTATCCCGATTTCAACAGCCTTAGGACCGGATGCCGAATCACATGACACAACAAAACTCGGTCCTCCAAAACGGAATTCCCGGGCAATTCTGCTTGCTAGGATGCCGCCAAGCGCTCCAAGTGTTCTTGATGATGTAAGGGGCAAGGAACAGATATCTTGAAAGAATTTAGGGGATGGGTTTGACTGATCCCACCGGAGCTGAAAATTTGTTGCTTCGTAGTCAAAGTCTGCTCCGATAACAACTCCCATTCGATTGCGGATTTCTCTTGCGGGGAGCCCAGCGTCATTCATTGCATTTGCCGCCACTTCGAGCATCAGAAGATGCTGAATCAGAATATCGGGAATTTCGATAGGCGGAATATGAAACGCGCCGGAATCAAAATCAATCTCCTTAATATAAGCTCCCCATGAACCGCGGCCTTCAAGAAGCTTATCGGCAAGCTCATCACATCCTTTCCAACGGCCTTCCGGCCTTTTGCATATGACTGAATTACCGTTGAATATTCCTTCCTGAAATTCCTTAAGGGATTTAAAGGTTCCAAAATGAGCATCCATTCCAACAATTGCTACAGGGGCTGTCAATTTCTCATCTGATGTCCGGGTCAGATATCTCCCGGTTCCCGAAGATTTTAAATGCGGGCCATGTGAACGGGGCAGCCATTCTTCAAAAAGAAGATGGCCGTTAATTCCGCCAAAGCCGAAAGCGCTCACTGCAGCGCGAAGAGGCGTATTTTCGTTTTTTCTTTCCCATTTTTCGGTATCCGTCTGAACTCTGAAAGGGCTGCCGTGAAGCGGGCTTTTTTCAGGCGCTTTTGTGAAGTTAAGAGATGGAGGTAGCGTTTTATGTTTTATTGCAAGAAGTGTTTTTATCATTCCTGCTGCGCCGGCGCCTGTCAGAAGATGACCGATCATTGATTTAACAGAGCCTATTGAACATTGGCCTTTTGTCCATCCGGAATTTCCCCATAATTTTGTAAGGCTGACAAGTTCGGTAATGTCTCCTGCAGGAGTTCCGGTTCCGTGGCATTCGATAAGATCAACATCCCATGGGTTCCATCCGGCCGATTCGTAAGCTGTTTTCATGGCGCGTACCTGACCTTCAGAATCCGGGGAGAGAAGATTTCCGCCTGTGTCATTCGAAAGCCCGATGCCCTTGATAATTCCGTATATTTTATCCTCATCTCTTAAGGCATCTTCGAGCCTTTTTAAGACAAGAATTCCGGCGCCTTCCCCTACAACAAGTCCGTCGGCCTTTTCATCAAAAGGCGCGCAGCGTCCCGAAGGCGAAAGGGCGCGAAGCTGACTAAATCCGACCTGAGTGTACAGACAGTCGGGCCTTGATACGCCTCCTGCAAGCATAACATCTGCGTGATATGAATTAAGCTCGTCACATGCAAGCTTTACAGCGTAGATAGAAGAAGCACATGCCGCATCCAGAGTGAAGCTCCCGCCGCCTAAACCAAGACCCGCTGCCAGAATTGCAGCCGGGAGACTTGTTACCCTTGCGGAAAGAGCCTCTGCTGTTGTTATATGCATGTTATCAGGTGAAAATGATTTACCGAAAAGATTATTCCGGTATGACCTGCCAATAATTTTTCGTGCCAATCCGGAAGATGTATCAGTAGGAAGAGCTATTGCGGCGAGCGTAACGCCGGTTCTTTTTCTGTTTAAAGATTTGTTGACACAATTTGAAAACGCTTCTCTTCCGGCATGAAGAACAAACTGATAAAGAGGATCTATTTCCTGCAGGATATTTTTATCTATATCAATCCCGGCCGGATCGAATTTAAAATCATTTATCAGGCACGCTTTCATGGAATATGTCTTATCAGGAGCCGGCTTTTCGCTGAACATGGAATCTATAGGAGCAGGCCACCTTTCTTTTGGTATCTCTTTGGTCAAATCGATTTTATTTGATATATTATACCAGAAGGTATCAATATCTGATGCCCCCGGAAAGATGCCGGCCATTCCAACAACTGCTATAGGAGTTTTATTTTTCATTAATCGCTGAAATAAATTAGTTTCCATCCGTAAATGACCCTTTTGTGCGATCTCTGTGTCAATCTGCGGGATTTCTTGTGCGACATACAATGCGTATGTCTCCGCGCAATCCCTTGATTTCCTTGAGCTTGCCCAAAATTGCCTGTTTCCGAATAGGA
>CAYODW010000049.1:0-18875 GCA_964402865.1 uncultured Desulfonema sp. | reverse complement strand
CCTTCACACGGTAGAAGTCACTGGTTCAAACCCAGTACCGCCTACCAAGCATAATAATGCGATATGCCGACATTTTAAGACTATAGAAAATCGCTCGAAAAATGATGGAGAAGTTCCTATTTCCTTGACATACAAACGCCTCCCCGTTACACTCCAATCGCTGAAAAAGCTGTAAAAGCAACCGATTACCAAACAATAAAACTTCGTAATATCCATCTATGAATGATTTCAAAGGGAAAACGGGGTTAAGCCCTTCATCGGCTGGATCAATGCAGTTATTGCATATCATTACTGCCCTGAACCTGATCAAGATGAATCTTGGAATGTACCCGCCCGGCCACTCCCGAATCACTGAAAGCGTTGATTATGCATTTGATTTGATACAGAAGATCCTTCAGGGGAAGGTTGAATTATTAATCGGTTTTGCCGGAGACACAATAACATTCGGTGAAACCGCACCTGATAAAGAGAAAAATAATTACGTTTTCATGGATTATGCTCACTGCCTGAACAATCTCCGTATTGTCTCTTTCACCATAAACCACCATCTGAACAAGAAAGACCTGCTGGAGTTCAATCGTATTTTGACTTCCAAACCGGCAGATATCTGGGCTATGGGTAAAATCGAATCGGTATTTTCCCGTTCCGGCATCAAAGGTATCAAGGTAAAGGTCATCGACGCAGATCACTTTCGTATGGAGGATAAGAAGGGGATCATACATACTAAGGTCGATCTGAAGGCAAATGATGATCTCTTCTGGCAGGAATTCTTTTCCCGTAAGAATTCAGAAGAATTGAAGATGAGCAAAAATGACGGCATCCCGGCAGAACAGTCAAAAACAGATGCGGTTGAGGCGATCAGTCTTCTCAACCAACAGCAAGAAAACTGGCCTTCAGCCGTCAGCAGTTACGAGAAGATGCTCAATGAATATTTTACTGAAATACCAAAAAGGAAACCTATAAGTACCGATAATTATGAAACTCTTACCAGCATCAACGCTCTTGTCAATGATCTGAATCCCGGATTAAAAAAACAACTTATCGATGTCGTAGAGCGACAGTTCATTCTTCACTCCGATACAGCAATCATTGAGGAGAATTTGAAGTGCTTTTCCGATGACATATTATTAGATATTCTCCGTCGGACAAATGAAAGAGAGGCTCTGATCTCTCCCGCTCTTGTCAATCTCCTCAAAAAAATGGCCGGCGTTCATGAAGCAACCATTCCAACAGATGAGCTGAAGGGGAAAGAGTTTTCATCAGAGGATATGGAAACCCTTTTCAAACGAGAAAAATATGAGCATTATGTATCTGAAGACTACGACAGGTTATTGAAAAAGGCCGCAGGGACCTCATCTTCCGACGAAGATATCGATCAATCTCAATTCCCTCTCCACAAATATTTAAAAACCCTGACCCATGAACATGTAAATTTCCAGATCTGCCAATTGATCCATTTCATAATAGAAGATGCATCGGAAGAAGACTACCTGACATGTTCCGAGAAACTGAAGAGATCCATACCTGAACTTCTCAAGACGGGTCAATTCTCATTTCTGATAACCGTTATGGATACCCTGCGTCGTCATACAATTGAAAAACCTGTCGAAATTATTCGCCAGAAAGCGCTATCCATTCTGAGCTTCCTCTCGGAAAAGGAAACTATCGCCAGGTATGTTGCGCCATTTATACTAAGAGGAACAGAGGAACCCGCTGTGCTGACGCAATTTCTAATCTCAAGCAGTGTGCAGAACATATACTGGCTTTTCGATCTTTACCTTGATCCGAAGGTGCCTTTATCTGCAACGATTATCGAAATCATGAAAGGATTTGGAAGAAACGCGATCGAGGAGGCTGTTAAACGGCTGCCGAACAAGGATTCGCAGACGATCATCCGTTTACTGACGTTTATCCGCGAAATGAACGACAACTCCGTTTCATCATCACTGAGGAATCTCTTTCATCATGAGGATTGGCCGGTTAGGAGAGAGGTCATCAAGACGCTTATTCAGTTTGATGATCCGGCTGTCATTGAGCTTTTGCAAAAAAGCTTGAAGGCCAAAGATTATAATGAGGTTCTGGAGGCCGTGGGACTGTCCTGCAGTTACCGGATTGATGATTTGCTGAAGGATTTAACATCCATGCTCAAGACTTTTATAATTCGCGAGAAGGATACGATACTTAATGAATGGATTGTCGGTGAACTCGTTAAAACAGGACATCCGTCGGTTATCCCTCAATTGGATAAAATTGCAGCAACATGGTTCACCTTCTCCCCAAAATATCTTTCCAGGATGAAAGTCACACTCTACAGGAATCTCCACCATTTTCCGAAAAATCAGATTCCGGGGCTTCTGGAAAAAGGGAAGAAATCCCGCAATGAGGAGATCAGAACTATCTCAGCAAAAATATTAAAAGCAAGGAATAGATAATGAGTTCCGCCGAGTTTCAAAAAATGATGAGTAGAATGGCGCCCCTGTTTACGGCGGCCGTTCAGAATGCCATTATATATCCGGACAATCACCCACAGCCCCTTTCCTATATCCAGGAGACCTATCATGTACTGGAGGAGATGTTTGAAGTGAAAGAGAAAATAACCCTCCTTCTGATCGGTAACAGCCTCATGGAAGATAATCGGCCTCTGACTATTACAGGCTCCTGTGAGACGGCCTTTGCCCAGATTCTTAGAAATAATGAGATAGAGCGTTTAACCTTCATCAAAGGTCTTACCCTTCTCCAGCTTAAGGAATTTATCATGAACCTGTCTTTGGCAGGTGTTTCGGAAATGCCTTCAATACGATATATCAAGTTCGGAAAACTCGAGATGAAGGATCATGAGGATTTGGACAGGGACCATGACGATTCTTATGCAGCGGAAATAAACACGATCCACGACATGGAAACAAAGACAGCAGATGAGAGGATTAAAAACATCTTTCGGGACGCCTTGGGCGGAGGGAAAATCAATCTTGAAGATGCAAATGAGATTATCCGTCTTTTCACAGACAATCTTCACAGGGAGGCTAATCCTCTTCAGCTTCTCGCTAAAACAAAATCGAACGACGAATACACGTTTACCCACACGGCCAATGTCGGCATCCTGACGCTGTTTTTTGCCGAACATCTCGGGTTTAAAGGCTCTTATCTCAACGATATCGGAGTGGCGGCCATTCTCCATGATACAGGCAAGGTCACGACTTCCGACAAGGTTCTTTCAAAACCGGGGCCTCTTACATCCGAAGAGCGAGTTGAAATGGAAACCCATGTTATAAAGGGCGCTCTCAACCTGATTGAACAGGCAAATATACCCAATATTGCCGTTCTTGCCGCTTTCGAACATCACATGAAATATGACGGCACCGGTTATCCTCGCGTCAAGGGCAAATGGGAACAGAATATAGTAAGTCAGATGATTTCCATCGCGGACGTGTACGATGCACTGCGGACGACTAGGCCGTATCGCCATGATCCGGTACCAAAGGAGCAGATTACCCAGATCTTCATGAGTGGAAGCGGTACAGCTTTTAATCCTTATCTCGTCGAACGGTTTCTGAACCTGATCGACAAATAGAATCGGATTACAGCCTTAGCCTATTTTGTGCCGGGATACTTTTAATTAGCCTGAAATACTTCTGAACTTCGGAAATAGTCTCTCCCCTCTGCTCGATGTTCTTTTCAATTATTGGACCGATATTCCCGGAAGCATATTTCAGATAAGGAATTTTGCCTGGATCTATTCCCATAATCCTTGCACAGGTAGCATCAACAGCCGTAGAGTTAAGGCCCATGATTATTACATTTGAACGGACCGGGTCACCCATGATCGGACCATCACCTTCCATCCCTACGATTCCGTCCACTATGGCAAACGATGGTTTAAGTGTGGCGTTGATGTCATAGATGCACTCATCGATGCCGGCCCGGTGCAGCAAATTTTTGGGCCAGCCGTAAACGATTCCCGGCATGACGCCAAACATATTTTTCATGGACAGTGTCACTCCTGCCCAGTGGTGGGTTTTCATTTTGGCCATTGATACAACGATGTCGGCTTTGTAAACCTCTTCAGGGAAATAGAAATATTCCAATTGAGATGTCTGACCCAGATTTTTAGCTCTTAAGACTGAACTCTCGTTCAAATCTACAAAAGGGATTCTGTCTTCATATAATACATCTGCAAGCCCCGATTCTTCGAGATCCATAAACGAATCACGTCCATGTCCTGATGCCTCGGCAACAAATACTTCATCCGCGCCCATACTCAAAAACGCTTCAACTGCCCCGCGGATGACTAACGGGTGAGTATATAAATGCTCAAGATGCTTTTGGGGATTAACCAGGTTCGGCTTCAAAAGAATTTTTTTACCCTTTATTCCCTCCGCGCGTATCCCGAGTTCTTTGAATCCGGAAAGAATTATCCCGCGGATATCCTGATTATAGCCGGACACCGAGGCGATAAAAGCTGAAGCTCTGAGTTCTCTGTTTCCTGAAAAATACTCCGGCATGATACCCTCTGCGGCAGCACCAGCGGCTGTCACAGCACCGGACACTGCTGCAGCACCTGCAACCTTCAGAAACTTTCGTCTTGTCAAGATTACAGGTGAATCTTCTGTCACCCGATCCTTATCGTCCATTCCCGGTACCTTCCAACTTTTAAGATCTCCGGCAAATTATTACGGCATTATTAACTCTGAAAGATTCCCTTCCATATTATATGCAATTACCAGTTGCGAGAGCAGCGAAGTATCATAATGGCCATATCTCTGCTGCAAAGATAAAGAATTCAAAATGCGCTCACGGTTTCCTCTGATTTTAACTGACCATGCCCCTAGACCAAAAAACCCCCAGCAGAGTGAAAGAGGCGTTTGAAGGATTGATATTTCCTTTTCGAGGTAATCGATGCTTTTCGCAATTTCAGAACGCTGAACAAAGCCCGACAACGCACAGAGCGCCTGACCTGTGTGTTCCGGCATAGGTGAGAGTTCCTGGTTAAATACCGTGGTATTCCCATAGTTCCATCCACCGGCGGGAAGTTTTCTGTCCAAAATCATTCGAACCGCTTCCTGAACTCGTTCGTGACTTCCGTTGCCGGCTGCCTTCAATGCAAGGATCGCCATGGATGTCGGCTCAATCCATGAATGTGCATTTTCAATCCAGGGCCAACCCCGTATTGTAGTATCATGTCCGTAAGGAGAATTTTTCTCCCTGGAAAAATGAAAACCCGATGTTTTGATCAGAAATTTGGCTGCACGCTTAATTTCATTTTCGAACCTACCGGTACTTTTCCATGCCAGAACAGCCAGCGCGGTGGGCCAATATGCATTATCCAAATCTTCAGCTACCGGCACTCGGCCATCATTAAGTTGACTAGCGGCAAGACAATTGCACGAATTTTCGATTAAGTCCCGATAAATATTACTTGTAGTCAGAGCGAGGACGCTCCACACTGTCGCGTCGGGTCGGAACTTGCCATTTTGCCGCTGGGCAAACCCCCCTCCTTTCAACGACCGGCTCACAATAACCTCAATACTTTTGGAGATTTGTCTATCCGAATCCATATTTATTCCTGACAGACGCTAATCTTTGTATATTTTTCTGTCAATATAAATATCCTTGGAATTATGCGGATATCGCCTCGGACGATATAAGAAATATGCCATTGACACATAAAACTGTTCATCTTATGCTTACCAGGAATACAAAATAGGAACTTAATATCATGAAAAGCAAAGCTATATATCAAAAGATTTTTTTAACAGCAGCCTCTTTTTTTCTTGTCTGTTTTCTTCTCCAGTGTTCTTTTCAGAAAGTGACTTTATGGGACAGCGGTGGGAAAGAATCGGAGCGTTCTTACTTCGAACTTGAAGCAATAGTCTCACGATTAGAGGCAACTCCGAAAAAGGCATCCCCTTCCGCTGACACACTGTTCATAACCTATCCCTATAACGGTTCTATCTTTCCTCCGGAGATTGCTTCCCCGACGGTCACATGGACCGATGAAAATCAAAGATCCCGGTTCTGGCTCGTTTCCATTAAGTTTGAGGATGGGCGAAAACCCATTTTTATCCTGACAAATAAGAGGTCATGGATGCCCGAAAAGGAAATCTGGGAAGCTATCAAAGATCATTCAAAGGAAAAGAAGGCAATTCTTTCCATTTACAGCCTCCCTGACAGAGAATCCGGGATTGTTTTATCCGAACACGCCATCTCCATAAGAACATCCACAGACCCTGTGGGCGATTCAGTTTTTTTTCGTCAGATTCCTCTCCCTTTTGCTGTTGCAAGCAAGAGCTTCGAGAAGACCCGATGGCGCCTCGGCGATATTTCCTCTTACGGAAAACCGTCTATCGTGATGGAGGGGATATCCGTCTGCGCCAGTTGCCATGCCTTTTCTTCCGACGGGAAATGGCTGAGCATGGAATATAATTATGGAAACGACAACGGCGCCCAGTTTATTACTCCAGTCCGCAAAGAAATCTTTCTTAAGAAAGAGGATTTTTTTACCTGGAGCGATTTTCCAAGGAAAGGTGTCATACCTCCGACACGAGGACTTTTTGGACGAATGTCCCCAAAGGGTAGATATGCGGCCGCATCTGTTAACGAGATTTCTTATGCTGCGGTTATGAACGACATCGAGTATTCGCAGCTTTTTTTTCCAACATTCGGTGTTATCGCCATATATGACTCAGGCAGCGGTTCAATACAACTTCTTCCCGGCGCCAGTGATTACAGCTATGTCCAGGCGAACCCGACCTGGAGCCCCGACGAAAAGTATCTTCTCTTCTGCAGGGCAAAGACTAAAAATGAACTGCACAGTGACATCCGGAATGTTTCTACAGTATTTGAAAACAGAAGCATTCACCAGTTGAACGAACTTTACAACATCCGGTTCGATCTTTACCGAATTCCATTCAATAAAGGGCATGGGGGAATCGCCGAACCACTTGAAGGAGCATCGGACAATGGCATGAGCAATTACTTCCCCCGTTATTCTCCCGATGGAAACTGGATCGTTTATACCCGGAGCCGTTCCGGGATCATGCTCCAGCCGGACAGCGAACTCTGGATCATTCCCGCCGCAGGAGGGGCGGCAAGGCGGATGGAGTGTAATAGAAACTTTTTCAATTCATGGCACAGCTGGTCGTCAAGCGGTCGATGGCTCCTGTTCAGTTCCAAGGCTAACGGACCCTATACGGAAATTTTTCTTACCCATGTGGATGAGAAAGGAGAAGACTCACCACCCGTCCTCCTCTCACGTTTCAATGACCTAGGTTATGCAGCAAACGTTCCTGAATTTGCTCCCATCCATGCCGACGCGATCCGGAGCATCAGAATTTCAGAGTGATTGCTTTAAGAATTCTACAAGTTGGGACAGTAAAATTTGTCTGAATATGAGCAGTTAAACTCTGGGAATATCAAATTTCGTACATCGAATTTCGAAGTACGATGTACAGTTAATTTTCCATTGATTACCGTATTCGACTCATGTCGGGCAACTGAACCGATTTTATTTTAGATTACAATCCAGCCTTTCAGGAGCCACATCAATAACCTCAAGCTTTCCGCTGCCGATTTTTTTCCCGTCCAGAACTTCCGCAAGCTCATCGCTTGTCCCTTTGTAAAGAAGATCGAGCACAAGAACGCCACCGGTTTTATTCCACCCTTCTTTTTTACTGCTCGCAACTTTCTCCATTTTTTCAACGGTTGCGATAACCATTTTTGAGTCCTGGAAAGTTTTTACACCTGTTATATGCAGCTTAAGAGGAGAGCCATTATTGAGGAAACCCTGGAAAGAATTAGTTATGGCATCTACCAGATATTCATCCACAGCCTTCCGGACAGTCATCTGTATGGCATTTGTAGCCCCGGTTAGAGGGCTGATATGGGCTGAAACGCCGTTCTTCACAACAGAACCCAGAACAAGTCCTGTCTGTGTCTGGATAACCTTTAACTGGAGACTTGCCTGTATCGATTTTAACCCTGAACCGGGATAGGCTTCTCCGGCATCCTGGGCAACAGCCTTTCCGACAATAACATACTGAGCACCGAACTTGAGCCCGAGAGCCTTGGCTGCGTTCGCGTTCCCTGCCAGTGCCTGCCTTCCCTGGTTATTTTGCATTACAGCATCGACCTGGGACTTATCCACAAGCTCAAATCCTTTTGCGCCAAGCATTGAAGACATTTCGGTTGAAGCAATACCCATTCCGATATTGTCCATGCTCTTATAATCCTCTTCGACAAGAACCATCAGTTTCGGACGTTCCATGCTTTCAAGGAGAATCTTCATTGCGATAAGGTCATCTTTGATTTTATCGAGTGAAACTGTTGCGCTCACAAAGATCCTGAAAAGATCACCCTCTTTTTTTTCCTTTAAAACCGAAAATCTTTTTATATAGCCCTGGGTTTTGGAAAATATCTTGTCTTTTTTCAGTTCAAAATTCTCAACCTCTGTTTGTGAGTTGATAAAGACACCTACCGCCTGCTCGACAGCCGAACGCTGGGCCTGGCGTATGGCATCTTCTCTCGAAATCTGGCTTATGCCTTCAGTCTCGATCGTCCTGTCTTCGGCAAAAGCGCCATTACCAAAGATCAGCAAATATGCGAGTATGGATATAAGCAGTAAAAATAGCTTTTTCATTAATCTAAACCTTTCACATTATCGACCTGCGCTTTATATGCAGGGTCAAGTTGAATGCTTTTTGAAAACAGTTTTTTTGCTTCTTTCTTATCTCCCCTGTCCAATGCATCAAGTCCCATTGAAAAATAGAGAGCGGCATTAATATCTCCTTCACTTTTCTCCCGTGGAGGCTTAAAAGCTACCTTCATGGATCTTGCTATCTTTCCGGCAAGATCCATGGCCAAATTCATTATACCGTCGCTATCTCCCGCAATCGATTCCGCCATCACCACTTCGCTAGTTTCAACTTTTATGATTCTGGCATCCATGCGAACCTGATTTCCAAGCACCATGAAAGAACCAAAAATAATCGATTGCGCTCCGAGTATTTTGCCGGCTTTTACTGCGGTTGACTGGTCCACGCTTCCGCTCTGGCTCAGTGCAATCTCTTTTAAAAGGGCCTGAATCTTCTCTCTTTCAATAAGCTGAAGTGATGTGCTGCTGTTTTTAAGATCGGTAATAAGCATGGCCGAAAGACCTTTGCTTAAAGGCGCAAACTTTTCAGGTTCAGTGACTGAGTTGTTTTCAAAAGGCAGAACGGCCATTGTTTTCGGAGCCTGATCAATAAAGGTTACAGGCTCCTCTTTTGCTTTAATATCCCCCTTCGGAACTCCTGCACATCCTGCAAAAAAGAGAATGACAGCAAGAAGAATAATCAGTGGAAGCATGCTATATCTATTCATTATAGATTCCTTCGTATTAAATTTGACAGGCTATATATTCATCGTATCATTTGAGCCCTCGAATCCTTGACCCCTTCAATACTTTGGATAATTAATGACCTCCGCCGCCTCCTTTGCCTCCCTCGGCAGCTGCTTTATCGGCAGCCGCCTGAGAAGCCTCGGCTGTACTTAATCCTGCTTCAGAAACTTCTGAAAATTGAGCGCCTGACATGCCTGACAAGGCGCTTACACTTGGAGAACCTGCTCCAGGGCATGAATCAGCCCCTTTCTGCGCAAGGATAAACAGAGGATCTTCCTTCAGGGCCATTGCAAAAAAGTCTTTTGCTTCTTTCCATTTTCCGGCATCAAGGGCATCTATAGCATTCCCATAATAAATCATTGCATTATATACTTTTGTATGCGGAACGCCAATTGCTTTGTTCTCCTGATCAGTTAAAGTAATTCCAAGAATTTTGGCGGTATCTCTTACTATAATCATCGGAAGTTCAAAAAATTTATCTTTATCAACCGAAGCGGAAGCCGATCCCTTGACATTTCCTTTCCCTGAGGAAGCAAGAGTAGTTACAGCTTTTATGCTTCCTGAAGAAAGGTTTCCGACCACCAGATTTTCAGCCCCGAGAAGCCTGCCTAACCTTGGAGCTGTTTTAGGATCGACTATACCAGTCTGTCCGAGTTTCATCTCTTCAAGCAACGCCTGCAACCTGATCCTTTCGATGACCTTAACGGATTTAATCTTTGAAAGATCGGTTATTACCATTGATGCGAGCCCTTTCTGGAAAGCGCGAAGGCTCTTATCCGGTGAAAGATCCTGGTAATAACAAACAGCAACTGTGTTCGAATCAGGTTTCAACGCCGCCAGATTTTTTTCTTCAGCCAGAGCCTTAACAGCCGCTTTATGACTGTAAGCAATCTGAAGAAGTGTAATCTGCCGCCTGATTTCACTCTCTACAAAGGGCTGGGTACTGTTTCTGTATCCCTGCCATGCCTCCATTGCTTTTTCATAATTCTCCTTGTTCAGCCAGGCAATTCCTATGTAGTATGTTGAATAAGGCTCTCCCGGTTCTTTTTTTAAAGCTGTTTGAAATTCGGCAATAGATTCATCAAGGCGGCCCATCTTTAAATAGGCAAGCCCGAGTTTGCTGTGCCCTATAGCAGAATTGGGCTGCTTTACAAGGTACTCTTTATAAAGCGGTATAGCCTCATCATATTTTTTTGCCCCAAGCTTAAGTTCCGCTTTTGTCAACTCGGCCATACCTCCGCAACCTAAGAAAAACATAAGACCTGCTATTAAAAATCCCTGTATAAATTTCTTATTAGTTGTCATTGGGACCTCCTTCTTTGTTTAAGTCTGATATATTAATCTTGTTTGGCTAAAAACAATCACCTTCTGCCGGCCTGATATTCCAGCTCATCAAAATAATAAAGAATTATATTGCTAATATACTGGCATTCCATAGACAGGCTGTGTCGGTGTTTGTTCCTCATAAGATGGCTGCGGAGTTTCGCCACTTACTGGAGTGCTGCTTTCGGGAGTAACTGTCAGATCGCCTACTCCGCCAATACTTATTGCGCCCAAATCAACTCCGACAGTATCCGCCCCGACAAATCCGCTGTCTGGTAAAACCTCTGGAGCAGATGCATTGACAACAGCCACAGAACCTTCCGCGGCGCTCACAGCCGCTTCAATTCTGCCTGAAAGCCTGGCGCCTGACATGCCAGAAAGAGAGTTTAAACTTGGAGAATCTATACCTGGACAGGTTGCCGCACCTTCCTTTGCAAGAGCAAATCCAGGGTCTTCCTTATAGGCCATGTTAAAAAACTCATTTGCTTCTTTCCATTTTCCGGAATCAAGCGCATCAAGGGCTTGTCCAAAATATACAAGAGCCTTGTAAACTTTTGTATGCGGAACTCCGATTGCTTTTTTCTCTTCATCGGTCAGTATCACTCCCATGATTTTGGCAGTCTCTCTTACAATAGCCATGGGAAGTTCAAAGAATTTTTCCTTATCAACAGAAACAGATGCGCTGCCCAATAGATCGCCTTTATCAGATGAAGCAAGGGCAGTCACGGATTTTATGCTCCCCAGTGCCAGACTTCCGAAAACTATATTCTGAGCCCCGAGAAGTCTTCCCAACCTTGGAGCTGTTTTGGAATCAACGAGACCTGTCTGTCCGAGTTTCATCTCATCCAAAAGCGCCTGCAGTCTGATTCTCTCGACCACCTTAATGGATTTTAATTTAGTTAAATCCGAAATCACCATAGCCGCAAGACCTTTCCGGAATGCCCGTAGACTCTTGTCAGGAGAAAGATCCTGATAATAACAAACGGCGACGGTGTTCGGATCCGGTTTAACTGTTGCAAGTTTTTTCTCTTCTGCTACAGCTTTTACAGCAAACTTACGGCTTTCGGCGATCTGGATGAGGGTAAGGTGCCGCTCTATCTCTTCTTCAACCTGAGGATTGGTCTTGTTTCTGTAACCCTTCCATACCAGTATGGTTTTTTCAAAATCTTCCTTATTAAGATATGCAAGTCCAAGATAGTATATCGAGAATGGATCCCCCGGTTCCATTTTTAAAGCGGCCGCAAACTCGGCAATAGCTTCATCAACCCGGCCTGTTTTCAAATACCAGAATCCAAGTTTGCTTGGTGACTTTTTTGCATCCGGACTTGCGGCAAGATATCCTCCGGTAAAATGGGTTGCCCCGATATTTTTTTCTGTCTCCTGCTTCAGCTGAGCCTTTGTTGAAACGCCTCCTCCGCAGCCGTATAATAATAAAAAAGCTACCAGCACAATTATGTTAATAATCTTTTTTAGATACATTAAGATATTCTTCATCCTTTTTCCGATAATATTATTTTACTTTTTACACTCACATACTATTAGAATCAAGTGCAAAAATCTCAAAATATTTGTATTAAATTTCACAAATATATTCCAAATAAATGATATAGTTAACAATACTCTGAAAAGATTTGAAGTGTGACATAAGAATATGTTATAAATCAGTCATTATATTTTCTCTTGTTCATAAGGGGGGCGAAAGGTCATGAAATCGGACTTAAATTTCAAATCAGATAAGAAATTCGGGTGGAAAACCATTACCTGCATCATTCTTCTTATTCTTTTCTTTCCGGCTTTTTCCTCGAGCATAGAAGATGACAGGTTTTCCCCGTTTTTTGAAACCTATCCTTACGGAAGAATAGACTGGGATAGCGGGTTTATATTCGGCATAGGGAGAGGATATCTCCATTTAAATAAAAATTCTGAAAGCATTGCTCTCAGGGCAGCCCAGGTTATTGCGGCCGGAAATATTCTTAAGGTTGCAGCGGGAGTTCGGCTTGATGACCGGCGAACACTCGAGGCTCTCGGAAAAGACCGCATAGTCATAGAACTGAAGGCGCTGGTTCGTTACAAGGTGCATAAAACGGAATTCATAAAAAATGTCAAACAGCCTTATTATGAGGTGACATTGAGCGCTCCCCTGACGGGCGTTGAAGGATTGACCTCTATGCTTGTAACAAAATTAAAGACAGTCCCGCTGGATTGGCTTAATCTTCCTAAACCTTCCGATGAGTCGTTCCTGGATGATGAAGAAAAACCATGGCTTGTACTTGATGCCCGTGATCTTCCTAAAAAAGGGCATGTAAAGCCCGCTATTTTCCCGAAGATAATCAGCGAAACAGGGGAAACGATTTATGAAACAGGCAAAATCGATGAATCGGCTCTGGTAAAAAGAGGTATGGCACGATATGTTGTTTCAGATGAACCTAAAGAAGGATTGACCTCCAGAAAAAAATCGATTGAGCAGATTCTTGCCGAAGCCGGATTTTCATTTCTTACCGATGAGGCTATTGCTGGTGATAACGAAAAAAGAACCAGGCGGAAAAATTATATCGTAAAAGACGTAAAAGAAGCGCAGGGACTTATGAATACAAACCTTTTAATAAGCGATACAGACACCCGGCAGCTCAAATCGGAAGATGCTTCATCCCGGATACTGAAACAATGCCGAGTCATAGTTATTGTTTCAAGCCCCATCGGGGGTGTTGAAGGGAAAACAGACACCTTATTGGCAAAAGTATCAGATGGTATCCGCTAAAAGATTATATCGCATCCAGATATATTGTTCGCTTCTTTTAACAGGCGCAGTTGCAGTTGGTATAGTTTTTTCTTACAGCTACGGCCTTTTTAGATTAAGCGACAAATATTTATATGATCTTCATGTAAAATGGCGGGGGACGCAAAAAATATCAGACAAGGTTGTTCTTGTCTTAATGGATGAACAAAGCGGCGCAGAGCTTAATAGACACAAAGGAACATGGTCAAGGCGCCAGCTCGGAACAGCTATTCGCAATCTGCGTAATGCTGGCACGGAGATTATCGGACTTGATATGGTTCTGTCGTCTCCGGATCTTGATCCAAAAGCCGATCAGTTTCTAGCAAAAGCAATAAAGGATTCAAATAATGTTGTACTGTCAAGGGTGTCGGCTTCCCATGCGGGGGAAATCCTGCCTCTCCCCATTTTCGAAGAAGGGATGATAGGGGATGGTTTTATCGACGTGCCTCTTGACGAAGATGAAATATTAAGAAAAATCCGCTTTTTAAATGCAAAGCCTCTTCCGGATGGGAATCTGCAGTTATCTCCGGCTTTCTCACTGGAACTGGCCAGATCCTTTTACAACATAGATTTTTCCCTCGATTTTTCAGAAAAAAACTATTTTCAAATTGGATCCCGTGACGATAAAAGATTAAAATTGCCTTATCCTGAACTTTTAATCAACTATAAAGGTAATTATACTTCATTCCAGCAAATACCCTATGCCGACGTTGTCATGAACCGTTTTTCAGGCAACAAGGTCAAGGGGAAAATCATTTTATTGGGTAGCAGCCTTGCAACGCAGAAAGATTTCTTCAGCACTCCGTTTACAAGATTCCAGAGTTCTCATAAGAATTATAAAGACAAATTCGGGTCTGTTGTTGACGAAGTTCTGAGCGTAAAAGATCCCGGAGTATCCTGCCATGCTTATGCCCTTGAAACAATACTGAGCGGGGAATTCATTAAACATTTGTCGGGGAATATCGTTATCTTTCTTACGGCAGTAATTGGAATTGCGGGTCTCATTTTTTATATTCCTTCAGTAACTTTTATTTGGGAAGCGCTTATTCTGTTTGCAGGTCTTTTTGGAATAACTGCTTTTTCCCATCTCTTATTTATTAAAAAACTGATCTGGTTGGATATAGCACCATTGCTCTTCATATTGATATGCCAGTTTGTCTTTGGAGTAATGCTTCAGAAAAATTTCGAAAAGAAAAGAACGGCTCATGTAACAGGCCTTTTCGGGCGCTATGTTTCTCCGGGTGTTGTTAACAATATTATCAAAGGTGACATCGATACCACCCTGAAAGGACACAGTCAGGATCTTTCGATCCTCTTTTCAGATCTGAGAAACTTTACTGCTCTGTCTGAAGAGCTTGGCCCAAAAGATACGGGCATTCTGCTTAACACATATTTTGACGCAATGATCCCGATTGTTTTTAAACACAGGGGAACCCTTGACAAACTTATTGGAGATGCGATTATGGCATTTTTCGGGGCGCCTCTCCCATTTGCCGACCATCCCGAAAAAGCGGCAGAAACGGCGCTTGACATGATAGAAGCATTGAAAAGGCTGAAACTTATGAATATCAGCGGAATGGACAAATTAAACCTTGGTATTGGCTTGAATACAGGAACGGTAACCATCGGGAATCTAGGCAGCAATGTATTCATGGATTATACTATTATTGGAGATGCGGTTAACCTCGCGTCACGCCTTGAAGGTTTGAACAAGGTTTATGGCACAGGTATTATAGCCGGTGAGTTAACCGTTCAAAGTCTCGGAAATAAATTCCTGCTGAGAGAACTCGATATTGTAAGGGTAAAAGGAAAGGAGAATTTCGTCACCATATTTGAGGTCTCAGCTTATACTGAAAATGCAGATAAACGGATTGTTGAATCACTGGATATATTTCATGAAGGGCTTTGTGCATACAGAAGCAGAAAATGGGAAAGAGCTGAAGAACTATTCAAAAAAACTCTTGAACTTAACCCTTCTGACGGACCATCCGGTCTCTATTTGAAAAGAATCGAAAAATTCAGACTCTCCCCTCCTCCCGATGCCTGGGACGGTACCGCCGTATTTGAAAGCAAGTAATAAATACGGTCCGGACGACCACTTCCGCCCCGACTTTTCACTTAAACAAATCTTCTAAAATAAGCTTCAGATCATGTTTTGATCCGGCCCTTACAACTTCGATATCGTATTCTTTGCCGGCCTCTTCAAGAAATAGGTTTCGTACCTCGGTTATTCCGCCGAAAGAGCCGGCATCCGTGCCGTTAATTCCCAGTATTATATCTCCGTTCAGAAAACCAGCCTTATCCGCCGGGGTCCCTGGCGCAACAAAGACAACTTCAGGTAAACCATCATCAGTCATCCCGATTAATAAACCGCTTTTATCTGCCGGAAACTTTCTTTCAAAATCTCTCCCCTTTTCAAGTATCACCTGCTGCCTTTCGTAATCAAGATACACTGTAAAGTGGCGAAGCAGAGAATTCCCTATATTTCCGATAATTTCCCTGCTTATGTTTGACCCTTTTCCCTTGTCCATCGGGATGTTTATAAGCGGAGATAAAACTTTATAACCACCCAGTTCAATCGATTTAAACTGTACTGTTCTTTCCCTGTGCTGTCCTCCCAGATCAGCGCTTAACCTGTCAACGCCCCTTAAATTAAAAAGATTATTATCATCGGCGAAAGGATAATGAAATGATACATCAAAGGCGCCAAGATCAAATGTCCATTTTCCTGCATATTTCCCATCCACAACGGCAGGCACACTGAATATTTTATTCCTTAAGGGCGCATCAATGATTCTGCCGTCTCCAGAATATTTGAATTTATCCGGATGGTAAAAAGATATAGTCTTTGCCGCATAATCTATCTTTGTGACAAATCTTGAAACAAAATCATGTCCAAGGATGCCGACTATATCGGAATCATAGAATCTGCCTGAAAGACCTTTATAGGAAAAGACCTTCTGTGGATTAAATTTTATCCCGCTGACCTGATATGATGGCAGGGTTACAAAGGAGAAATCAAAAACACTCGCAATGCCGAACCCCTTAATTTCTCCTTTCGGATCAAGTCCAAGGCTGGAACCGTAATCGGCGTCAATAATCGACATGCTTGCGCCATTATCAAACAGCCATAACCTTGTTTCGGAATTAATCGTTACAGGAATATAAATGCTGTTTTCGATAAATGTAAAAGGAACATTCTCTGAATTATCTCCGTTCAAAAATACAAAATCTTCAACATCTTTTTGAGGAAGGGCAAAGAGAGCCCGGTCAATTTTCACATTAATGTCATATTTTGTAAGCTGTAGGATTTCTTTCTTTTCCCTTGGAAGAATTTCAGTCTCTTCATGAAATGGATGAATTATCCCGTCAATTTCGCGGTAATCGGAAAAAAGAGTATGAATTTCAACATCGGGTTGTTTGAGTATTGCTTTTACGAGATAATAATTCTTTTTATTGAAAAAAAAGAATGTGCTGTCTTCATTTATGATATTTGCCATTTTAACAACATGGCAGTCAATTTCTCCCGCTTTTTTCTCCCCCTCATATGTCAGAATAAAGTTTTTTGAATCAGCGTTCACATGGTCATAAACTTCAAGCAGAGCCTTCACCTTCCTTCGTTTAACAGTATCGTCATCTCTCTGGATCTGGACATTCCTGTTCGGATCAACTGTCCAGCTTTGCCTGCCGTCATCACCAAAAATCTGTTTTATAACTCCGTAGTCTTCTTCGAGGCGATATTTCAGAGGCATCTCTTCCCACTGTTTGAATGTTCCGTCAAGCCCGTCAAACGCAATTCTCCCTTCGATATAACCCGACCTTATTTTTTTAAGCTTTTCCAGCCCCCCAATCACTTCGTAGTGTTTCAATAAAATCCCGCGCGGATCGGTAAGGCTTTCTGCTGCATGGCAGGTCAAAACAAACAGCAGGAAAACCAGGATTATTCTCGTAATAACTCGTTTTATTAAAATCATTTTTCAAGCCTCCGATATTTGCCTGTCATGTTAGCATAAGATGTTTTTATCACCAAATAAAATTGTTGGACTACGAGTCCATCACAATTGACGATTCTGAAATAATAGAGTAATGACCTATATCATTAGAGCCAATTACAAAACTCGCATATTCATATGTTTTGTCATTCCCGCGAACGCGGTAATCCAGTATTATTAATAGAATCTGGATTCTCACTTTCGTGGGAGTGACGATTCTTGGTACTTCTGAAATTGGCTCATTATTATTTTGTTTTATTCCGGTTTATGCCGGGTCAGGACGAAACATGATCAGTAAAAATGAGATTATTGATAAGGCTTATGAATGCGGTTTTGGAGATATCGGTTTTACTTCTGCAGAACCCTTTGATTCACAGAAGGAACTGCTTCAGGAAAGAAAAAAGTATTATGAAACGCTTATTAACCTCGGACTTGATCTTATTGCCGGCACTGATCCTAAATCCGTCCTTACGGAAGCAAAATCGATTATTGTTTTAATGGAAGTATATTTTAAAGAGGCATTTCTCAAATCGATGGAAAACCACTTCGGCCGGTGTTATCTTGACGACGACCGGGTAACAAAGGATGGATTATCAAAAAGGATCAAATCGTTCCGCTCATTTCTCAGAGATAACGGCATCAATTCCAAGGTTCCGTTCAACCTCCCGCACAGGCTTGCGGCAGCGCGGGCAGGAATGGGAACTTTCGGGAAAAACTGCCTTTTTTATTCAAACAAGGTTGTCCGTAAGGGTTCATGGGTTCTTCCAATAGCTCTTGTTGTTGACCATGAATTTACACCTGATGAACCGACTCTTTCAGTTGGATGCCCTGACTGGTGTAAAAATTCATGTATGATCGCATGTCCTACAGGTGCTTTAAAAGGACCCCGTAAAATTGATCCATCCAGATGCATCTCTTTTCTGACTTATTATGGGGAAGGCATCACTCCTTTAGAGCTTCGTGAACCGATGGGATTATGGATATACGGCTGCGACCATTGTCAGAATGTCTGCCCAAGAAATGCGCCTTGGTTAAAAAAAGAGCTTCCTCTTAACAAAAAAGTTGCTTCTATCGCCGGCGACTTCAGACTTGATAAGCTGCTGCACATGGATAAGCATTATTTTAACAGCAAGATATGGCCTCACATGTTCTACATGTCCGACAATGACATATGGCGGTGGAAAATGAATGTGGCGCGAGCCATGGGAAATAGCCGTGACGATGAATATATTCCGGATCTTCTGACGGAATTTTATAATAATGATGACGACAGGGTATTATGCATGATTTCATGGGCGCTTGGACGTATAGGCGGCCCGAAAGCTAAAAAAACATTGGATGACATTCTTCCCCGAAGCGATGGGTTAGTCCGCAAGGAAATATTGTATGCGTTGAATATGTTTTAAAG
>CAYODW010000048.1:0-19232 GCA_964402865.1 uncultured Desulfonema sp. | reverse complement strand
AGGTCACCAGTTGCGGTCGGCTGATATTGCTCGCGCTATTGCCACCGAGATGGGATTATCCCAGGAGAAAATAGAAGGCATCCGCATGGCCGGTTCCATCCATGACATTGGAAAGTTATCCATCCCGGCCGAAATATTGTCCAAGCCAGGCAAACTGTCTGAGATCGAGTTTTCCCTGGTTAAAGAACATGCCCGAAAAGGATACGAGATGCTGAAGGAGGTGGAATCGCCCTGGCCCCTTGCACAAATTGTATATCAGCATCATGAGCGGATGAACGGCTCGGGCTATCCAAGAAATCTTAAAGGAGATGACATTCTCATAGAAGCCCGCATACTTGCTGTCGCTGATGTAATTGAATCCATGGCATCTCACCGACCTTACCGTCCCGCGCTTGGGATTGAGATTGCTCTTGCGGAGATAGAAAAGAATAAGGGGAATTTTTACGACGATGCTGTTGCAGATGCCTGTTTAAGATTGTTTCGGGAAAAAAGTTTTAAGATTGAAACAGCTTGATTTCAATCAGTAATTCTCATTGCAACGATGAACCAAACGTTACTGATAAGCAGGTAGAAACAGCGATTTCGGCGGTTTGGGGAGTTTCAAAGGAATGATGCCCAAGCCTTTTGATTTGCAGGCATTGGGAAAAGTTTTAAATGATGTGTTAAAAGCCGAAAATCGAATATAGAATATCGGACATCGGACAAGGAGAAAGACTCACGATTCCCTCAGAGCTTCCACGATATTCATTCGTGAAGCCCTGAAGGCGGGGAGAATTCCGCCCACAAAGCCCATAATAAGTGCAAAAAGAAGTGACTTGTATATGATTTCAAAGGTGATCCTGAAACTGAAGGCAAGCTCCGAAAAGGTCTGAAAATTGGTTGTTGATACCGTGAAAAACTGGAGAAAAGATGCGAAAAAGAGCCCCGCGAATCCGCCTATAAAACCAAGAAGCAGAGATTCAAGAAGAAACGCAACAAGAATACTTGACCGGTTGAATCCCAGGGCGCGAAGCGTCCCGATTTCGCCTGTCCTGTTTGCAACAGCCGCATACATGGTAATCATGGCCCCGACAATGGCTCCTATTGAAAAAACCAGAGTAAGATACTGTCCCAGAATCCGCAGGAATTTGGCCATCATCTCCGACTGCTCTTTGTAATATACTGTTTCACGCCTGGCTTCCAATGTAAGCCTTGGATCACCTTCAACATTTTTTTTCAGGGTCTCAAAACCGGAAGAGTTCACGAGTTTGAAAAGAAGAGACGAATAGACCGGCCTCCTGAAGGCCTGCATAAATTGATCCACATCCCCCCATATTTCAGAACCGTATCCTGTATTACCGGCATCAAAAATACCCACAACCGTCCATCTACGCATGGCAAAGAAAAGATTATCACCAAGCCCCGCATTCCTGAATCTCCCTGCAATGCTCCGGCCGACAAGTATTTCCAGTGATCCGGGTCTCGGAAGACGCCCCTCCTTCAGCCTTACCTGGGGCCGCAACTCAAGCGAATTTTCCGAAATTCCCCTGATTACAACATTGGCCGGACTGTTCGATTCTTTTTTTTCAAGGGTGATAAGCACAACAAGCTCCTTTGCAAGAAGCCTGCGCCCGTTTGCGCCGACTGCAACCTCGGGCATCGCCTCAACAATGGAAGCCTGTATTCTTTCTACACCGCTCTGCACCTCTGAAACCGAAGAGCGCCGGATTACAACAACATTATCGTATGAGCCTGTATCTACCAGTGTCTTTTGCAGCCCTTCGGCAAGCATCACTATCGAAGCAAATACGAAAACGACAAGCGCCATTCCGGCTGCAGTTAGTGAGGTGGTAAGTCTTCTTGCAAGCAGGTTTCGAAAACTGTAAAAAAAGAGAAGGTCCATCTTCAGCCTGCCCTCCCCAGTCCGCTTGCTATAGGAACCGATATGGCCCGCCAGATCGGAAATATCGCCGCAACCACACCGACAATAAGGGCGGCAAGCATATCAAGATAAATCGTCCGTGAACTTATATTGAAAATTGGGAAAAAGTCTCCCACGGCCCGGGCAAAAGCATCCGCCGCCGGGAATGTGGCGATAATTCCTATTGCGCACCCTATGGCCGTTATTAAAAGGGATTCACCGAGTATAAGGATGGAAAGGTAAAAACCCCCGAAACCGAGTGTTTTGAATACCGCATATTCACTCATCCTTTCACGCACGGACATCGCCATAGTATTTGCCACAACAGCGAGGATAATGACTATAACCACCAGAGAAACAAGCTGTATTACCGTCAGGATAGTCTGGCTTAAAGCGATGAAACTCATCTGGAATGCTTTTTCGGTTTCAGTAAGGGTTTCCGCGAAAGAATTTTTAAAAAGGCTGTCAACCGATTTACTGGTTAAGGCGGCAATATCAGGAGAAGAGGTTCCGATAATGTAAAAACCCACCTGGTCAGCCCTCCGGGGCTGGACTTTTTTCATTGTCTCGTTCAGATAATCCCAGTGGAAGAAAAACTGGCTTTCATCTATTGTCTTGTTCTTTCCCTTGTAAACGGCCTGCAGGATAAACTCCCAGTTGCCCGGGAATATGGTGCCTCTTAAAACAATCGTATCTCCTATTTTCCATCTGAATCTTTTTGCCAGTTTGCTTCCGACCACACAGCCTTTTCTGTCCTTTAAAAAGGAGAGTTTCTGTTCGGAAGGAATTACAAATTCAGGATAGAGGTCAAGATATGTTTTGGAATCAACAGCAAAATTGGCAAAAAAATTCTTCTCTTCAATATATATTCCCCCGAACCAGTTCCCGAGAGAAACCATTTTAACCCCTTCCACGCCCCGTATTTTATCCTTGTATGAAAGGGGAAGAGGAAAGATCAGCGAGATCGAGTTACGGGTAACCAGGCGGGTGGAAGAAGAAGCGTCAACTCCTGCATACCAAGCGCTTACAACTGTCCTGAGAAGACCGAATGCAAGAATTGCAACGCATATTCCGCAGATAGTCAGACCGGCACGGAGCTTGTGCCTAAAGGCATTCCGAAAAAGAAGCTTCAGGAGCATTGGCAAGAACACCCTTTTCAAGATACTTCATGTTATTTGCTTTTTTTGCCGCCCGCGGGTCGTGAGTCACCATAATAATCGTTTTTCCGATATCTCCGCTCAGCCTCTCCATAAGCCGCAGCACCTCTTCAGCCGATGCCCTGTCGAGGTCGCCGGTCGGTTCGTCGGCAACAATCATCGTGGGATCTGCAACAACAGCTCTTGCGATTGCAACCCTTTGCTGCTGGCCGCCTGAGAGCTGGCGCGGATAATGATCCATCCTGTCTTCAAGGTTAACAAGATTAAGGGCCGTGGTGACATGTTCTTTTCGTTCTTTTTTTGAAAGACCGGTCAAAATAAGGGGCAATTCAACATTCTCAAATGCGGTTAATACCGGGACGAGATTATAGAACTGAAAAATAAATCCGACATTTTCAGATCTCCATTTTGCAAGCATCGACTCTGAGAGCAGGGAAATATCAATTCCTCCGATCTTTATGCTTCCGCTGTCCGCCTTATCGAGACCTGCTATAAGGTTGAGCAGTGTGCTTTTGCCCGAACCCGAAGGCCCCATAAGGGCAAGAAAATCGCCATCTTCTATACTCAGAGATATATTTTCAAGGACAACAATGGACTGATTTCCACGGCGGTATGATTTGGTAAGGTCTTTAATTTCTACTATAGGCGCCAATTCCTCTGTTAATCCTCCAGAACCTTGACCTTTATCCCGTCTTTGACTTTACTTGCGGGCTTTGCAACCACGATTTCACCAATCCCTGCTCCGCTTAATACCTCCACCATGTTCCCGACACGCCTTCCGGTTTTTATTTCCGTTTTATATGCACGGCCGTCTTTCACCAGGAAAAGAGACTCCTTCCCCCCAATTCCGGCTATTGCATCTGCAGAAATTGCCGCTAAAGGTTTTTCTTCTTCCGGCAGTACCTCACGGGAAAGAAAGGCTACCTTGGCGCTCATTTCCGGAAGAATTCGCTGATCTTTGTCTTTAAATGCGACTTTTACCATGACCGATGCCTTTGTCCTGTCGGCAGTTGGAACTATCATGTGGACCGCTCCCCTGAACCGCGAATCCTGCAAGGCATCAAGCTGAATCTCGCACGGCTGACCGTTTTTGACAATGCCGATATTTGACTCGGAAACATCCACTTCTACCTGGAGGGACTCCATATCAGCAATATCCACAACCGCGGCTTTGGCATTTACGGCAGCGCCAAGAGGAGTAATAATATCGCCGATGTCGGCGTTCTTTGTAAGCACTACCGCGTCAAAAGGGGCCCGGATAGTCGCATATTCAAGTATAACTTCGGCTTCCTTAAGCGCCGCTTCGCCGGCTTTGATTGAAGATTCCTGGGCTGATACGGCGGCTTTTGCCCTTTTCCATCTTGCTTCGGCAATATCTTTCTCTGATTTTGCAACGCTTCCTCTTGCAGAGAGTTTTAACATCCTGTCAAAGTTCAATGCTGCGTCATCGAACTCAGCCAAAGCCTGTTCCAGGCCAGATCTGGAGGCATTGACATTTGCCAAGGCTCTGTTTCTTGCCGCAACAGCATCATCGTTTTCAAGCCTGGCAATTACCTGGCCTTTCTTAACTCTGTTTCCTTCTTCAACGCCTAAATAAACAAGCCGCCCCGTAATTTTTGAAGCAACCGCGGCTTTCCGCTGGGCTACAACATAGCCGCTCGCGTTAAGAAGCGTATATGTCTGGGACGGATAAATATTTAGAACTTTTGAAACCCGGACTTCAATCGCCGGTGTCAGATAACCCTTTTTGTAAAGAATGCCCGTTGCAATCAAAATGAATATTATTATCGGCAATATAATATATCTTTTCTTTTTCCCCGCACCCGCGGCAGCATCGGCTTTTTTTATTCGAAGCTTTGATATGTCGTCGCCTGACATCGTGGTCCTTTCTATTTTTTTCTTAAATCCTCAGCCATATTCTTTATAATTGAAAGAACGTTTTTCCCCCGTTCACGGGCAATACAGTGCGCCTCATCTACTATTTTTGCAGCCTGACGCTTCAGTTCGGAAATATCGGGCACAGGAAGATTCTTCTTCTGATGTTTTGAAGTCAAAAGGCCTATTATCAGACGTTCCTCCTGATCTCTAATAAATCCCATAATCGTTTCACCTTTATCGTGGATCGTTGATCGTAGATCGTGATTCGTTGATACACGATATACGATTCACGATCTACGATCTGCGATTCACGTTCTTTCCCTTCCGCCTTATGCCTAAAGCCTCACAACCCTCATCATATTCGTAGTCCCCTCGACATATTCAGGGTATCCGGAGGTAATAACAACCAGATCTCCTTTTGAAACATGCCCTGAAGCAAGAGCGGATAAAGCCGAATTATCCGTCATATTATCCTGCCCTTTCGACTCAATGACAAGGCTTGGCAAACATCCCCAATAAAGGGCAAGGCGCCTGACAGCACTCTTTTCCGGAGAAAGCGCTATGATCTTTGTTTTTGGCCTGAACTTTGATATATGTGTTGCTGTTGAACCAGAACGGGTAGTGGCAGCTATCGCACTGGCATCAAGGTGATCGGCCAGAACACAGCACGCATAGGAGACAGATTCCGAAACATCCTTTTTAGGCATAAGACTTAAATATTTTTCATGAGGAAAATTCTCTTCAGCTTTTTCAGCAATTCTTCTCATGTATTGGACTGCCTGAACGGGGTATTCGCCGCTGGCCGTTTCTTCGGACAGCATAACTGCGTCGGCCCCGTCTAGCACGGCATTTGCCACGTCATTTGCTTCGGCTCTCGAAGGACGCGGGGCACTCACCATCGAGCGGAGCATCTGGGTCGCAATTATGACCGGCTTTCCCATACTATTTGCCTTTCTGACAAGCATCTTCTGAATATTAGGAACATTCTCAAGTGGAATCTCAACGCCCAGATCACCTCTCGCCACCATTATCCCGTCTGTCGCGTCTATGATACCGTCAATATCTTTTAAAGCTTCATGTTTCTCTATCTTGGCTATGACAGGAGTATTTTTTTTCTCCCTCTTAATAATTTTTTTAAGAGCGATTATATCATCGGCGCTCCTGACAAATGAAAGGGCCACATAATCCACATCATTTTTCAGCCCGAAGATAAGGTCCTTGCGGTCCTTTGCGGTTATCGCGTCCGCTTTGATCGTTCCGGTAGGAAGATTTATCCCCTTGTTCGAAGTAAGGAACCCTCCGGTAACAACTTCGCAGAATATATCGTTTTTGCTTGTCTTTACAACAACAAGCTCCATTATACCGTCAGCCAGCAGTATCCTGTCTCCAGGCCTAACATCCGAAGGGAGGTTTTTGTATGAAACTGAAACGCGTTCCTTGTCACCTTCAACATGCCTGCTTGTAAGAACATATACCTGGCCGGGGTCAAGACGCACACCCGGCTCTTTTACTTTACCGACTCTAATCTTTGGGCCGCAAAGATCCTGGAGTATGGCGACATGAGCTCCAAGTTCATCTGAAATAGAACGTATCGTATTTATCTTCCTGAGATGTTCACTGTGGGTCCCATGGGAAAAATTCAATCTTGCCACATTCATCCCGTTCAAAATCAGCTCTCTCAATACTTCCGGCGACTCGCTTGATGGGCCTATTGTACATACAATTTTTGTTTTTGGCATAATCCCGTTATCTCCTTTCCGGAATTGATGAGTTCGTTGGAAGTCAATATTTCACACGAAGGCACAAAGAAAGACCTTTTTATTTTTGCAGGCAAATTTGAAATATTACATTCACAAGTATGAGTTTAGGATCTCTGCCTGATGATTTAAGCTCCATATCCGCTTTTTTCAGTTTTTCGTAGCAGGAAAGAAGCTCCTCTTTCCTGAACTTTTCCGCTTTCTTAAATAACTGATAAACAGGATAAGGGCTTCTGGTTTTTTTCGCAATAAAAAGATCAGAAGATGCCTTGCTTTTCTTTTTTACCGGCTTCTTTTTTTTACTTTCAGGTTTCTCTTCATTCTCCTCATACGAAAAAAACCTGTCCCAGCCTTCAATACCGTCAAGCAAATTCTTTTCATACTCGACTATGGCCGGCATGGTAACAGAAGAAAAGCGCGGGTAAGAAAAACCGGGATCCCAGGCCTTGCCGTAAGGACTTTCCGCAAATCCCTTCTGAAAAACAAGTTTCCGGAACTGATTTATTATCGCAGAAAGAACCTGAAGAGGATGGATTTCGGAATAAAGAAGAGAATCTAATAACATAAGTGAGTTTTCAAGATTCCTGTCGGACACCGCATTCGTAAACTCATATATCGGGTCTGTTTTTGTCCGCTCCAAGACAAATTCAACATCACCAGCAGTAATGTTTTTTCTTTTTCCGGCATAAGCCATCAGCTTCTCTAAATTGTTTAAAAAAGTCCGCAGGTCAAATCCGGTCATTTCATACATGGCAAGATACGCATCCTTATCGATGGTCTTGCCGCTTTTTGACAGTACGGCATTCATCCTTTCTGAAATAACGCTTTCCTGGGCAACCCTGTCGCCTTTATAGTCTCCTTTTGAAATCTGGCAGTCGATAATGATGCCATTTTTGTTCAAGGCCTTATACAGGTTAAGCCTTTTATCCGCCTGTTCGGCTACGATAACAAGATGGTTTCCTTTTGGAAATCCTTTCTCAACGGCCTTCAGCAAAAAGGAAGCGCTGTCTTCTCCCGCTGACAAATTAACATTATTTTCAATACAATAAGCAATAATGTCATCAATCCAGTTATAATCGGAAATGCTCTCATCAATTTTAAGCGACTCTTTTCTGTTTGCTTTGCTCACATCATCAAAGGAAAGATTGAGCAATGACATGATGCCCGTAAAATATCTTGCGGCCTTCTTAATATCGTCCCTGGCACATGCTTCTTTTGCTTTGGTAAGCAAAGCTGCCTGACTCTCTTTCGAATAGAATATTTTAGAATCCATAAGGGCAACGACTTTTCTGCCCGCTGAAAATGAAAATGTATTAACCCGCTCAACGGCATCGAATATATTTTCGTTTGTACCGTCCACCGGTTCATAGTTCATTTCCCTTGATGATGCGTCTGGGAGCATGGCGTTGAGAAGCTCGTCAAAAGCGGTTTTGCATAGCATCTCTTCGCCGCAAATAAGATAAAGGTGTGAAAATCCATCTTTTGCGGCGCTTTTTATATGGCTTTGCAGGTCTTTGTATTGAATTTCAGGCATTTCGGATAAGTATCTTCTATTTGCTTTTTACTCGTCTGCTTTGAATTAAAAGCATAATAACGGAAAGAACAGCCATCACCCCGCCAATAACCTGGGAAACCGATAGATTTCCTAAAATATAATCGCCCCTGAAATCGCCACGGAAGGTTTCAATTACAGATCTTGTTATCCCATAAAGCAGAACATACATCCAGAATATCTGACCGTCATATTTTTTGCGCTTCCGGAAAAACCAGAGAAGAAAAAATATTGCCAGATTGCCGAGAGCTTCATAAAGCTGGGTCGGATGAAGCGGTATCCCGGTAGGAGCAAGCGAATCAGAATGGTTAAAGGTAACAGCCCAGGGAAGATCACAAAATTTTCCATAACAGCAGCCGGCAAAAAAACATCCGATTCTTCCAAAAAAGTGAGCAAGCGCTATTGAAGGGGCCATAATATCGGCTGTTTTCCATAAAGGAATATTTTTTACCTTAAGAAAAACAACCCCCGTAACAAGGGCGGCTATAAATCCTCCGTAAAAAACAAGGCCGCCGTTCCATATCTTCAGTATTTCAACCGGATTCTTTAAAAACATCTCAGGGCTTGTGGCAACATAAAAAAGTCGGGAACCGAGTATTGCGGCAATCAGCACATAAAAACAGAGGTCCATGATCTTTTCATGATCTTCCCCCACTCTTTTTGCTTCCTTTACCGCAAGAAATATTCCTGCAAGAAAGCCGATTGCAATAAAAAAACCGTAAGTAAATATTGATATTGGACCAATTTTAAGAAGAACTGGAAACATTTATTCTCCGCAGCCCGTCATCCGGGCATTTTTCTGAACAAAATATGAAAGACAAAAATTCCCATGCCTATGGAAATCGAGCTGTCGGCAACATTAAAAGCAGGCCAGTGGTGACTCCCGATATATACATCAAGGAAATCAACAACGCTTCCAAAGCGTATTCTGTCTATAAGATTTCCGGCAGCACCGCCGAAAATCAGTGCAAAACCTGTTGAAAGTATCGGCTGGGTGCGAGGTGTCGTATGATAGAAATATAATATAAGGCACATGGCAAGGGATGAAACAACAAGGAAAACCATCCTCCGGACATCAGGGTTCTGGTCCGCAAGAAAACCGAATGCCCCGCCCGGATTATGAATATGTGTGATGCTGAAAAATCCGGGCAATACGGTAATTGAATAATAAAGCGGCATGGTTTTTAAAATAACCGCCTTGGTTATCTGGTCCAGAAGAAGCACCATGCCCGCAATAAATGCAAGCTTTGTATATTTGTTCTCAAACAACATGGATAATTGTCTCTGTTATAAAAGCCGTACATCGTACATCGAAGCTCGTACATCGTTCTTAGGTCACTGATCACTGATTACTGATCACTATTCGCCTAGTTCCCATCGAACCCTTGAATCCTTGGATCCTTCTTTTCACTATTCACTGTTCACTATCGACTATTAAATCCCTCTCGCGCCTCATGCCTTCCCTATTTCTTCTAGCGCATCCCGGCATCTTTTGCAAACGCCGGGCTCTTCGGAAACAGCCCCTACCGAAAGATCGTATATCCAGCATCTTTCACACTTCTTGCCAGGCGCCGGCTCAACCGATATATAAAGCCCTTTAATTTCCCTGCTCTCAACCGCACCCGAGAGGCTTTCGTTTTCCGACAAAAGAACACGGGAAGTTATCAATATGGTTTTCAATTCGTCCGAATACCGGTCAAGGAGAGTAAAGAGTTCTTTGTCGGCGGATATTGTTACCGAGGCATCAAGTGAATGCCCGATCAGCTTCTTTGTCCTTGCTTCCTCGAGAGCTTTTGTTACTTCTCCCCGCACTTCAATAATTTTTTTCCACCTTACGGCAAGCGCTTCATCTTTCCACTCTTTTCCGTCTACAGGAAGGGATGCAATATGGATGCTTTCTTCTTTTTCCAGCGTCATGGGCATGAATTTCCAGATCTCTTCGGATGTGAAAGGAAGTATCGGGGCCATAATCCTGGAAATCGAATCGAGTATGGCATATAATACTGTTTGAGCGCTTCTTCTCTCAACAGATCCGGCAAAAGATGTGTAAAGTCTGTCTTTCAATATATCCAGATAAAAAGCCGAAAGATCTATGGTGCAATAGTTATAAATGCTGTGGTAAACTATGTGAAACTCATAAGTATCGTAAGCAGCGAGGCTCTTTTCCGTCAGTTCGTAAAGCTTATGAAGGGCAAACCTGTCAATTTCAGGCATCGATTCATATGAGACAGCGTTTTTTGAAGGATCGAAATCATATAAATTCCCGAGCATGAACCGGCAGGTATTTCTTATTCTTCTGTATGCGTCACTTAACTGAAGCAGAATGTTATCTGAAATACGAACATCATCCCTGTAGTCGGAAGCAGAAACCCACAGCCTCAGGATCTCGGCGCCGTATTTGTCGATCACTTTCTTTGGAGCTATTACATTTCCGACAGATTTGGACATCTTTTTCCCGTCCGCATCCACCACAAACCCATGGGTCAAAACCGATTTGTAGGGAGCCTTTCCCCTTGTCCCCACTGCAGTAAGAAGGGAGCTGTGAAACCAGCCTCTGTGCTGGTCGCTTCCTTCAAGATAAAGGTCTGCAGGCCATTTCAAATCATGACGCTCTTCAAGCACTGCGGCGTGGCTGACACCCGAATCAAACCAGACATCCAGAATGTCCGTCTCCTTTCTGAACGTCGTATTTCCGCATTTTTCACAAACACTCCCCTTCAGAATGAGCTCGCTTGCGTCTTTTTCAAACCATATATCGGCGCCATGGATCTTAAAAAGCTCGAATACGTGATCGACTATTTTTTGATTTATATGAAGAGTTTCGCATTTATCGCAGAAAAAAACAGCTATCGGGACTCCCCATGCGCGCTGCCTAGAAACGCACCAGTCCGGCCTGTTTTCAATCATGCCGTAAATTCTTTCTCTTCCCCAGTGGGGAACCCAATTCACATTGTCTATCTCTTCAAGCGCCCTCTTCCTCAATCCGGTTTTATCCATTGAAATAAACCACTGGGGAGTCGCCCTGAAAATAACAGGCTGTTTGCATCGCCAGCAGTGAGGATAAGAATGTGTAATTGTCTCCTCCGCAACAATGGAGCCTGATTCCTTAAGTTTCAGAACAATATCTTTATTAGCCTTGAAAACGAACTTTCCCTCAAAATACTCCACATCATTTGTAAAACAGCCGTTGTCATCGACAGGCGAATATGTATCAAGACCATACTGAAGGCCAACTTCATAATCCTCACGGCCATGCCCCGGAGCAGTGTGGACACATCCTGTGCCGGCCTCAAGTGTCACATGATTCCCAAGAATAATAACCGAATCCCTGCTGTAAAGCGGATGCCTGCATCGTTTCTTTTCGAGTTTCCCGGCGCTGATTTCTGCAAGCACCTTCCAGTCTGAAAATCCGAAATATTTCATGCAGCGTGCGGCAAGATCATCGGCAAGGATAAAAACCTCCTCGTTACCGTTATCGACAGCCGCATACCTGAAATCAGGATGAAGGGCTATGGCAAGATTCGCGGGAATAGTCCATGGTGTTGTGGTCCAAATTACCACGTATATTTTTTTGCCGGAGAGTTGCGGGATCTCCTTTGAAATATCATCAATCATGGGGAACTTGATAAAAACAGAAGGAGATGTATCATCTTTGTATTCTATCTCTGCTTCAGCAAGAGCTGTTTTACAGCTGCAGCACCAGTGTATCGGTTTTTTGCTCCTGTAAAGGCTGCCCTCCAGAGCAAACTTGGCGCATTCTCGGGCAATTATAGCTTCATATTCATAATTCATTGTCAGATAAGGATTATCCCATTCACCCAGAACACCAAGTCTTTTGAATTCTTCGCGCTGAATATCGATATACTTTTCTGCATACCGGCGGCAAAACTTTCTTATTTCCGCCTGTGAATATTTTTTGCCTTCCACGCCGAGTTCCTTATCAACATTGTGTTCTATGGGAAGCCCATGGCAGTCCCATCCCGGAACATATACGGCATTATAATCAGACATCTGCCTGCTGCGAACAACGATATCCTTAAGTATTTTGTTAAGCGCGGTTCCGATATGAATATTCCCGTTTGCATAAGGGGGGCCGTCGTGGAGAATAAACAATTCGCGTTTTTTCGAGGCTTCTCTGACCTTTTCATATAAGCGGATATCTTCCCATGAGCTTAACATCAATGGCTCCCTTACAGCCAGATTTGCCTTCATGGCAAATTCAGTCACCGGAAGATTAAGCGTTTTCTTGTAGTCCATTCAAGTCCTCCAAATAAATTCATCTGTTTAAAAACTTACAATTTTTATTAATAAATCCATTATGTGTCAAGGCAATTAAAACCGCACTTCGTTCGTGGTTCGTGGTTACTGATACCTGATTACTGATTACTTAATATTTGCCCACTCTTCGATATCCGACATCCGGCTTTCGCCTCACGCCTCACGCCTTTCGCCTCTTACCTCACGCTTCAAGCCTTTTCATTTAACATCCGATTTTCTGATATAATGAGGCGCAAAGAGCGCGGCATCCACCGTATCATTATTTTCAAACTTTTTAATGCCCATGAAAGCAACTGTAGAAGCCCTTATAACATTAAAAAAGGGCGGAGGGAAATGAGCAAGATTTCCTAATTTTTTTTCAATGATATTGCGGTACAAACTTGCGCCATCACCGATAAATATAGAGGGTTCTCCGATTCCATCCGCTGCTTTATCCGGAAGTAATGCCTCTTCCTTCATCTCCTTTTGAATCAAGCCGTCTATAAACCTGTATCTGGAAGAATAGACCTCTCCCTTTCTTGCATCAATTACTGAACAGATCAGATATGAGGTCGGGAGCACCTGGGCTGCCAGGGCATCAAGAGTTGATATCCCGGCTAAAGGTTTTCCGGTCGCGGCAGCAAGACCTTTGACAGAGCTTATTCCTATTCTAAGGCCTGTAAAGCTTCCCGGTCCTTTAGTAACAGCAAAACAATCAATATCAAAAGGAACCAGGCCGGACAATTCAAGCGCCTTTTTTATCATATCCATAAGGTGTCTTGAATGCGTTTCATCATATTCCTTTATTATTTCCGCAAGAAGGTTATTATTTTTAACCACAGCAACGCTGCAGCTTCTTGAAGATGTGTCAACAGCGAGTATTTTCATTGCAGGATCACTGGTTATTTCTTCTCATTTGTCTTATAACCATCAATAGCTATCGGGAGAACCTCTTTCATGTTCTTAACCATTATAAACTTGATTTTCCGTTTGACATTCGCGGGGATCTCAGTCAGATCTTTCATGTTTTTTTCAGGAATTATTATTGTTTTGATTCCGGCCCTCAAAGCACCCAGCGCCTTTTCTTTCAATCCTCCTATCGGAAGAACTCTTCCTCTCAGGGTAATCTCTCCGGTCATTGCGACATATTTGTTCACGGGCTTATTAGTCAGGACAGAAATAAGAGCCGTTGCCATTGCTATACCGGCAGATGGACCGTCTTTGGGAATCGCTCCGGCGGGAACATGAATATGGACATCTGTATTTTCAAAAAAATTTTCCTCCAGGCCGAAAAAAGAGAGGTGCGCCCGGGCATAGCTTACGGCAGCCCTCGCAGACTCCTGCATAACTTCACCAAGCTGTCCTGTTATTATCAGCTCTCCCTTACCCTGGATCAGGGTTGCTTCAACATAGAGGACTTCCCCTCCAACCTGTGTCCAGGCAAGGCCGGTGGAAAGACCTATCTGGCTCTCTTCCTGATCCATTTCGGCAATGAACTTCGGAACCCCAAGATATTTTTGCAGGTTGCTTTTAGAAATATGAAAAGGTCCCTTTTCGCCTTCAGCTATTTTTCTGGCCAGCTTGCGGGAAATCGTTCCTATCTCTCTCTCAAGATTCCTCAATCCGGCTTCAGAAGTATATTCGGTTATTATCTGGCGCATCGCCTCGCTGCTGATAATCATTTTTTTTGCGCTGATACCATTTTCCTTTATCTGGCGGGGAAGAAGATATGTTTCCGCAATTATTTTCTTCTCTTCCTCGGTATAACCTGAAAGATTGATAACCTCCATCCTGTCAAGAAGGGCGGACGGTATTGTATCCGTCAGATTCGCGGTAAGAATAAACATAACCCTGGAAAGGTCAAAAGGAAGATTTAAATAATGATCACTGAAGGCAAAGTTCTGTTCCGGATCAAGGGCTTCCAGAAGCGCAGCGGAAGGATCTCCGCGAAAATCCGCCCCTACCTTGTCTATCTCATCCATCATAAAGACAGGATTGTTGGAACCGCACTGTTTCAAACCTTCAAGGATACGCCCTGGAAGAGCCCCGATATATGTGCGCCGGTGCCCTCTTATTTCAGCTTCATCCCTGATTCCACCAAGAGATATCCGTATGAATTTCCGTTTCATAGCTTTGGCGATAGCTTTTCCAAGGGATGTTTTTCCGACTCCGGGAGGTCCGACAAAACAGAGAATCGGGCCTTTCATCTTTGCATTCAGTTTTCTCACGCTTAAGTATTCAAGAATGCGATCCTTGATATTGTTAAGACCGTAATGATCCGTATCAAGAATCTTTTTCGCATTTTTGATATTTATAACATCCTTTGTTGACCTGCTCCATGGGAGTTCAACAAGCCAGTCAAGATATGTCCGCACAACAGAAGCCTCGGCAGAATCCGGATGCATCATCTCAAGACGCTTAAGCTGTTTTGCAGCCTCTTTTTCGGCTTCTTTGGCCATTTTGGCCCGTTTTATCTTTTTCCTGTATTCCTGAATCTCCTGGGATTTTTCATCCTGCTCGCCAAGCTCTCTGTGAATGGCTCTCATCTGTTCCCTCAGATAGTAATCCCGCTGGTTTTTTGAAATTTCATCCTTCACATCGGACTGTATCTTGGCCTGCATTGCCGAAAGCTGAACCTCTCTGGATAAGAGCTCATTTACCTTTTTGAGGCGATCGACAGGATCAATCAGTTCAAGCAGTTGCTGGGATTCGTCGATTTTCAACCTGAGGTTTGACGCGACAAGGTCCGCCAGTTTTCCCGGATCATTTATCTCTTCGAGTATGGTGCCGACATCACCGGTTAACTCACCGCGGAAAGCAAGTATCTTCTCCGAATGCTCACGTACATTCCTCATGAGAGCTTCGATCTCAAGGGTTATTTCCTTGATAGATTCCTCTGTTATCTTTTCGATTTTAACCCGGTAAACTGATTTTCGCCTCACAAAATCGGCAATTCTGGCTTTTGCGATACCCTGCACAAGTGCCTTGACGCGCCCGTCGGGAAGCTTAAGCATTCTCAATACCCTGCCGACAGTTCCGATTCTGTATATTTCATCCTCATTCGGATTTTCAACGTTAGGATCTTTTTGTGTAACAAGAAACAAAAACCCGTCTTTTCTGACTGCTTCTTCAACGGCCCTGACCGACTTTTCACGGCCTACAAAAAGAGGCAAAAGCATATCCGTAAAGATTACGACATCCCGGACAGGCATAAGAGGCATAATTTCAGGAAGTTTTGCATCCTTTTCATCCTCTTCAATAATATTTATAAGATCATCCTTGTCAGTTTCGGCCATTTTATCTCCAGTATATGACGGCTTCGTAAAAAGTCATTCTGCTTTGTTGCACTTCATCTTTCGTCATTGCAGCGTACCAGTAAGTAATCTTCATTCCTCAAGATTCGTGCGCCTTGCATAATGAGATTTTTACTTTGCCGTCTGAATTTCAAATTTTTACGGGTTTATCTTTATATAGTTATTGCCGTAATAAAACCGGCTTTCCTTTTTTATAACAATAAGGGCAGAATATAAGACATCGTTTCAATTTGACAATATCAATCTTGATTTATTTATTCAATATGCATAAGTTATAATAATTTAATTTATATTTTTTTTATTTACAACATTTTGAATTACATGCAGCTTGCTGCAATACCACTTGAGAAGCCTGGAAAGGTTTGAAATGCCAGATTATACTATCCACATACTAATATTTGTTTTCGGTCTTACCATCGGAAGTTTTCTTAATGTTTGCATATTCAGAATTCCAGCATCAAAATCGATTGTCCGTCCGGGCTCAAAGTGTCCCGGTTGCAACAGCGGCATAAAATATTATGACAACATACCGGTCATAAGCTATTTTTTTCTTGGAGGAAAATGCCGGAAATGTAAAATGCCGATCCCTTTCCGCTATCCTCTCGTGGAACTGATAAGCGGATTAACTGCGCTTGCTCTTTTTATGAAATTCGGCCTTTCATATGAAGGATTAGCCTATTTTACATTTATATCCGCTCTGATTGTCATAACCTTCATCGATATCGATCACCGTATAATACCCGACGTCATTTCATTACCGGGTATTCCAATAGGCTTTCTGATGGCCTCTTTTCTGATTCCTTCCATAAGCTGGAAAGAATCACTTATCGGAATTCTTGCAGGAGGAGGAAGTCTTTTAGCCGTAGCATGGATATATAATCTTATTACAAAAAAAGAGGGGATGGGGGGCGGTGATATAAAACTCCTTGCCATGATCGGCGCTTTTATCGGATTAAAAGGAGTTCTCTTTACAATTTTTGCCGCATCTGCCGCAGGAACAATTTCAGGGATCGCGGTAATGCTTAAAACTCAAAAAGGAATGAAACTGGCCGTACCTTTCGGCCCCTTTCTTTCTATCGGCACAATACTCTATATTTTTTTCGGTTTGGAAATTATATCATGGTATATCAGTGCATTGACTTCATAAAGAGATTTATATCTTTCTCTCCATGTCGATTATTTTTCATCTTCGCATCATTGCTGTTATATGCAATTTCTGCATGCGCCGGTGAGCCTGCTGCTCCGGATTACATAAAACTGCGCGAACTGATGGTGTCCGAACAGATCGAAGCAAGGGGAATCAGCAACAAAAAAGTGTTGAAAGCCTTGCTCAAGGTGGAGAGGCATAAATTCGTTCCCAAGGAATACCGCAGCCGGGCGTATGATGATTATCCCCTTCCCATAGGAGAAGGCCAAACAATATCACAGCCATACATTGTCGCTCTGATGACAGAGGTGTTAAACCCGGACGGTACAAAGAAGGTGCTAGAAATAGGAACAGGCTCAGGATACCAGGCAGCCGTGCTGGGAGAACTTTTTAAAAATGTTTACACTATAGAAATAATTGATTCGCTGGGGAAAAGAGCTGAAAAACAACTGTCGGAAGCGGGCTATAATAATGTCATGGTAAAAATCGGAGACGGTTACCAGGGATGGAGAGAGTACAGCCCGTTTGATGCAATTATCGTAACCTGCTCACCTACTCACATTCCTGAGCCATTAAAAGATCAGCTTGCAGAAGGCGGCAAGATGGTAATCCCGGTGGGAGAAAACCATAGCCAGGAGCTTGTGCTTTTGACAAAAGAAAAAGGAGAAATAAAGAAAAAAAAGATTATCCCAGTTCTGTTCGTTCCTATGTTCGGTAAAGACGGAAAACGATATTGAAGGGGGAAATCCCCATGTCACACCATTTGATCAATACCAATTACACCAGGCTAATCGAAAGGCTTAACCGGTTTCCTCAGGGCGCTCCGTCCTCTCATCTTCTTTACAAAATTCTTGAAATTCTTTTTTCCGAAAAAGAGGCAGGGCTTGTTTCTCTTCTTCCCGTAAAGCCTTTTACCTCCGAAAAGGCCTCAGCAATCTGGAAGCTTAACTTAACTTCCAGTCATAAAATACTCGATGGGCTTTCAGAGCGCGCTATACTTATCGATTATAATCATAACGGAAGTCAGTTTTACGTTCTGCCTCCTCCAATGGCCGGTTTTTTCGAATTCTCAATGATGAGAATAAGAAACGATTTAAACCAGAAGCTCCTGAGTGAATTAATGTATGAATATATTAACGTCGAGGATAATTTTATCAGGTCTCTCTTTCTGCAGGGTGAAACCCAGATAGGAAGGGTTTTCATCAATGAACCTGCTCTTGACGATTCATATGAGTTGCACGTTCTTGATTACGAAAGAGCAAGTGAAGTTATAAAAACAGCTTCACATATCGGGATAAGCTTCTGCTACTGCCGTCATAAAATGCGACACGTGGGCCGGGCCTGCGAAGCTCCCCTTGAAATTTGCATGACATTCAACACTTCGGCTGCATCCCTTATCAAGCACGGTTTTGCCCGCAAGGTTGATATACCGGAATGCATGGAACTGCTTCAGAAGGCATATGAACTGAATCTTGTCCAGTTTGGGGAAAATGTCAGAAAGAGGGTAAATTTTATATGTAACTGCTGTTCATGCTGCTGTGAAGGAATGATAGTAGCGCGCCGGTTTGGAATGGAACATCCGGTTCATACTACAAATTATTTGCCTAAAATCAGGGACGATAACTGTACGGGTTGCGGCAAATGCGTTGATGTGTGCCCCGTAGGCGCAATCGGGCTTGTCTCTACAGGCAATATTGAGCATCCGAAATTATCAAAGGCTTATATAAATGAAGAAATCTGCCTTGGCTGCGGGTTATGCAAAAAGGTTTGCCCTTCAGGGACCATATACCTTGCGCATCGCAGTATCAGAGTCATACCGCCCTACAACACCGTTCACCGCACCGTTGTTATGGCAATAGAGCGGGGGAATCTGCATGATCTGTTGTTTGACAATAAAGTTCTTTCAAGCCACAGGGCTTTCTCATCTGTGCTTAAAACAATCCTTAAACTCCCGCCGATTAAAAGAGCAATAGCATCCAAACAGATAAAATCCCGCTTTCTGGAAGCCGTCTTTTCCCGGTATAATATTTAGTTTTCATCCGGTATAAATTAGCTTTTTACGAAGCCGTCATTTTTCCCCTTGACGTTTTTTGAAACCCATATTATTATACCTCCCAATTAATTTTTCCGGCAGCAACACAAGGCCTTTAGGGAACGGTTTCTTACAAGGCTTATGTACCGGGTCGGAAGAGAGCAACATTTTTCAAGGAGATTAGTATTTTGGCAAACGGAATTGTAAAGTGGTTCAGTAACAAAAAAGGGTATGGCTT